>JBFEUX010000018.1:0-23709 GCA_041547255.1 Bacteriovoracaceae bacterium
AATAGTGGCATAGATTTTATGACCAGGAGCAAACACATGAACGGCTTCATCCCCATAGTTTGAGAAACTGGCCACCAGGTTTAAATTATCAAAACGAGTAGATGCTCCTACTTCGATCCAATTATGAATTGTATCCACTTTTAAAACGCCTGTTCCCAATTTATAGCTATTAGGAAAATTATTGGTTCCTTTGTCTACATTTTTAGCATCATTTCCAGCGGCATGCACCAATAAGACATCTTTACTCGCAGCGTATTCAAAAGCGGCATCCACTTGAGTCTTGTTAGGAGAATAGCGCTTTCCAAAGCTCATATTAATAATATGAGCTCCATTATCAGCCGCATATTTAACGGCCAATGCGATATCTTTATCTCTTTCATCACCATTAGGAACAACTCTTAGGACCATAATTTTAACATTAGCAGCAATTCCGTTCATACCAATTCCATTATTTCTAACAGCTGCAATAATACCGGCAACATGAGTTCCATGCCTGCTATCAGGTCCTTTAACGTCATTATTTCCATATTTAATATCACTAAAGTCATCTGGATCATCGCCTACAACTTCACTACGCATATCCACATTAATATTATACCCAATTTCCGAGTAATATCTGGCTTTGTCGACACGTCTTTCTATTCCAGCAAATCCGCGTTTACCGTAAGCATCCCATAGTTCTAAAAGCTCTGCTTTAATTGTTACGATCTCAGCTTCAGTAGAAGTAATGGCCTCGATATCTTCTCTGGTTTTAAGCTCTGTAATACCTAATTTTTCTTTTAAGATGGCCAAAGCTTTAGTTATCGTTTGTAAGTCTTTTGCAGCTTCTTCATATAGCTTTCTAAATTTCTTTCGATTTTCTTCCACATCCAGCTTAAGCTTTGCATATAAATCCTTCTCCGCTTGCGCTAATACTTCACCGGCTTCAACTCTTTTCATAAATGATTTCAATAAACGAGTATCTTCAAGTTGTTCTTCATTTACATGTCGGCCATCAGCTCCACCAATATAATTCCAGCCGTGAATATCATCAATATAACCGTTATTGTCATCATCAATTCCATTACCCGGAATTTCATCTTTATTTACCCAAATAACTTCTTTAAGGTCTTCATGGTAGATATCAACACCCGAATCGATTACGGCCACGACAATTTGACGTTGCTGCTTTAGTTTAAAATCGGCATAAGTTTTGTCTGCACTAACCCCAAACCAGCTGGTTGCCACATCAGCATGTTGCCATTCAGTAATCCCTTCTTTCTCTTCTGAAGAGCTAACTAGTTCCTCAATAGCTGCCTTAGGATAATCAACTTGTTGTTTTTTATTAATACTTTTACTCTTGTGCGGGCCACAACTTGTAACTAATATAACTGTGACCAATGAAATTGCTATTTTGTTGAATATCATCAATAACCCCTTTAGCTCGATGTAATCAAGTTAAAAATATTTATACCTTTTGGAAATAAAGTCTATAGTTTTTACAGATTGAAATGCGCTAATTAGTTAATTTACAAAGACATTTCAAATATATCCGTCAGATGATCCCTAGATCTTTTCCTTTTTGCATAAGCTCAGTTTTTTCTTGCTCTGACATATTCATAAACATGTCTTGCATGCGCTTAAGCTCTGCAGGATCCATTTGGGACATCATCTCTTGTGCTTTTTGCATCATTTGCGCCTGATCCATTCCCGCAAAAGGATCATTCTCCTCAGTATTATCTATAGATTGACTGAAGATAATTTTGTCATCTCCAATGCTATAATCAACGGCATGTTCGCTCTTAAGCAAGTCTAATGCGGCATTAAGGCTTACGCCTTTATTATCCGCTATTTCATACATTTTTTCTGTGGGAAGAGAAACCCGCTTATGAGGAAAGCCATTACTTTCTAAATTCTTAAATATCTGCTCAGCAAAATCACGCATAATGATCACCCCAATTTTTAAATTAATAATTTCGGCCCTAACTTATCTCAACTGGCAGCTTTTTTCAATTATCAATTATCTTGCAAGAGTACAGCTAGGCAGATGTAAATCAAGTACGTAATCGGCTGTTAAGCAGCCATAAACTTGATAAGTCTGCTGGCCATAAGAGCGCTTCATAGAACTAACTTGTCCTTGCTGATTCACCTCACAAGGATTATTTATGGTACAGGCGCGACCGCCCTGGTTGGAAGTATTATTTATGCCAATTACGTTACGAGTTCCATACTCAATAATAGGAGAACCAGAAGTTCCACCAATCGTTTCACAACCTGTCTTGGAATAGCGAATAGAATCTGTGAAAGTCCAATCACCTTCTCGTAAATCGTAAACAAATCCATCAATAAAACAGCGATAACCACGATCCCAGTAACCGGAAACAATATCAATTTGAGTATTCACTGTTGGATGCTGCTCTTTTAGAGTAAAAGCACTAATTCCCATGGACTCTAAATCTGCGTAAGTTCTATTTAATTCATAGATAGCGAGGTCGGTGCCGGTCATGGTTGCGTAAACTAAAGACTGTGCTCTTACCCACTTCAACTTATTATTGATATTATAAATTTTCACAGGTCGATCTGTGCCCAGATCAGTAACAACCTCTCCAGGCTTTAAAAAACTACCAATTTCAGTAACACAATGGCCATTAGTAAAAACCAAGGCATTTTTGGATAGAGGCATACCCGTAAAACGCACTAAAGCACCAGAGCAATTATTAAGCTTTACGATTCCATTAAAATCATAGTTTAAATTTCTACTGCTTTCATCATCCATGAAGGCAACATTTTTATCTTGTAGCTGCTTGAAGGCTTGCGATGGTAGAGGCTTTATTTCTATCGCCATAGCGTTAAGACTAAAAAATACAAATGAAAGCATGAGAGATTTTAACATTGGTTGTTTCCTTGTGATTCGTTTAGGAAACAATCTAGTTTAAAACACGAAAATTTCAAGAATGTGTGTAAAATCTACTTATCTACTTCGCACCTAAAGGAGAAAACAAAGCTGGTATTTGGATTGGCCCGATCGTAATAAAGCTTGCCTCCATTGGCCACACACAGCTTCTTTACCACTGGAATGCCTAATCCAGTCCCCTTGCCCTTTTCTTTTGTGGTATACAAGGGTTGTACTATTTTTTCCAAAGTTTCATCATTAATTCCATCACCCGAGTCCGTAACCGCAATAAGCAGGCTATCATTTAATATGGTAATAGCAACTTTAACCCACTGATCCTCCAGGTCTTCAATTGCATGTTTAGCATTATTAACAAGATTGAGAATAACTTGGATTAATTGATTTTTGTTAACACAGCAACCTTGTTCGCTGGCCTTTTTATCCAATTCAAAATTGACATCAATTTTATCGCCAATTTTTAGAATAAATTCTAACTCATCGACAAAGTCTTCCATTTTTATCTCTTCCATTTTTTCGAGTTCCACATTATAGCTCAGAGCACTCATCACTTGTAAAATATGCTTCATTCGCTCAACGGAACGTGAAATATTCAAAAACTGATTATCTAGCTCTTGCCAGGCTTTATCAAAAGCTTCAACCGTATACTCGTCTGTCGCTTGGGAGAACTTTTTAGCGCAAACTTTCACCCCTACATCTACAATCGTTAGTGGATTAGCTATTTCATGAAAAATACCAGCACTCATAATCCCTAGTAACTCCAGTTGATCTTTTGAGCTTACTTTTTTATGATCATCTGCTGTGGTCAAATCTTTCAGATCCATTTTATCAATGGTTTGAACATCCCGATAAAGCTGATGAACTGGTAATCCGGCTTTCTTCCAGGCTGCGTAACCACCTGCAACTGAAAAGGCATTTTTATAACCTTTCTGTCGGAAAAAATTCTGCATGATGAGTGAAGAATTACCCAAATAGCACATAAAGAAAATATAAGCATTTTTATCTTCCAAATCTGCAAACTTGGAAGTTAATTCTAGTTTTGAATCGATATTTTCAGAAAATTCGGCGTAAGAAAATTTATAATCTTCGGCGTTTCGAATATCAATAAAGTAGTATTTCTTCTTACCTTCTTTAATAAATTTATAAAGGTCTCTTACATCGATTTCTTCCATGTTAGGCTTTTCGGCTAGACATTAAAAAATACTTAAGATTCACTAAACTTTCACAAAGAACTTGAGTGATAAAGTAAAAACACCTCTATAACGAACTGTATTCAGGCTTATTGAGAAAGCCTATCTCTAGTAAAACGCTCTAATTTCTCCGCGCTGACCTGCTGGGGATTCCAAGGCTCATAAACTTTAAGCTCGACGCGTCTGCGCCATTTATGAAACACCACCAAAGGATTACTCAATGCTTTGCCTTTGTACTTACGACTAAAAAAGCTACCCCACAGACCATCAAGTGTCATAGGTAGAACAGGAACCGCTACTCGCTTTAAGATAAACTCTATGCCAGATCTAAATCGCTTCATATCACCATTATTAGTAATCTCACCTTCAGGGAAGATACATATAATATCTCCAGCATTTAAGGCTTGTTCAATTGCATCCATGGCCTTGGCCAAAATTTCGGGATCCTCGTTTTGTCCAGCAATGGGAATTACTTTAGCATCTCGAAATAAGAACCTTACTAAAGGTATCTGCATATATTTATAGTACATAATAAAGCGCACTGGTCTTTTGATCCCGGCATAAATAATTAACCAATCTGCAAAGCTTACATGATTACATGTTAGAATACATCCCCCCGTATCAGGAATATGCTCGCCACCTACCAATTTAAGTCGATACATAATTCGCGTAACGATGACGGCAACAAAACGCAATAAGAATTCAGGTAAGACAGTATAAATATACAGTGAAACCAGAAAGTTGATAAGCGCCCATATTCCGAAAATTTGCGGCATACTCAAATGCAACACTTGATAAAAAATAGTAAGAATCACCGCTGAGCCCACCATAAAAAGAGCATTCAACACATTCAAGCCAGCTATTATTCTTGAACGCTCCCCCTCAGCTGAGCGTTGCTGAATAAAAGTCATTAAAGGCACGGTATAAAGACCAGAGAAAGCAGAAAAAGCAAATACATCAAAAATAATTCGATAATAGGCAGGGTTATTCAAAAAGGGCAAGATTCCATTATTATCTGGGGCCATAGGCACTGGATTCCCTACCAGAAACAAATCCAGGATAAATAAGCTCATTCCAAATGTTCCAAATGGGACCAGTCCCAACTCTAAACGCTCTCGACTTAACTTACTACAAAGGATACTGCCAACTGCGACACCAATACTAAAAAGTGCCAAAAATAGTGTCGCCACATATTCACTTCCGCCAATAAGATTTTTTACATAAGGAGGAAACATAGATAAGAGGGCCGCCCCTAAAAACCAAAACCAGGAAATCCCCATTACGGCCAGGAAAACACTTTTTGTCTGCTTGGTGATCTTAATAATGTGCCAGGTAGGCTTGAACAAACCATACTCTATTTTAAGCTCCGGCGCATTCGCCTTAAGGGAATGGATTTTCAAACTAAATAACGCTCCAATAATAGCAAATAAAACGACACTTATTGCAACGTAGAGATCCCCAGATGCTTTATCTGCGATAAGAGTACCGCCAAGAATCATGCCCAGTAAAATGGAAACAAATGTCCCCATACTAAACAAAGCGTTACCATGAACTAACTCATTATCATTAATAAGCTCCGGTAGTATAGAGTACTTTACCGGCCCGAAAAAAGTTGATTGTAAGCCCATAACAAACAGAGTCCCAATCAACACCTCAACCTGTTGAGCAATAAATCCGTAAGCCCCAACTAGCATGACTAAGATTTCCCAAATTTTTATGTAAAAAATTAATTGGTGCTTTGGATATTTATCGCATATCTGTCCAGCTAAGGCCGAAAATAAAAAAAAGGGAAGAATAAAAATTCCACCACAGAGGGCCACCATCGACTCGGGCGTTAACGCCCCCAAGCGGTAACTTTTATAAGTGATGAGCATCACTAGTGCATTCTTAAAAACATTATCATTAAAGGCACCAAAGTACTGAGTCCAAAAACTGGGCCAAAAACGCCGATCGCGCAACAAATGCTTCTGATAATCCATAAAAAAATCCTTATTCTCACATTGTCGAATAAGGACAAGATTATGCCAACTGTAAAAGAGTTTTACTCAAGTTTAAGCAAGATCTGCTTTCACCACTCTTACCAACCTCTCCACATCTTTTTGAAAGATATCACCGGTACCGCCGGTGGATTTCAAATATTCGCAAACGGAAGGGTTACATGACATCATGGCCCTATGAATAACCTGAGTAATGATTGTTCTAACCGCCCATAAAATGTCTTCTTGCTTCGCCTTAGGAAACTCCTGAGCAAGACATTCATAAAAAAATTCCCCCCCAGGAGGGCCTTTAAATATGGTTTCACCTTCGCCAAGAGAGTCATAGTGCTTATCACTAGAGATCACTAATTTAAAGGCCGTTTTTAAATCTTCTGAGTGCTGTTTAAAAAACTTATAAACCGCCAATGAGAAATTTTCTATACTTCTATCACTAAGCTCATTGTAAATTGATTGAATGGCAGCTTCACTTTGTTCCAGGCTAGAACGTATAGTAGCAAGATACAAATTTTCTTTATTTTTGAAATGATAATTTATCGCAGCGATATTAACATCACATTCTTTTGCGATTTCTCGAATACTTACCCCATTAAAACCTTTTTCAGCAAAAAGCTTATGCGAATTCTCCAAGATTTTTTCTTTAGTAGTTAAATCGCTCATTAAACCGTACCTCCATGCCCAATATTTTTAGGCTCCGGATTTATAGCAACGAAATCTTCTGCTGATAGCTCTGGACCATCATCTTTGAAAAAGTAATTATGAATATCCTCTAAAATAGCATAGCCACAAGGAACCCAAATAAGAGTAAGGATTGTCCCGGAAGTTAAGCCCCAGGCCATTGCCAGAGTCATAGGAACTAACATGGCATCACTGCCCCCAATACCATATGCAGTTGGAAGTAAACCTGAAACTGTTGTTAAAGAAGTTACTAAAACGGCTCTTAATCGCAACCCTGAAGCTTTTACCAAAATATCATGTAAACTTAGTTTTCCTTCTTCTCGCAATTGATCAATAAACGAAATTAATACGATACCGGAGTTTACGATTATTCCTGCCAAGCCAATAACACCAATCATTGCTAGAAAAGATATGGGTTTATTATGAAAGAAAAATGCAATGGAAAAACCAACAAGCCCCAAGGGGATGGTGGACATAATAATGAGTGGTCTTAAATAAGATTTAAACAAGAAAACCAGAAGAGCAAAAATCCCGATTAAAGCGATGATTAATGCCTGCGCCAAAGATTGCATAGATTCCTTGGTGCTTTCTCCTTCCCCACCAAATACGAGAGAAACATCTGGATAATCTAATGATACTTCCTTAAAAATCTCTTCCAATTTTTTATTGGCATCAACACTCGTAATCTTACTTTCCTCGACATCACCAGTGAGGGTTTTAGAGCGCTTAAAGTCGAAACGTTTTATTTCGTGGGAACCACCTTCTGAACTAAGAGACGCCACAGTACTCACGGGAACTAAATTACCCATTTTATCCATCGTATGAATTTTTTTAATATTTTTTAAATTTTGCCGGTAATCATTAAGATAACGCACGTTCAAATCGACTTCTTTATTATCCAAAGTAACTTTTGAAATCATTTTTCCAGAAAGAGCGGTACGAATAGCTGAACCAATTGAGTTAACACTTAAGCCCAATTGATCAGCTTTAGCATAATTAATATCGACCTGAATTTCATCCTCACCCAGGATCGCATCTGTTTTCAAATCACGAACTCCCGGAATGGCCCCCAACTTTTCCATTACTTTATTTACAACTGCATTTAAACTTTCAGTATTATTTGATCGAAAGGTTGCATTGATAGGTTCTCCGACAGGCGGCCCATTAGCACGTGCCTCAAAAGCGAGATCCTTTGCGCTCTTCGATGTAGCCTTTCTGAGTTTGGCCAAGAACTCAGTATAATAAACATTATATTTGGCGTAATCAGAAGCGTAGATGAGAAATATCCCATGATTTTCCCCGGTGGCCCCTTTTGGATCCATCGGTCCCATAGAAGAAATTCCTGCTCTAACAGTTATGCCTTTCACCCAATCACCTAGGTTCGCATCAATTTGCTGATAAATTTTATTCATTTCTTCATGGGTTTTCTCAACAGTTGTCCCCCGTGGCATTTCAATCCGACCTATATAGATTTCTGTTTGCTCCGGAGGGAAAAGCATAAACTTATTACCAAGACTCATAAGAAGAAGTGCTCCTAGCAAAGTCGCACCAAAGCCAAGCGCCACTAAGTAACGATGGGCAACCATCTTATCCATAAATCTTTCAAACTTAACGATAAACTTATGAAACCAGTCTTTCTTATCATCTTGAGTTAATACTTTTACATTTTTTCCAGCATAACGCAGTCTCATAGGCAGAAAGAAAAAACTTTCTCCTAAAGAAATCAAAAGAGAAATGCTAACTACGATAGGAATAAATTTTATAAACTGCCCCATAATCCCTTTGGTTACCAACATAGGTAAAAAAGCAGCAATAGTAGTAAAGCCAGTCGTTGTAATAGGAAGCCATAATTGCTCAACAGATTTTAAGGCCGCTTCATTAACCCCTAAGCCCTCTTCACTTCGTAACCTGGCAAAGTTCTCAGAAATAACGACTGAGTTATCAACCAACATTCCTAGAGCAATTACCAGAGCGAGAATTGTAACTGCATCCAAGTTCATACCAAAAATTGGCATAAAACCAAAAGTCGCCATAACCGCCAAGGGAAGTGACATACTAGCTACTAATCCAATTTTTCCTGGGAGGAAAAGAAAAAGAAAAATAATAACTAAAACAAGCCCTGAAATAGCATTAGAACTTAAAATATCTAATTTCTTTTTAACTTTTTCAGCTTCATTATTGTAAACGTATACTTCAAATTTATTCTGATACTGAGCCTTAAACTTTTCTACGATAGCATCAACCTCTTCAACCAATTTTATCGTATCTGCTCCGGCTTTTTTATTAACAATTAAAAAAGTGGACTCGCTACCGTTATAGCTGGCCAGAGTTTGTGCCTCTTCCTCTCCATCAGTAACAACGGCTATATCACCTAATTGTACTTTTTGCCCGGAGAAATTTGATCTGACAAGAAGCTCTTCCAGTTCTTGCGCATTGGATATTTTCCCCTCAACTCGAACCAAACTACGAACTCCATTTGATTCTAAATTTCCCCCGGGGATAGAAACATTTCTGGCACTCACTTTGGCCAAAACCTCTTCTAATCCAATATGATATTGCTCTAATTTTTTCTCATCTAAACGGATATTAAATTGACGTTTTTTAAAGCCAACCAGTCTAACATTTTTTACTTTTTTTGAATCCTCTAACTCTTCTTTTAAATTATCTGCCATTAAGTCACGAGCACGATTGGTATTATCACCCACAATTGCGAGTTCAATCGCTGGAAACTCTTCGGAGTTGATTTCCATGTAATGAGGATCCTCTTGTAAATCAGCAGGAAGATTATTCACTTCTTTCACCGCTTTTTGTAATTCATCAAGAACTTCATCCTCATCCTCATTGTCCATATCAACACGAACAAGAATTCTGGAATGTCCTGTTTTTGAGACAGATTTTACATCTTTTAGGCCAGATACTTCGCGAATTTTATCCTCGATAGGTTTTGTAATTTTTGTTTCCACATCACTGGCAGTAGCTCCTTCATAACTGGTAGTGATTTCGGCCATTGCAAAATTAACACTTGGAAATGATTCGGCATTGAGTTTCATCATTCCCATGAAACCGAACACCAAAACCATAATGGAAAGCATTAGTGTAAATTTATGGTTATTTAAGAAAAATTTTATTAAATTGGACATATTATTTCCTATTGAACGTGCAAGGATAAGTATCAAAAACAGAGAGATAATCTAAGATAGTGTTCACAACTAACAACTGTGTCTCTACAATGGCCAAATCACTTTGCAATAGATCATTTTCATCTTGAATAAGGGCGTATTCAGGAATACGGGCTTGAGCATATTTTTTCTTCATTTCTTTTACCCGGATAGTTAGTTGCTTACTATTTAATTTCTGCTCATTCACCATAAAGCTTAACAAACGAACTGCTTGCTTTACCTTTCGATGAGTGGCCTTTACATTGGCATCAAGTTTATCAATATGAGCATTGAATTGTTTATCACTTAAAGCCTCTTTTACAGCAGCTGTGCTTCCCTTATCTTCTCCGAAGGGAATGGTAAGCATCAAGCCTGCACTCATCCCACTACGATTATTGTCTTCAAAGTCCTGAAGTGCTGAATCGTAGTCTCCATAAAAGTTACTACCCACTTGATCAGAGGCCACACCAGTTCTTTTCATTTTTAATTCAAACTTTAAATCCACATCATCATATTTTTGATCAATACTTTTTTGTCTTCCCTGCATGGACCTAAGTAAAGATGTGATCTCATCATAATGGGTATGCTCAAAGGGAATTCCCTGTTGCCCATCAATTTTGGCTGAACAGGCAAGTACTTCAAGATTTGCCTTTTTTATATCATAATCAACAAGAGTTAGCTCTTTTCCATTAAGAGATGGGAGGAGGTCTCTTAAATTTTTAAGCATAGTTTCTCGCTCATATTCTAAGGACAATAAAGAGCCTTTGCGCTGGTGAACGAGCGATTCAAACATGGCCACTTCTGCTTTATCTGAAATAGAGTTGGCCTTTCTTCTTTTTGCATCAGCAGCTTGCTTTTTAGCAGCAATATATAATCTTTTGGTAATACGAATCTTTTCATTATTGGCGACCAAGGACCAATAAACTCTTCTGATATTGTTAAGCAGAACAGACTTGGATAGCTCTTTTTGTAAATTATCTTTTTTCTTTAAATCCTGAACATTATCAAATTGAGCGCGGGTCATCGTTCCCATAAAATCTTTCCAAAGATCCATTTGCACAACGAATTCATCTGTAACAGAGGTAAGGTCATTATAGCTACTGGCAGAAACCGGGGTACTTTTAGCACTTCTGGTATCAACCGAGCGATGCAAATCTAGAACAAGTCCATACTTAGTGTATTTTTTTACCCCAACTTGATATTGATTAATATTTGAAAAGACTGGCATAAAAGAAATCAGGGCCTTCTCTCTGGTTTTTTGATGGTTGTAACCGGCATAAGCTTCAAAACCAAACTTATCCTTTAATTCCTCGGCCTGTACTTTAGAAGCAAGAAAACTGGCCTCAATCTCATCCATGCTCGGATTAGATTTGTTAGCAAGTTTAAGTAAGGAAGTTTCAGTGATAAGAAATTCACTTGCAAAGCTAGTGCTTCCAAAAAATAATAGCAACAGTAAAAAACGGCCCATAATAGCTCTCCCTTAATTCAAACAAATGTTTGAATCAAAGGTAGCATATCTGTATAACAATTCAAACGTTTGTTTGAAAAACAGCAAAAATCCCTATAATTTAAAATAGTTACAAGTTAAACAACGTAAGAATTTGTCCATACTTTACCCTACATACGTGATTCTTTTGCTTTATTTTAAATTGATAAATCACAAGGGACGCCATCTCAAATATCATCAACACTCTGCGCTGTTGGCGCTAGCATATACATGGCCCTCAGAATAATCCAAGAGGTACAAGACCGGCATTATCGAGGAATGAATATGATCTTTAAACAATTTTTTGACCCTGTAAGTTCCAGTTTTAGCTATATTCTTGCTAATAAGAAGGGTGGCGAAGCCTTGATCATAGATTCGGTTTTAGAGCAAGTTAATGAGTACATAAAATTCCTTGATGCCCATGATTTAAAGCTAATTAAGGCCATAGACACGCATATTCACGCAGATCATATTTCTGCAATGGGTGCTTTACGCGATCGAACATTTTGTATGACTATGATCGGGCAAGAAGCTAAAACGAGTTTGGTTTCTCAACGATTTAAAGATGGAGACATTATCAGTATTGAGGATATTGAGCTTAAGGCCATATTTACTCCTGGCCATACTCAGGAGTCCTATTGCTTTTATACTCCAGGCATGCTCTTCACAGGTGATACTCTTTTTATTCGCGGTAATGGTAGGGCCGACTTTCAGGGAGGAAGTGCTAGGCAGCTTTATCATTCAATTACCGAGTTACTGTTTAAGTTACCTGAGGATACTCTCGTCTGGCCAGGCCATGACTATAAGAATGAAAATATGACGACCCTTGGAACTGAAAAGAAAAAAAATCCCAGAATTTCCGGAAAATCTGAAGCTGAATTTATCGAAATCATGGATAATCTAAATCTTCCCTATCCCAAGAAAATGGAAGTGGCCGTGCCGGCGAACCTCGCCTTAGGTAATGATATTCTCACAGGCTTAAGCCAAGATGAAATTGTAACGTTAAAAGAGGCCAAAAACATAAATAAAGATCCCAATACCATGATGATAGACTTGAGAGAAAACTCAGAGATCAAACAGGAAGGTACGATTGAAGGATCTATTCATATCCCCTACAAAAATATAGATGCGATTTTACAAGATAGCGAACATCCTTTAAGCAAACATTTAAAAGAAGAAAAGCCTGTGTATTTTTTCTGTGCTCATGGAGAGCGTTCTAGTTTAGTCGTTAAAAAACTATCAGAGCTTGGCCATAAAAATCTTCATTCCTTCAGTTTTGATATTACAGATTGGTTTAAAAAATAGCTTAATTAATAAAAAAGGCCCTCAAGTGAGGGCCTTCTATGTTTTTTTAAATGTCATTTCTTTTTAGTGCATTTCAACATTCTGAACGTCTTTAACCACTTCTTGTTCAACATGTCTTACTTCTTTAACTTCTGGGTTTAATTTATCTAAGCCAGAATGACCATGCCCACTGTGATCCATATGTCCCACTCCTTTAACCGAAATATGAGGAGCAATAATTAAAGATACAATAGACATAAGCTTGATAAGAATATTCATAGAAGGACCTGAAGTATCTTTAAACGGATCCCCTACAGTATCTCCAGTAACAGAAGCTTTGTGAGCATCTGAACCTTTGTATTCCATTCTGCCGTTGATTTCAACACCAGCTTCAAAAGACTTCTTAGCATTATCCCATGCACCTCCGGCATTGTTTTGGAACATTCCCATTAAAACACCAGAAACAGTTACACCAGCAAGTAGACCACCAAGAACCTCTGGCCCAAAAGAAAATCCAACAACAACTGGAGTAATAAGTGCGATCGCTCCTGGTAACATCATTTCTCTTAAAGAAGCTTCGGTAGAAATAGCAACACATTTATCGTATTCAGGCTTCGCTTTGTGCTCCATAATACCAGGAATTTCTTTAAATTGGCGTCTAACTTCTTTAACCATCTCCATTGCAGCTCTACCTACAGCAGCGATTGCGAGAGAAGAAAAGATAAAAGGAATCATCCCACCGATAAATAAACCAGCAAGAACATCTGCTTTATAAATATCAATTGAATCAATTCCTGCTAATCCAACAAAAGCAGCAAAAAGAGCAAGAGCAGTAAGGGCCGCAGATGCAATTGCAAAACCTTTACCTGTAGCAGCTGTCGTGTTCCCTACAGCATCAAGAATATCAGTTCTTCCTCTAACTTCTTTAGGAAGTCCACTCATTTCAGCAATACCACCAGCGTTATCAGCAATTGGCCCGAAAGCATCAATTGCAAGTTGCATAGCAGTTGTGGCCATCATACCAGCAGCTGCAATTGCAACACCGTATAGACCAGCAAAATAGTGAGACATATAAATACCAGCAGCAAGAATAAGCGTAGGAACTAAAGTAGATTCCATCCCAACAGAAAGACCACCAATAATATTAGTAGCAGCACCAGTATCTGATTGTTGTACAATAGAAGTTACTGGGCGTTTTCCCATCGCTGTATAAAATTCAGTTACAATACTCATTAGAGCACCAACAATAGAACCAACAACAATAGCGTAAAATACATCCATATTTGTAAATGCATGACCTCTTAAAGTTAATTCAGCAGGAAGCATCCATCTAACGATAAAAAATGAAGCGATAACAACACCAATAATAGATGCCCAGTTACCAAAGTTTAATGCCTTTTGTACATCTCCGTTATCGTCAGCAATTTTTACTAACTGACAACCAAGAATAGAGAAAACAATTCCAACTCCAGCAATAACCATTGGAAGAAGAATTGGAGAAAGACCATTAAAAGCGTCATTAACGATAATTTCTCTTCCTAAAACCATTGTCGCAAGATTTGTCGCAACATAAGATCCAAAAAGGTCAGCCCCCATCCCAGCAACGTCACCAACATTATCACCAACGTTATCTGCAATAGTGGCAGGGTTTCTTACATCATCCTCAGGAATACCAGCTTCTACTTTCCCTACCAGGTCAGCTCCAACGTCAGCAGCTTTAGTATAAATACCACCACCAACACGAGCAAAAAGAGCAATTGATTCAGCTCCAAGTGAAAAACCAGCCAGAACTTCAATGGCCTTTTCCATTTCCATTCCATTTGCTGTTCCACCAGCTGCAACAACATACATATTATAAAAAACGATAAATAAAGTTCCTAACCCTAAAACAGCAAGACCAGCAACCCCAAGACCCATAACGGTTCCACCTGTAAAAGCAACTTTTAAACCACTTTTAAGACTAGTTCTCGCTGCTTGAGTTGTTCTTACATTTGCTTTAGTCGCAATATTCATCCCAAGATAACCGGCATATGCTGAAAACACAGCACCGATGACAAAAGAAACTGCAATCACAGGAGAAGAAGTTGGAACAAGAGTTCCCGACCATCCTAAAAGAATTGCGGCCACAATTGAGAAATAAGTTAAAATTTTCCATTCTGCCTTTAAAAATGCCATGGCCCCTTCAGCAATATATGTTGAAAGCTCAACCATATTTGCCTCACCAGTTGCTTGTTTGTTGACCCATGAAGATTTAACGGCCATAACAACCAAACCAAATAATCCCAGTGCTGGGATTAGATAAAGAACTTTAGATTCCATTAATACCACCTATTTTTAAGTATTTAAGTATGTATAAAATTATACTGAAACGGTAGGATTCTAGCGATTTTGATTGGTAGTGTAAACTTTTAATTCAGAAAATTTAATGGCCAAACTATATTGCCAAGCACAATAATATAGCCCAATCAGTTTTGCACATCACTTTTATTCTGACATAATGCTTTCGATTTTAGAGAAGCCTATGAAACACAATAAATATTTTCTAATACTATTTCTATTGCTCCTAAGCTGCACCATCATCCCAGATGATCCTAGTCCCGGTGTTATTGAAATTCACCCAAAACTGCAAGATGGATTTAAGATTTGTGTTATTGGTGATAGTGGCAAAGGTGGATCTGAACAAAAACAAGTGGCCGCGGCTCTGGTAAAGGCCAATTGTCAGCAGGTAAGACACTTAGGTGATATTATCTATAACAGTGGATTAGATAGTACTGATGACCCACTCTTTAAGGAGCGTTTTTATAACTACTATCAAGAGCTGTTTAAACAGAATATTGAGTTCTACATGGCCTTAGGAAATCATGACTATCGTGGCAATCCTTCTGCCTGGTTACATATTGCAAAGATATTCCCTAATATCAAATTTCCTAGTATGTATTATGCAACTATCTATGAAGACATTTGTTTTATAACCCTAGACACAAACTCTCGTTATATGCTTCAACAGCAATGGTTCAAAAAGTTGCAACAAGAATTTTCTAGTCAGTGCAAACTAGTTATAACTCTTGGGCATCATCCACTGTACTCATCTGGTCTGCACGGTAATGCCAGCATGCTGCGAAGAATATTTTTAGAAAAAGTCACACAGGGAAAAGTTGATGCTTATCTTGCTGGCCATGAGCACAACCAGGAAGATTGTGGCCAGTACGACAAAACTCATTACTTTGTCTCCGGATCAGCAGGAGCTAGCCGCTCACTGCGTAACAAGCCTCCAGTCTGGGGCTCAAAAAACAGTGGTTTTATGACCTTAACTATTCACTATGATGAAAATAAACACCCCTATTTCAACTACCAGTTTTATGAAGTTGAGAGTCATGGCCCTGCAGTCAACTTAATTCACAGTGGAACTGTTAAGGGCCAGGGTTTTAGATAGTATTTAAGATAACTCGCTCCAGGATCGAAACCGGCATATTGCCAGCTCCAAGATATAGGGCATGAAAACGCTGATCCAACTCTTGTGCAGAATACTTATCTTTATGTAGAGTATTAAACTTCTCTTTTAATTTCCAAACAAGATGATTTCCAGTTAAATAAGAAAGTGGATAACCACGTTCTTGCGAATACCAGTTAAGTTCACCTTTAACTCTTTCTGGTACAAAACCTGTTACCGCTTGCAAAAGATTTCCGGCACAAACAAAAGGATCATCGTGCTCAAGCTCACATTCTACCCCAATGTCCAAATACTTTTTATCTCCACTCATAAGATAAAGGTCAATGGCCACTCGTGCTCCTAAACGAGCAATATCTCTTTTACCAGAAAAACGTATCTCGTCTTCTAAGTCTCCAGCATAGCCAATATCTAGCATATAATCTTCCAGCATAGTGGTCCAACCTTCAGCCAAATCATTCGCATTATATATACGTCTGATATCATGCTCATTGGTCGCCGCATGGGCATACTGTAAATGATGTCCTGGAATTCCTTCATGAATCATCATAGTAGGAATACTAATTTCAGTGTGCTCATCCACAAGGTCTTTAGTCAGAGTTAAATAGACTAAACTTGTTTTACAACCTTTACGCATTGGCAAAGCGGGCATCATCGCACCTGCAGGAATGGTTGGTCGCATAAAGCCAGGAGTATTCATAAGTAACATGTCCTGATCTTCCATCACTGGGAAGAGATTTCTTTCTTTAACAAAGTCCAGAACTTTTTCTCGCTCCTGCTCATATCGTTCGAGGATATAATTAAACTCATCATCTTCTGTATTAGCTTTTACTTGAAATTTTTCAGCTAAATATTTTTGCACAGTATGAGCACAAGCATCTTCAGCTAGGTTATACTTTTTTATTAGTTGTTTTCTAAGCTCTTCTACCGAACGCATATTTTCGGCCGTAAAATCCTTTGCAATCTGATGAAGTTCATCCGGTGTTAAGGTAATTCCGCGAGAACGAATGACTTCTAGCATTTGTTCATGGCCCAAATGAATATTTTGAGACTTACTGCTATTTAAAAGATGTTGCTCATATCTTTTTAAAGCGGCATTGGCAAAACCAATTGCCTTCTTTAAACGGTCTAAATTCTTAAACTCTACTTCTACTGCCCAATCGTAAATGCTTTGAAAAAAATCAGGTAAACCTTTTAATTTTGTCAGCTCCATCTCTACCCAGCGCTCGACCGGCTCTTTAATATTGCGACAGTAGCTTGTGATAAACCCATCTACTTTTTCCAAGCGTGAAATTATATTCACTAAACGCATTTTGGGTTCACGTGGATCATTAATAAAAAACATAAATAAAGGATTAGAGATCATTCCCGCTGCCATGGGCATACGCATATAATGAGGAACTCCATCCAAGTCCAACTCGTAATACAAACGTTGCTGTTCCAGTAGTAGGCCACAAAGATCATAATTTATTTGCTCATTAAAGCTTAAACTCTCCTTATCAATTTCTTTCAACGTATTAGTGAGCATTTTTAGCTTGCCTTGATTAGCAATCCTTTTATTTTTTCCTGGATCTGGTAACTGTCCTAAATTTTTCTCTATACCGGCAAAAACACAAGAATTAGGATCATCAAATAAAAAATCTAAGAGTTTTTCTTCAAATTGCTTAAACTGCATAAGGATCTCCATTTTTTTAGATCACTATTTTTTCAAGAGTGGCCGGTATTGTCCACCCGTCTTTTGAGGTTGCACAAAAAAGCCCCGCATATAATGCAGGGCCAATAGTATGATCTAACATTTAAGAAGTGAATTATCCGCGTCTTCTTCTCGGTCTAGAAGGCCCCCCTCCAGAATTTCCACCTCTATTTGGCCGACTTGGTCTAGTACTTGGCCGACTAGGTCTACTTGGTCTGTCCGGTCTAGTTCTCGGCGGAGGTGTGGGACGAGTTGGTCTGTCTGGTCTCGTTCTCGGCGGCGGCGTTGGTCGAGTTGGCGGAGTGGGACGAGTTGGTCTGTCCGGTCTCGTTCTCGGCGGCATCGGCTGAGGTTGACGAGGTCTTCTTGGTCTGTCCGCTCTTGGTCTATGAGGTCTTTGTGGGTAGCGATCGACTCTTCTGCGAGCATAAACCTCACAACGGCCAGTGCGAGTCGACCAACGACTGCCAGATCGACAAGTTCTATTGATCACCCTTACCGTACATCTACCTGATGAATAATCCCAGACGGAACCTGGACGACAAGTTCTGATGGTTGTTCTTGGTAAACATCTACTGCGATATGGATCATAGTATCTTCCACCAGAACAAACTCTTGCATTTCTATAACATGAGCGTCCATTCCAATACTCACCAATACGACATATTCTATGGCGAGGAACACATCTTAAGTAAAAAGAGTTCCATGTCATTCCAATGGAACAAGTTCTATTGCGGTAAAGAGGAACACACTGTCTTAAAGTATAGCTATATCTATAATTATAGGAACAAGTATAGGGTAAGCGTACACAACGACTATAATAACCATCCCATTCATAATTAATTGGACATCTATGGCCCGTAGAAATAACACATCTATTTAACCAGTGATCCCAATATGCACCGATACCACAAGATCTTACTGTAGAATAAGCACGACAAGAATTTGTTTCGACATCATACCAGGTTCCAATGCCACAAGTTCGTCCTTCGGCCTGAACACAGTATTGTAAATAATCATCCCAGTAATAACCAGGGGCACATTCGTAACTGACATTAGCTTGTTTTACTTCTAAAACAAATTGCTTATAAGTAGAAACTTCAGAGTCTACTTCGCGCGTCTGAACAACCAACTCCACAAGACCGGTCTGACTAGGAGTTCCTGTGACCGTAATCATTCCGTCATAATTATTCGTTTCATAAAGAGAATTATCAGAGCTCGCAATTAAAGTTTGAACGACGGCCTTATCATAAGTATCAACATTGAAGTTTAAACTGAGAAAATTTCCGCTCGTTACTGGATCTAAGAAACGTTCTGAAACATACTGAGGATAAGCGATATACTCATTATCTTCTGAGTAAAGACAAAGACGCTCAGTCGTCATTTCACCAAATCGCTTTCTAACATCAAGTAAAAAACAGAACTTTCCAGAAAACTCACTACGCCCATAAAGAACGAAAGTTCTGGCATCAACTTTTTCTATTTCTAAACCAAAAGGAATCACTTCATCGTGAAAACTCAACTCCACATTTTCGGTGGCCGTGATTTCGACTTCAGCATACTCCCCATAAGTTAAAAAACGATCTTCCTCACGAACCTCTAATAAATTAGAGACCCATTCATCATCAAGTCTATCATTTGCTTTTGCGAGATATGGTATGACCATTATCACCGCCAACAACATGACGCATAATTTCCTAAACGACAACATGTCTTTCCTCCCTTATTTTTCCTCTTTAAAAAATAAATATAGATTAACGCATTTCTTATACGCAATTTAGAGGCCAAAAAATAATGATGAAATTAGGTAAATTTTAAAAGCAAGATGACACTATGGTTTCTATTTGCACCTCGCAGTGCAAAATACCAGCGTCAAAATATCCAATGCATTTTTAGACTAGACGTCCCAAACAAAATCCAAACCTAGACCAACCGCATTACGCGTATGCTCAATGGTTTCACCTTCTGCTGAGTTATGATTATAAAATAATGAGGTATTTAAACCCAAGTTTTTACGCCACCAATAATCTAAGTTAAAAGAAAGATTGAGTCCAGACAACTCGCCTTCTTCTCGATTATCACAAAAATCCATGCAAGATGGATCAGGGATACCAGGGATTTCTTGTTTTCCAATAAGACTTAATGTTGCTAAAAAACTTAATCTCACTTTTTCATATTGTTTAATTAAAATATCCGCTCCTAAATCCAAAGAGCTAACGTGATTCACTTCTAGAGAAACATCTCCCGGAAGTCCCTGCGGAAGAACGTAATACTCACTTCGGCCAGTAAGATCAAACAAGAATTTAAACCTGTTATTTAAACGGTAGGCCACACCAAGAGAGAAAAACTCGTCTTCGTTCTCTCCATATTTATAAACATTCATTAAATCCGAGTCATTAATATCATAGCGTTGTCCACCAATTCTAATGCGAGAAGACCATGTCTCATTCCATTCATGCATCCAGCTAAAAATAATCCAAGCGGCCCCTTCAGAATTAAAGTCTTTCTTTGAACCATCAATTTTATTTTTAACGGTGTAGTCATCTGAATAAGGCATAAACTTTAAGGCCAGCATATGGTTTTTAGGCCACCATTTTGAAGGTTCTTTGCTTTCAGGCTTTGCTTCTACTTTTGGCTTTTCCTCATAGATCTGTTTGTCGACTTCTTGATTAAGCATGGCCACTGTTTTTAAAACTTTTGCTTTGTCTTCATTACTCGCAAGTTTGGCCACTAGCTTACGATCAATTATAAAACCTCTTTTAGGATGAACTTTTACCCCTTTAGGCGGGATATAATCACCAGTTATCCTGTCGACCTTACCAATATTTTTATCTTCAAAAGTTCCAGTTTTTTTATCTAAAACAGCTTTAGCAGTAGGTGCAACATAAATTCCTGTTGTAAAATCAACAAACCCACCGGCCTTAGGAGCAATATCACCTGTTTGTTTGTTTTCAAATCCTTCAGGTGCGGGGTCAGTGTCACTTACTTTCATTACATCTTCAGCAGTCTTAGTTGAATTCATCGATTTGGCCAAGGCGTTGTATTGCTGAGGTGCAATTTTAACGGGTACAGTAGGCTTGGCAATTTCTCCAACCACTCCTGAATATCTTCCCGCCGGTACCTCTACCGCTGAATCAGAGGTATCTATTAAATTATCTAAAGAATCAATATCATCTAACTTCACCACTTGCTCTGGTTTGCTTATTTTTTTCACTTTTTTGGTCAAGTCATCTTTTTTAGGGATATTGATCTTAGAAGCATCTGCATGGTTTTGCAGCCTTACCATCTTGACCTTCCCTTCAACTGTTACCAGAGAAGTGTTTTTATTCACAGGATTATAGGTCGATTGAAATTTAGTTCCCCTCACCCCCATAACGGCGGTGCGAGTCTTAACGAGTAACTTGGTTTTTGTTTTCTTTTTAATATTTTTTTTAACCTGCGCTTTTATAACACCTGTTAAAAGATTAACCATACTGGCCTTATCGGCTGGGATCTTACTAACAACGACTTTACTGTTAGGACTAATGTTCAAAGTGGTTTTATCATTGAAAACAATTTTTACAAAACTTCTACGGCCTGTGACAATGGAGGTATCTTCCGGAATGCGGTCACCTTTTTTTAATTTAGCTGCATGTTGTTTCCCAGGCAAAAGCTTAGTTGCTTTCCCTTTTACAAATTTCACTAATGCTGATTTTGCTGCAATACTAGGATTACTTGTAAAAATAAAAACTAAAACTAAAAATAATTTCACTATTTTTCCTTTCGGACGGTAATTAGACTTAAATTTTCCAATTGATTCTTTTGTAGTAAATCAAGAATTTTAACAAGACGGTCGTACTTTACATCACCATCGACCCTAAGATTTATCAAAGTTTTTTTATCCAATTTTTTAATTTTTTGCTCAAAATCTTCAAAACTAATCTTAGATCCTTCAAAGGCGATTTCGTCTTTGGCCAGTTCCACAGTAATAAATGTTTTTTGAGCACTCTCGGTTTTACCTGTTTCTGACTTGGGTAAATTTAACAGTAAGGCCAACTCTTCTTTTTTAAAAACAGATGACACCATAAAAAAGATGAGTAGCAAGAAAACTACATCAATAAGTGGCGTTAGCTCTGGAACTAAATATTCTCTTCTACTCTTTCTCGCCATAACCTTGTCCGTAAATGTCTTTAACCAGTTTTTTTTCTAATTGAATTTCATAGTCATCAAGTGCACCAACTAAATAATTATAACCAACAAAATGAGGGATAGCGACGATCAGTCCACCGACCGTAGTTAAAAGGGCCATGGCAATTCCACCCGCAAACAAAGACGGATTACTCAAACCAGAATCTGAAATAACTTTAAATGCAGAAAGAATCCCCATAACTGTTCCTAAGAGACCAAGTAAGGGAGAAATACTGGCGATAATCTTAATCGTATTTAATCCGGTCTCTAAACGATGAACAGTCATTTGCACTTCATCTTTCAAAACGTTGATAGCGATATTGGAATCCTTGATATCAACTAGCGATTTAAGACGATCTTTTAGCTCTGATACCGTTGTGCTAAATTCTTTTTTTGCATCAAAAAGCAAAAATGCTTTCCAAAATAACAAGGCAAAGCCCACAATATTTAACATAAGGAGCACATACATAATAGGCCCACCCTGGCGAATATAGTCAAAAATCTGCATTTAAATTCCTTATTTTTTAAGTTTAAAGATAATTTATGATAATCGAACAAGAAGTCTGTGTAAATGGAACTACACTTGACTAAGCAGCTCTTCTTTTTAAGATATAATGATAGAGACGCTTTATTACGAAAAATGCAATGACTACAGCAAGTACTGTAACTAAAATGACTTTAAATTCTTTCAATTTACTTAAAATTACTTCTCCATAAGTAGCAACTACATAAACCTGGGTAGGCACCGAAAGCAAGGCTGCGAGACCATCTATAAGTAGGAACTTATAAACAGGGATTCCCATAAGCCCGCAACTTAAATGCCCAGGAAAACGTACCCCTGGCGTAAAGCGAAATAAACCACAGGCCCAATAACTATATTTGTGAAAAATTTTATTTATTTTCTCAAAACGTTCTTTACCAAAGTGCTTATTAAAAGTTTTGGTATGAGTTATTTTCTGCCCAAAGAACTTACCTAAAAAATAGATCAAAACATCACTACCCAAAACAGAAACAAAACATACAATCAACAGCACTGTCAGGTTAACTCCATGGGCCCCTGGATAGGGAGGAGGATACTCTGCTGGATTATGCGCCATATGTGCCACCAGACCAGCCGATAGCAAGGTAATTTCCTCAGGGATAGGCAAACCAAAAGAACTTGCAGTCATAAATAATACAATAAAAGAATATACTGAGATGGGATCGTAGGCATAGCCCGCAAAAAATTCAATAATCGCTGCTTCATTCATCAATTGAGCCTCTAATTTCTAGGATTTTGAATATAACAGACTCCTCATTTTATTTATAGCAAAAAATGATTTACCAAATGCACAAAAACTACGCTAATAAGAGCTCATTTATTTTTCGCTTAAAGTTATTACGATAGGAAAGATAAATAATAACAGAGACAATCAGTAATAAACAAGAATTGAAAAATAAAAAGAAAGGCCAGTTAAAAACAAAAACCCCATCCAAAAACATGACACTCACTATTATAGAAATGCTAGGACCAACTAAATTACCCACTAGCATGGCAAGTAAGGCCATCAACAGAAATTCATTATAAATCGTTTTAAATACAAGTTTTTCATCCATTCCTGTCAACTTTTGCAAGGCCATATCTTTTTGCTTTTTATGCATCTGACTTTGCAAAATGGAATAAAGAACAAACATTCCTACAATAATGGTACAAATACTCATTATGCTCATAGCGTAGGCCA
>JBFEUX010000143.1:0-7598 GCA_041547255.1 Bacteriovoracaceae bacterium
ACATCTAGTAAAAGAACGTCTTTTACATCACCTTGAAGTACCCCACCTTGGATGGCCGCACCAGCAGCAACAACTTCGTCTGGGTTAACACCTTTAGAAGGCTCTTTTCCAAAGATTTGCTTAACTTTTTCTTGAATAGCTGGGATACGAGTAGAACCACCAACAAGGATTACTTCGTTGATTTCGCTCTTATCTAAGCCAGAATCTTTTAAACATGTGTTACATGGTTCAGCTAGTCCATCAATATATTTAGAAATTAATTCCTCAAACTTAGCTCTAGTTAAAGTTAAAACCATATGCTTAGGTCCACTTGCATCAGCAGTAATGAACGGTAGGTTAATTTCAGTTTGAGTTGTTGAAGATAACTCGTGCTTAGCTTTCTCAGCAGCTTCTTTTAATCTTTGTAGTGCCATTTGATCATTTTTAAGATCTACACCATTATCTTTTTTAAATTCTGCGGCCATCCAGTTAATGATTTCTTCGTCAAAGTTTTCACCACCAAGGAAAGTATCCCCGTTTGTTGCCTTAACATCGAAAACACCATCTTCAGAAATTTCAAGGATAGATACGTCAAAGGTACCACCACCCAGGTCGAATACCGCAATATTCATATCTTTTTTCTGGTCAAGCCCGTAAGCAAGAGCTGCAGCAGTTGGCTCGTTTACAATTCTTTTTACTTCAAGTCCTGCAATTTTACCTGCATCTTTTGTTGCTTGTCTTTGAGCATCGTTAAAGTAAGCTGGAACAGTAATAACCGCTTCAGTTACAGCTTCACCTAAGTAATCTTCAGCAGATTTTTTCATTTTTTCAAGAACTCTTGCAGAGATCTCTTGAGCTGACATTTCTTTGCCATCAACTTTTACCCAAGCATCTCCATTTTTATTAGAGAAAATTTCAAACGGAGCAACAGCAGCAAATTCTTTTGCTTCTTTATCTGTAGCCTTTCTACCAATAAGTCTTTTAATACCGTAAAGAGTTTTCTTTGGATTTGTTACTGCTTGTCTTTTAGCAACTTGTCCAACTAGAGTTTCCCCCTTGTCGTTGAATGCAACAACAGATGGTGTTGTATTATGTCCTTCAGCATTTTGAATAATTTTGTACTTTCCATTCTCAAAAACTGCCACACAAGAGTTGGTAGTCCCTAAGTCAATTCCGATAATTCTTCCCATGGTTTTTCTCCTTGTATTTATTTAATTTAGTTTTTTGCGACAATAACCTTAGCTGCTCTAATCACTCTATCATTTAACGTATATCCATTCTGGTGTACTTGAATAACTTCCATATCTTTTTTGCCTTCAGCAGGCTGCTGGGCCAAGGCTTCATGAAAGTTAGGATCAAACTCTTTTCCTAACGCTTCAATTTGCTTTAATCCGTGCTTACTTAGAGATTCAATAAACATCTTTTGAATCATCTCGATACCCACGACAATATTTTTCACTTTTTCGTCTTCGTCTTTATTAATAAAACCTAGAGTTCTCTCCAAGTTATCCACAATATCCAACATATCTTTTAAAAGCTTCTCATTTCCAAACTTTAAAAGTTGTTCTTTATCACGCTGAAAACGTTTTTCCATGTTTTGCATCTCAGCAGCTAAATAAAAATACTTTTCTTTAAACTCGTCACCATGAGCTTCTTCTTTAACTTCCTCTTTACTTAAATGCTCGTCCGCAACATGCTCAGCATCCGCATGAATCTCAGATTCCTCTTCGGGAGTATCCGTTTCCACTACCGCTTCGTCTTGTACTTCTTTGTTTTCAGTTGTGTTTTCCATTAATTTTTTCTCCAGTAATTACTTTCTTAATCACAATTTGGTGACGCTTTGATCAATGTCAATGCTGCGATCTCAAAAAACTTAAATTTTCTTTCCGGCTGTGATACTAAAAAATCAATAGGTTAGCAACGGGAAATCCAGTTCCTACACTTTCTGCAATGCAATGTAGCATAAACTTGTGTTAATTCTTAAAATTTCACCTGTTTAAAGACATCATCAATCAAGCTATCGCACATCAGATAGCCCAGAGGGGACAGCTTAAGGTTTTCAATTGTTGCCTCAGGAGCTAGATATCCTTGCTTTTTCCACTGCTCACACAGTCTATTAAAAATTGATTCATTTCCAGGTAACAAGCTCAGCAGGTTGAAATGGCTTTTTGACCTCAGTCCCAGAAAAAGTTTTTCAATAATTAAGGCCTCTCCCTCAACAACTTCCTCTTGAACTCCCATCGAAACACTTTTCCATTGATAACGAATGGCCTTATCATCTTCTACTAAAAGTCCCGTGGCATTAGGTCCAATTCCGGCGACACTTTCATAGGCCCAATATTTTAAGTTATGCTTGCTATAAAAACCGTCTCTAGCAAAATTAGACACTTCATAGTGATCATAACCAGCCTCTGTTAGCAGTTTGGAAGTTACTAAGTATTCATTTCGTACTAAATCATCATCAGGAAGCTTCTCACTTAAAGAATAATTTTTACGAGTCTTTAAAATATAAACGCTTATATGATTGGGATGATAACTCAGAAGGTTTCTTAGCTCTTCTTCTAGCTTTCGCTCTTCAGAATATGGCAGTCCCAACATTAAATCGACACTGTGATTTAAATTTCTTTCTGAAAAGTATTTTATTGTCTTTTCCACATCAGCTAATTTATGCGTGCGGTCCATGGTTTTGATAAACTTATCTGAAAAGGCTTGAGATCCAATTGAAAAACGATTCACTCCTAAATGAATCCATCCGTCTATTTCTTGCTCACTCCAAGCATCGGGATCTACTTCTAAGGTAAATTCGCAATCTGTGGCCAGTTTAATTTTGCCAGTTTTCAACAAGCTTTGCATAAACTGGATACCTGCATCACCCCAAAGAGATGGGGTTCCACCTCCAAGATAAAGACTCTCCAGCTCACCAAGTGCAAATGATTTTTGCTCAAGATAATTTTCATGCCAATCGAATTGCTCAGAAAGTAAGCCTTCAAATTCTTTTATTTGAGATGCATCATCTAGTTTATGCTTATAAAAATCGCAATAATTACATAAATGCCGACAAAAGGGGAAATGAATATAAAGAGAGCTGATCAATTTCATTAGTAAAAACACTTATTCTTGTTTAAAATCTAGCTTAATAAAACATTAAAACCATAGGAATACAATGCTTACAGAAAAACTAACTCTTAAAAATGGACTAGAAGTACTTTTTGTTGACTCTCACGGATCGAATGTTTCCACCGCCCAGATTTGGTTTAAAGCTGGAAGTTCACTAGAAGAAGAGAGCAACCGAGGCATCGCCCATTTTCTTGAGCATATGTTTTTTAAAGGCACACCGAAATATCCAAGTACCATGCTCGCTAAAACAATTGAATCCTACGGTGGAGAAATTAATGCCTTCACCTCATTCGATTATACATGCTACTATGCCAATGGCCCGGTAGATGAGACAAAAAAAACAGTTGATGTCATTTTGGATATGGTGAGTAACCCACTTTTTTCTCAGGAAGATCTAGAACCTGAACGCGAAGTTGTTTTTGAAGAATATCGTCGTTCTATTGATAACCCTTCTCAGTTTAATTTTTTCAAGTTACAAAAGCACTCTTTTCCTAAAGAGTATAAAAGCCCTATTCTTGGCAATGAAACTACTATTAAAAATTTTTCACTCGAGCAGCTTAAAGACTTTAGAACAAAGCACTACAACTTAGAAAATGCCCTATTTGTCGTTGCTGGAGATTTAAAAAATAAAGAAGAACTAATTGAGCATATTGAGTCTTTTAATTTGCCACATGGAGAGCGATCTGATTTCTCTGAATTTAAATTAGAGAAGCGTTCTTCTATCGATATCCATGAAAAAGCTGTTAATCAGGCTACTTTAAGTTTTGTGATCCAAGCTCCTGAGTATACAGATGATCACAGCCCTACTGAAGACCTCGCTATAAATACCATCGCGTACGGTGATATTTCGCCTCTTTATAAAGATTTGGTTGCGGATACATCGTTAGCAAGCAGTGTCGGCGGCTCCACAATGTTTTTTGCTAATGGAGGGGCTCACTTTATGCGCATTTCTTTTCCTATGGAAAATATGCAAGCTGTTTTTAAACAGACTATTAAAACCCTCAAAGCGATCTTTAAAAATGGGATTACCCAAGACGATATAGATCGAATTCGCAACCAATATATTGCTTCTAAAGTTTATGAAAAAGAATCTATTGAATCCTTCGCATTCTCACTGGGACATGGGTTTGCTCAAACAGGAGATGTCGATTGCGAACAACATTTCATCAATCAAATGAAGCTTATTTCTAAGTCTCAAGTACACAAGGCCCTTTTAGATATCTTTGCTCGGGAAATTCATTTCACACTACAAGTTCCAGAAGGTTCAAATAGCTCTGTGCTTAAAGATCTTATTGATAATTTCAGAGTTCAAATCAAAAATATTTCTTCCAAAGAAAGACTTAAAGACGCTAAATTTAAGACAGAAGTATCAAACGTTGACAGTGAAGTTAAGTGTATACAACTGGCAAGAGGAATTAAACTTATTCACAGACAAAATAAAATGACTCCGACCTTTGCTTTTCAATGCTTTATTAAAGGTGGACTCTCTCATGAAACGACTGAAAATAATGGTATTTACCATCTGTTACAAAACACGATTACCTACGGGCATAAAAAAATAAAATATCCCGAACTTAAAAGCCAGCTAGAAAAGAAGTCATCATATATTAATGGCTTTTCTGGTAGAAACGCTTATGGTGTGACTTTACATGGACTGTCTGAACACACAGACTTCCTTTTTTCTAACTTTATGCAAATTGTGCTTACTCCTTCATTTAGCAATGATTACTTCAAATTAGAAAAAGAACTGGCCCTAAGAACTCTACATCTACAAAAACAAGATCCTGTAAAAAAATGTATTAAAGAATTTAATCAACTAGTCTTTAAAAATCATCCTTATTCCATGAGTATAAATGGTACTGAAAAAACTATTAAAAAGATTAAACGTAAAGACCTTATAGAGGTTCATCAAGAAAACATTGAGACTCAGGATTTAGTTTTTACCTATTGTGGTGATAGTGACCTTGAGTCAGTTATTGAAAAAATCACTCCCTATATAAAACAAATTAATCGTGGAAAGAAGGCAAAGAAACAAAAAAATAAAATTAGTCCTCAAAAAGGGAAGAGTATAAATATAGAGTTTGATAGAGAACAAACCCATATTATTATTGGTAAACCCTCCTTTAAAGTTGGAACTACCGAGGATCTTTACCTTAAAATTCTAACCTCTTTCTTATCCGGTCAGTCCTCGGAGCTTTTTGTAGAAGTACGTGATCGCCAAGGTCTATGCTATAGTGTACAAGCACTACAAAATACAAACTTAGAAGCTGGTTACTGGGGAATCTATATTGGTTCTGGCCATGACAAAAAAGCGCAAGCGATTAAAGCCATTAAAGATATCCTTAGCAAATACCAGAAAAATGGATTCAGCCAAGAAGATTTTGATGCAACCAAAAAGATGATCCACGGACAAAACCTCATCGCGATTCAAACCAACGACGACTATGCTGGCTATTACTCTATTCCGGTATTACATAATCTAGGTTTAGACTTTCCTCATGAGGGACAAGAGAAAATTAAAAGTTTAGAATTAGCTGGTTTCAATCAATTTCTGAAAGAATTCTTAGTCGATGATTGGAATATTGTTGAGGTAGGAAGAAGCTAACTCACTTTTTTACTAGTGATATGAATAAACAAGTTCTTATACTCTTCTGATCCTTCTAGTAAGTATTGCTCGAATGAATCAAAATTGTGTGACTCACGCATAGTCACAAGTAAGTTCACCATCTGTTCTAATGAGCTCGAAAATAAATTATAAAAGTTTGGAATATCATAAAAACTAGCATTCAATTTTTCCATGCCTGCATAAGCTGATTTTCCCAAATGTATATAATACTTAGGGTCTGGGCCTTTGCGTTTTACTCGTTCGGAGAAAAAGCCTAACTGTACCAGTACCGTATCTCCGACATCCTTATAAATTTCCTTTCGCTCTCGTGGGGATTTATGAGTGGCCTCCAAGAAATTGATTCCCAACACTTTCTCATTAACTCGGCCCTCCTGAGTCTGAAAAAACCGATCGGAAAGCGCGTAATCATTTAACACTTCACTAGAGTAGAGAATGAATTCATGGGGAAGTGGACACACAGACTTCTTGTTAATCTTATCGAGATCTTTATAGAAAAATTGGATTAATGATTCGTTTGAAATAAACTTATTCCCATCCATCCATTCTATTTTACCATATTTATGTATTTTAAATGAATTTAAGGAAATCTTTTCGAAAAATACTTATAACATATTGAAAAAAGGTTATTCTTCGATCTCAATCATCAAGTGGCCAGACTTTAGAACTTGCCCTTCTATAACATGTACGGCCTTAACCACACCGTCGATCCCTGCTTTAATTTCATTTTCCATTTTCATGGCCTCTAGAATCACAAGGGTATCTCCAGCTTGTACTACCGCTCCCTCAGAGGTTAAAACCTTTACGACTTTCCCAGGCATATCAGTGACGAGATCTCCAGCCTTAGCATTTGCAAGACCTGAAGGCTTAAATCCACGGTAAACATTAAGACTTTCATTAACATTAACCAAGCCAGTTTTTGAGTCTAACCGGGGTAGTTTACTCCAAGTTTCATTGTCTTCAGAAACATACGTCTTACCGGCCATTTCCTTAACATAATACTCTTTACTGTCACCCTCAGCCTTGCTCAGTTTGAATTTTTTAGTTTTATTTGATTTAGACATAAACGAGAGATCGAACGATACTTCCTTTCCCTCTGAATTAATAATGTAATATCTCATCTTACTCTCTCACTACTCACATACTCTAATGACAGTACTTTTCTAAATAACTGCTCATCAGTTACTGATTTACTAACATTTTCCTGTGGCTTAACCTCCGAAATATAGTTAGTTGTGTACATTCCGGCCACGAAATTCGGTTCTTGTGTAATTATTTCATGAAGCTTGATATTTGTTTTAATTCCGTCTATGTGCAGATTTCGAAGTGCTGTCCTAGTCTTCCTTAAAGCCACTTTTCTATCTAAACCATATGAAATTAGCTTGGCAATCATTGGGTCAAAATCAGCCTTAACTTCAAAGCCAGGATAGATACAATGGTCAAATCTGATACCTTGTGGAAAAGTATATTCAAAGGCAGCAATTTTCCCTGGTGCTGGTAGCATGGTCACAGGGTCTTCTGCACAAATACGACACTCAATAGCGTGCCCACTTATTTTAATTTCCTCTTGTGAGTTGAAATCCAAGTCTTCACCTAAAGCGGCTTTTATCATATTTGCCACCAGATCAACACCAGTAATCATCTCTGTAATAGGATGCTCCACTTGAATTCGGGTATTCATTTCTAAGAAATAAAAAGAACGATCTTCTCCCATAATGAGCTCAACGGTTCCCGCTGAGTCGTAATTAACGGCCTTCGCTAGCTTAATTGCGGTCTCACAAATATCTTTTCTCAAGGCTTCGTCATCTCCTATAAAGGGAGATGGTGCTTCCTCAATTATTTTTTGATGTCGTCTTTGGACGGAACATTCACGTTCAAA
>JBFEUX010000406.1:0-1176 GCA_041547255.1 Bacteriovoracaceae bacterium
GTCGCTGCATCTGCCGCTCCGGTACCACCGTTAGCAAGTGGTAAGGTACCAGTAACTTGCGAGCCAAGATTTATACCTCCACCTATATTGGCAAGATTTAAAGCGCTCTCATCAACGGCCAGGGTTACATCATCTACATTATTCGTAACAAGAACTCCCGCCCCTGCTGCAATCGTTTTAAATTCTAAATTTAGTAAGTTCTTTTGTTTAAAGATTTGTCCTGTTCCCGCACCAACATTTGCACCATCATTAGTCTCCCCAGGTGTAAGAGAGTTCAAACAAGTAGCTCCATTATTTGAACAAATATCCCCTGTGGCAGTGATCGTTCCAGCTGCTGTTACCCCTGGCTTCACATAACCATTATTATCAGCGTAGGCATCTACCTCAGCTTCCGTTAAAACAATATTGGAAGTGGGTACTGCTACAAATTTACCGGCAGTCCAAACCAGCACATCCCCATCGGCGATACTGGCAAGGTCTACATCATCCATATGGCCAACACTGGAGCCGGCCTTATTTACACTTGTCCAATCAACCGTACTTAAGGCAGCTGGAATCTTTTCCCATAGTCCTGTTGCTCCATTAAAGATCGCCCAGTCTCCTACTGCCCAACTAGCAGTTCCATCCAGATTATGTGTCCCTGCCACAGAAACAATAAAGTAGTTTCCATCTTGTGCAGTAATCATATTTTGTGCATCCGGGTCAGTCATAGCAGAAGCATCCCAAGTCCCCGCATAAGAAATTCCACTTAAATCGGATGGGGCCCAACCGCTGCCGGTATACTTTAAAATTTGTCCAGGAGCTGCGCCCATGGAACCAAGATCCACCGTAATAGGCACTGCCACCTGCCCGTAAGCATTAGCAAAGATCATATTCATTGCCCCTTCCATTAAAAAGGCAAAGGAGCTTTTAGCAGTTAAAATTATTTGAGAATTTGTTTGCGACTCAATATTAAAGTCATGGTATCCATTGGCATCAGTTATTTGGACGGTTTTGATATTATTAAAATTTGATCCATTTACAATTATTTTATTATCAACGACATCTATGGAAATTACATCGGCCTTAGGGGAAGCGAATTCTGATCCCCTAAGCCCATCAATATGTACGATATCTTTTGAACAGGAAGATATCGTAAAAATTAATACACTTAATAAGCCCAATAGCCGCATAAAA
>JBFEUX010000390.1:0-1501 GCA_041547255.1 Bacteriovoracaceae bacterium
CAAATCCATGCAAGAACTAGTAGGCGTTGGAACCCCACCTAATAAAGAGTGTGGTGCTATCCCTGCATTACCAAAAATTTCAAACACACTCATTTGTAAAATAAAAATTATAAATCCAGACTTTTCCCCTGAGTGGACAGAAGGCGAACCTATGGAATTAGAAACAACGATTTTTGTAAACATTGATACTAAAAGCCCAATCAAAGACCGTGAAACTTATTCTCTTTTTAAAATAAACAATATTAAACTTGGAACTTCATTCAACGAGCTGTTTAACTTAAATCCAAATAATCATATGACAACGATAAAGCAAAAAGATAAAAGCATGGTTTGGTTTTCACCCAATAACCTCGGTAAAGTAGAATTTGGAAACAATCCACATGTGGAATTTAATAAAGAAACAAGTGAATTGAGTTTATCAAGCAGCTTTCAAATCAATAGAGAAACATTTCAATTAAAAAATTCCCCTACTAAGTATGAGTGCTTCGAAAAGTAACTTACTATCGCATTTCAAAACAGATTATTACTCGCAGTTTCTTTCTTGTAGGAAACGACATCTTCTTGCTCTACTACACCACAGAGGACGCTTCCCAATGTTTGACATTTCAAACTATTTAAAACAATTATGGGGCCCCATCTTTATCTAAATCGAACTGAAATACAAAGAATTCTTCCGCAAGAACTAAACTGAAGTTAATTTTCACTTTATGACAGAATTCATTTTGTAAATGGCCATTACTTCATCATATAAATTTTTCAAAATCCTCATCTATTATCCACGGCCAAGCATTTTAAGTTATGATGTCCGTCAAACACTCAAGGAGTTATAAATGAAGTATTTGATTTATATGCTGATCTTTTTAACCTCAAGCAGCGTTTTTGCTAAAACTTACTATACTATTAGCGAAGGCCGTTGGCATAAATCAAAAGGCAGTGAGATTAGCTTAGAAATGGCCAACAAGGACGATAAGCTCACTGTAAATATAGATTATAAAATCAATTGTAGAGGTTTTGGATGTCTGCTGAGCGGAAGTAAAAGTGGAGAATACCAACAACAAATCCCTCGTATTTTTGAAACTGAAGAAGGCTATCTCGATCTGGAAACTCTAGGCGTATTAAATTTTGGAAAATACACGCTTAGCCACCAAGGAAGAGTTACTATCGGAAGATACACAGATTGCCATAAAGTGCTTATTAGCGAGAAGAAAAAAAGAAAGGGGATGGTCGTCTACTACCACCCGCAAGTTCCAGATTCAGGTTGGGCCCAAGTTGAAATTAGAATTTTAAGGCCTGTCACTTATTATGTTATGCTTAAACTTAAAGATGATTAGACTTTTTAAAGACCATTTGTGGTAAATTCAAACATCTCTACATTTTGAATGTTTCCACCAATGCCAATATCACTAGAAGAGATCGGGGTTAAAGTGGTACTATCGCCCTGATAACTTCCAATATTTAAAGTAGTAATACAGCTTTCATTGGACTCACACAGAAAATTCTG
>JBFEUX010000292.1:0-3166 GCA_041547255.1 Bacteriovoracaceae bacterium
ATACTTTTCCTGCTCCGTACATTTTGACTATAGGCCAACTGACTAGCTGTTAAAGTCCAGAAGGCCATTGTGGCCGCAGTTTTTTCATCTGCAATGGTTTTTCCCGTAAAAAAACTAAACAGCGATGAAAGGACCATAAGTGAAGAATGAGATAAACTGTGGGCCATCATATCAGGCCCAAGCAAGCCTGCTTTAAATTCACTAGGCTTACGCTTCATTAAATCAGCGGGAGCGGGGTCAATTCCCAGGGCAAGGCCAGGAAAAATATCAGTGACTAAATTAAGCCACAGATATTGCATAGGAGAAAAAAATTGTGCGCGACTAACAAATGGGGCCAAAAAGGACAGCATAACCTCTGAAGCGTTAGTCGCAAAAATAAAATCTACCGCCTTGCGGATATTATTAGAAACTAAACGCCCTTCTTGCATTGCCGCCCACAAACTTTCTAACTGATCATCGGTTAACACTAAATCGGAAACTTCTTTGGCAAGGTCTGATCCCTTATCTCCCATGGCGATACCAATGTCTGCTTTTTTAAGGGCAGGGCCATCATTAAAACCATCTCCTGTCATGGCAACAACCTTACCTTGCGACTGAAGATCTTTAACAATATCTAATTTATTTTTGGGACTGACTCGAGCAAATACATCTCCATTTTTCATGGCCAGACGCTTTGCAATAGCATGTGCAGTATGTGCTTGATCACCTGTTAACATTGAAACTTTGACACCTGCGGTATTTATTTTTTTAATTAATTCTTTTACTCCCGGTTTAAGTTCATCTTTTAGACCAAACTGGCCAATGAGTACCCAACCTTTTTCTTTACTATCAAAATAGCTGCGATCGACCATAAGGGCCAACACTCTTAAAGAGTTTCTCGCCATTTGATAATTGGCCTGTAAGTAATTTTCCCGGGCCTTATCTGTTAGATTATAAATGCGACCTCTGTGGTAACGAAATTGTGCTTTTGCTAGAATCTCTTTAGGTCTTCCCTTACGAATTTGCGTCGTGATCCCATTTATATGATGAAATGTCGTCATATAGTTTTTTGTTTCAGAACGATATTTAACTTTAGTGGCAGGCATCGACTTTCTTAGTTTATTGACATCTATATTCAATTGCTGGGCAGCCGCAACTAAGGCCAATTCTGTTGATGAACCATGCCATTTACTATCTTTATATTCAAGATCGCTATTTAATACGGCCAATTTAAATAAGAGTTCACTACAGCCCCCATGATGTTTTCCAAGTTTATGGCTTGTTCCGTCACAATAAAAGCTCTCACATACCATTTTGTCTAAAGTGATAGTACCCGTTTTATCTAGACAAATATTATCAACGACACCAAGTGCTTCCAAAGCATTAATATTTCTAATCGCTGCATTTTGTTTGGCGAGCTTATCTGTCCCCCGGGCCAAAGCGGTGGTAACCAACATTGGCAAACCTTCTGGTATGGCAGCAATAGACATAGCAAGAGTACTTCTAGAAATTTGGGACAGCCGCTGTCCACGTATAAGCCCCATCATGGCCATGAGCCCCCCCATAGTAAGAGTTGCCATAACCCCTTCGCGCCCCAAACTATCCAATTTCTTTTGTAAAGGAGTTCTACTTTTCAAAGTAGTTTCTAACAGACGGTGGATCATCCCTATTTGAGTATTAATTCCCGTAGCAACGACAATTCCTCGTCCCGAGCCACCAGTTATCGCTGTGCCTCGAAAGACCATATTTTTGTAATCTGCTATCGGTAGTTCTTGTTGTGCTTGAAAGTTTTCATCTTTTAAAACGCTTTCACTCTCCCCTGTCAAAGCAGACTCATCGACAAAAAGTGAAGAGGTTTTAAAAAGTCGCAAATCTGCAGCAATTTTTTCACCTCGATAAATATGTACCACATCTCCAGGCACTAATTCTTGTGAAGGAATTTTTTGTTTAACTCCATTACGTGTGACCCACACTGCAGGCCATGAATCTTCTTGTAGCGAGTTTAATGTTTTCTCAACTTGTGACTCTGTTTTAAAGCCTATGCCAGCATTAACGACAACGACACCCATAATGGTTAAGGCATCAAAAATACCACCGGTAAGAATGGAAGCTATGGCCGAAGCCGTTAATATACCAACCGGCAGACTCATAAATTGCCGTTTTAGTATTTCAAAAGGGGTGACACCTTTTTGGTGGACTATTGCATTAGCTCCATAGCGCTTTCTAAGGCTCGTGACATCTTCCCAACTCAAACCTTCAAGTGGTAGCTCAGCTAGAGGTTTATCGATCCACGGTATCATGGGATGTTCGTTTTTTTCGCTAAACTCTTTTTGTTCACTAAAAGCTTTGATATGTGTAAGTACAATCTTTCTTAAGTGATCCCATTTCATAACTTTTTTGGTTTTAATCAAAAGATTTCCACGATAAGGATAGGTCCTAACTTCAGTAACAAAATTTTCTTGCTGCAAATGATGAGATAAAAAAATAAGAAGTCCCTCTAGTGAAATAAAATGAGATGAGTGAATTCGGTAATGCTTGGGTGTTGAGTTAATTAAATGTAAATCATCGATCGCCATTTTAAGAAGTGGAAATTTACCATGATTGGCCCAATAATTTTCGTGATGTGCATAAGGTATAAGATCCATATATCTTCCCTTTATAGAATTTATTACTCCTATATCCATCACTTTTTAATGTTTGCAGATAGTCTAAGAAATGATTTTCATCAGGTTTAAATTGTGATGAAAACACCCTGATTTCAGTCATTTAATTCAGTGATAGAGAAGATAGTAATATTCATAAATAAGACCTATGCTAACGGCAGGAAAAACCTTAACCAAAGGAAGGTGTTTTATGAAAAAAATATTTTTACTTTCTTTACTCATCCCCGCATTTCTCTTTTCCTGCGCAAGTAATAGCGTAAAAAAATCAGGAGGAGAATCAGCATTCAATGAACCCATGGCAGAAGACGAAGTCTCAACAATGGCCAGTGCACCAGCACAAGAAAAGGCATTTTACACTATTAAATCTGGTGACACGCTTATGTGGATCGCATTTCAAGTGTACGGAGATTATGAAAGATGGCGTGATTTGGTACAAGAAAACCCTGACAAAGAAATCAGAAACCTGGAAGTTGGCGACACAATCGCTTACACCAAGCCAGCAGAAGAATTTGTTTGGGTAAAAA
>JBFEUX010000296.1:0-3073 GCA_041547255.1 Bacteriovoracaceae bacterium
GTGTCGTTGTTCTCTTAACTCTTGATGACATTAGAAACAATCCAGAAGCTCAAAAATTGTTAAAATTATCTAAAAGAAATAAAAGCAGAGTATACTAAGTATCTGTTATTACAGGCCGGCAATAGTCATTGCCGGTCTTTCTCCATGTAAGTTTTTCACAAAATATTCAGTCAGACGCCTCACTCAGGTAAAATCTTCTAAAGCTTTAACCTTAAGGAAATTTTATTTATGAATGGATTTCTGACAAAATTTATAATTTGCTGCTACCTACTGTCCACAGTGGGTTGTGGTAGAAATATAAAAGAAAGTGAGAAAGCTAAATTCAATTCAGAAGATATACTACACAGAGAAGAAACAAAGTTACAACAACGTAAAGAACACTTGAAAGACGCCATTATTGCTGGAGATCTCACAATGGTGAATTCCACACTGAAGGAGTTTTCTGATTTAAACTTTCATTTCGAAAATGGTGAAACCCCATTGAGCTTAGCAATCATAAACGAAAAAGAAGAAATAGTTTCCAGTTTATTAAGATCAAATACTAAAATTAATACCAACCTAAAGAACATAAAAGGCAACACACCATTACACCTTGCCATATTAAATAATAAAGAAGTGACCTTAAGGAATCTCATAAAATATGGTGCTAATCCAAATGTAAAAAATAAAGAAAAACTTATACCACTTCAAATATGCTTTAATTACGAGCAAGAAAAAGACGCAGTCCTCAAGGAAAGCTTTGCCATAACATTGGTCATTCATGGTGCATATAACAACTTAGCTTACGAAGAAAAAAGAAATATCTTGTTCGCGGCCAAAGATAAAAAGTTTAACGACCTCTCTGATTTACTAAGACGAGTTCATAAACACAAAAAAGTAAGTAGCAAAAACTTAAACGACGCCGTTAAAGGTACAAATGTCTACTTCCTTGATTACCTCTTAAACAACTTTGAAGCCTACCGAAAATTAGTACGGGAGAGAAATGTACTTGTTACTGCTATGGATATTGATGATCCGGTACTAAGAATCAATATACTGACTAAACTTATCGCTGCTGGGGCAAATGTTAACAACCCAGAAGGCCTTGCTCCATTAATCAATGCCGCTATTAATAATGACCTTAGTTCAACGAAACTTTTATTACGTTATAATGCTGACCCTTTTATGCTCAGTGACGAAGATCTAACGGCCCTAGATTATGCAGTCCAATATCTAAACTTAGATATTGTGAAAGAATTGATTGGGCCGATGAAGCTACAACAAGCAAATGATGATACAGCAAACCTAGATGCCATATTTACTCAAGCATGTGAAAATCTTCCTAACAGAGATCAACTAGGAAACAAACTAATTGAACAAACGGTGCGCAGAGAGAGAGTGAATAGATCTGAAGCAATAAGGCGTTTACAGCGAAGACGATTGCATATTTACAGAATCATTGAGTGTTTTTACCACTAATTTAATTAGCTGCTCTGGCCTTGCGATAAGTGAATGCCTTTTGAGCAAACTCAGGATTTTCTAGAACACTTAGCGATCTATATTTCACATCACCAAACGATATTTTTTTAATTTCTTGCCCTAGTTTTTTCGCCAATGCGGGAGGAACAGCATTTCCTATTTGTTTAAATTGAGCAGTGGTACTACCTTCAAAAACAAAGTCATTAGGAAAACTTTGTAAACTGGCCGCTTCACGCACTGTTAAATAACGATTCTCATGAGGATGATAATACATAGTGCGCGAAGTTAATATGGTTGGAGCTACATCTTCCCAAGGTATTCGTTGTAAACGAGTTTGGCGAAAACGATTTTCGTTCATTTCCTGCCAATTGACATCATAACGCAATCTCTTAGGTAGAAATTTCTTTTCATCGCGCTCATAGCGTATGCCAGCTCCGGCGGGAATAAAGCTTAAGCGTTTCTCATCTAATTTATTACTAAGTAATGCTTTATCAATATCGTGGTTATGAATTACTCCCTTGCGGGTTTTAAAATTTTCAAAAGCTTTTTTAACAGACACCAATTTCTTAGAGTTTGGGCTAGGAAACTGAGGAATACCTTGTTTCACCCCCATTATTATGGCACGACGCCGTCTACTCGGAACGCCATACTCATCAGCACTCATGACTTTAGCATCCATGTGATAACCTAGTTTTTCAAAGGATTTAAAAGTATTTTTTAAAACCTGTTGATTCTTTGAGGCCAAAATTCCAGTAACGTTTTCAAATAAAATAATTTTGGGATTTGTAATACGCACAATACGTACAAACTGGCGAAAAAGAGAGTTTCGTGCATCATCAGCGTCGCCCTTTCCTACCGTAGAAAAACCCTGACAAGGAGGTCCACCGACCACCATATCAATTTCATCAAAATCCACTAACTCGGCAAGCTTAGGCTTGGTTAGTTTGTGAATATCCATATGTAGAGCATGTGCATGAGGGTGATTGCGAGCGAAACTGCGCACGGCAGCTTCTTCAAAGTCTACACCGAGCAAACACTTATGCCCTGCTGACTCTAGTCCTTTGGAAAAACCGCCACATCCCGAAAATAAATCAATAAACTTATAATTAACCTTACTCATAAATCCTTTTATAAATAGTATTTGTTTTTAGTAACTTATTGATAATTCTAACTTTGACTAAGCTTTTTTGTCCAGCATTTTATCAATCATTTCAGCTAGAGTTTGCACGGGCATTTCAACTAAAACATCTTTATGGCGACTAAGCTCACCGCGATAAATTTCAACTTGGTTTTTTCTGATTTTAAGTAAGCTTGCAATGAACTTAATAACTTCTTTATTGGCCTTACCTTCCACAGGAGGTGCCTTTATACGCACTTTAAGCCGCACCGGCTCACCTACCTCACCTACGATTTCGCTAAATTTAGCACCGGGTTGCACAGCTAAGTGCAAAATAGAAATATCTTTATACTCACTTATCCAAGCTTTCATCTGAATTATCTTATGCTAATCTATACACAATGCTAAGTATAATTCTTCCTACATTTAACGAAATAAAGAATGATTATCTTCAAAGATCGTTTCCACTGCTAGCTGAAATAAAAAACATAGAAGTTA
>JBFEUX010000218.1:0-4726 GCA_041547255.1 Bacteriovoracaceae bacterium
CTAAAATCAAGCTTCCACTATAATTACAGGAGCGTATGATACCTTCCCTACTACATAAAAATACGCCCTCTGACAGCGAAGAAAATAGCAGGCTATGCAATCTTTCCTGGGCCTTATTTTCCTTTTCTAACTGTTTTTTACGTACAAAAGTAAAGACCAGGGATAAAAAGATCAAAATAGTCATGCCTTGAAAAAATTTAACTCCCAAATTAACTTTTTCAAAGTTAGCAATCAACTCTTCTACAATATTGTAATTTTCTCCCCAATAATTTTTACCCCGTTCATGCAGGCGCTTACCCAGTTTCTCTGTTTGATAAACGAGTTCTAAATAATCTTGTCTGGATATTTCTTTAGCGTGTTCATGTTTATTGCGTAATAACAGCAACTGCTTTTTAATGGTCTTAAGAATACTAAGCTCCTGCTCCAATTCTTTTTTTTCAATAAAAGGGGATTTCTCTAACTGATGAAAGACCACATCCAATCGCTCCATGGCCTCTGCAAAAAACTGACCTTCACCAACTGAAACGGCACTGGAAGAGCTGACTAAACTACGCTGTAGCTGAAGATTTGCCAGCAATATGGCCTTGCCATTCTCTGTCGGTGTCATATAGTCAGTAATCTGCCGTCCAATAATACCCGACCAAACGTTCAAAAAAATGCTTAAAATGGAAAATACAATAAGTATTCCGACCAGTTTTTTCATGCTAAACTAATCGGTTTTTTGAGTTCCGTGCTTAAGGCATAAATATAAATTAACTAATAAGCTTTAAGTCGTAGACGCACCAGAGTTCCTGATCGTTCTGCTCCGCCTTTAACTGTCTCTACGTGAACAGAACCATCAAAGAGTTCAACATTGGATTTTACAAGCATCATACCGTAACCAATGCCCTTTTCTCCCCCCGTGCCTGTCGTTGAAGTTATTCTTCCTTTTTGATTAAATTCTTCAATCTGTTGATCGCTTAAACCTACTCCATAATCATGAATGGACAGACACACATCCCCATGATCCTCTATTTGGCAATCAATCTCTATCACAGAATCAGCGTCAGAAAACTTGATCGCATTGGATAAAAGATTCGAAATGACTTGATACTTAAGCAGCGATTCATTGGCCTTAACAGGGTAATATCTTTCTGGCTTTTTTACAGCGATATTCTTATCTTTAAGATGTTTATCAAAAATAAATAAGCAATCATCCACTACTTTTTCGAGAGATACTTTAGTGATTTCAAACTTCTCTCCAATAGGAGCTTGTACTTCTTGAGAACGTACAGATGTTATTATTTCTGAAATACTAAGTGCTGCACGCTCCACCTTATTCATGTTTTTCTCAATAACGTCACAATCTTCCCCTGTCTTCATTTGCTCGACAACGATGCTGGATAAATGTATGACAAGATTTAATGGGTTCCCAATATCATGGATAATCGTTCTTAAAAGCAAGCGGTACTTTTCTTGTTCTCTAACTCTTATAAGAGCGGCTTTTTTCTCTCTATCTAAGCTTACGATTCTATAGGCAAGACCAAGAGAAATAACGAACATTTCAAAAAGGTTCCCCCATAAGATCGAATACTTAAGATAAATATTTTCAGGTAATAAACCATAAGTCATAGCCATCCAAACAAATACTGAGATAAAAAGAACTCCCCAACTAAGCACATAAAAACGAGCAAGAATACTTCCCCTAAACATGGCCCGGATTCCCATCACGAGCATAGTGATAACTACCAATATGATGGAAGCATCTATACTATACCCCATGTAAACGCTCATATTATAAGGAACGATTGGGTAAAGGATAAAATGACTAGTACCTAATATATAAAAAGCATAATTAATATATTTAAACCGCGGATAATAATCCAAGATATTTAAAAAATAGGTAGTAAAAGCAATTGAGAAAACAACTGTACCCGCAGAAAACATCATAAGATAATTGGAGGGATTAACTTCAATTAAAATTAAATCCAATCCTCCGATTAAATTTAAAACAGTTCCTCCCATAAAGAAGATAAATCCCGAATATAAAAAGTATTCTCTTGATTTGGTATAAATACCTATAAAAAAATTGTAAATAAGAAGCCCTGCTAAAGCCCCAATATAGAGATAAATCACGACGAATTTATTGGATTGAATACTTTCAAAAGTTTTTTCATCTGCAACAAATAAACTGCCATTAAATTGGTGAACTCCCGATCGTTTAAGCAAAAAAAGTTGCTCCGATTTGGGCGGGAGTGAAATTTTAAAAGCGGCATAGGTTGACGGGATGCTACGTTCATTATATCGCAATGAACTCCCACTTTTTGCCAGGTGTTTCAACTCATGTGCTTGTAAAAACAAATCAATCTCTCCACCGAGAGAGCTATCAAAATAAACAATGAGGTTTTTATTTTCTGCTGTCGGATTTGATAGCTTAAATCTAAGCCACGTCGCCTTATTACTATATGGAAAAGAGATAACATCCTTATTGACCTTAGCAAAGACTCCCGTTGTTGGAGCTTTTTCTCGATCAGAAGTTTGCCAGCTATCAAGTTCAGCCGAAATATTAACATTACCTTGAAAGCCCTCGCTAATTTCAAAAGCAAAAGTCAAATTATGGGCGATCATGAGAATGAAAGTTAAAAAGTACTTCATAATTCCGATTGTAATAACAAAACAACTATCTGGGTAGTGAATATGTAAGCCACGCACGTAAGCATGTGACCGAAACTGAGATGACGTGAAAACAATAATGTTAAGGAATTTTCATTAAAATGGCGCAACCGGGAGGATTCGAACCTCCGACCGTCCGCTTAGAAGGCGGATGCTCTATCCAGCTGAGCTACGGTTGCGTAGTAGTTGGTTAATTGAGGTACAAAATTAAGGGAAATGCCTAAAATTGTCAATAAGATAGAGTACTATTTTCACATAAATATGCTATCTTCTAAGCTATGGAAATCAAGGCCAAAATAATTCGCTCTAGTAAACGGGAATTTGACTGCTTAATACAAGAAACCAAAGAAGAAGTACAAGCAGTATGTCTGAGGGAGCTTTTAAAAAAAGATCACGTGGTAGTCGGTGATAATGTGTTAATTCGGCCTCTTGAGGGGGATGATCGCTATGAGATCTTTGAGGTTTTAGCTCGTACCAATGAGATCTTTCGGCGCATTGTGCGATCCAATAAAAAGAAAGTCATTGCCGCCAATACTGATGTTATTTTGATTGTGGCCTCAGTTTCAAAGCCAGATTATAAACCCTTTCTTATTGATCGCTATATTACTCGCTCAGTACAATGGAATATACCTGCCGTCGTGGTATTTAATAAGATGGATGAGTTCAATGGACAGTTTGACTTAGACTTGGAAAAGAAAAAATTCGACCAGCTGGGGGTAAACTATTTTGAAATTTCTAATATTGAATCCAGCCCCTACTTTAAAAATATAAGTGAGCTACGTGATTTACTTAAGGAAAAGACGGCCATTACTCTGGGACAATCAGGAGTGGGAAAAAGCAAGTTAATCAGTAGTTTAAGTGAAGGCAAAGTCGAATTACTTAGTAGCCGTCTGGCCAAGGGTGTTCAAAAAGGTGCTCACACTACCACCTGGGCCGAGTTAATTGACCTGGGTGATTTTTATATAATCGACTCTCCTGGTGTGCGTACCCTGGCGGTATCAGATATTTCCATTAATGAATTGCCTGAACTATTCCCAGATTTGGCCCCGCTTTTTTCTAAATGTCAGTTTACTGATTGTCGTCATGAAGAGAATTCAAAAGGCTGTTATTTTAACTCGCTAGATTTAAACGATGAAAAAAATCTTATTATTTTCAACCGGTTACAAGCCTTTTTGAGAATGCGTGAAGAAGTCGAGACCATTCCAGAATGGAAGCGTTAGGCTTAAAAAGAAATTTCGTGAACTCGCCACATACTAAAACGCATATCCAAGCTAAGGTATTCAATGACAGTATTAGCTCCAGTAATATTACTAAGCCTTAAACACGTAAAAATGATGGGTTAACAATCGAGTTACCTCTCGGTGGAGAGCAGGCCAGAAACTTAAAAAGCGATCAGGCTAAATAATTGAATTCTAGTGTTTCATAGCTAATTAATACTTCAAAACTACTAAATTTTGTGAGATTATAGCAAATAAAATTTCTGATATTAATTTAGGTTCTATGAAAATAGGAGAAAATATGCACAAAGATAAATTATTATTTAGACAAATGTTTGAGCCGGAATCCTCAACATTTACATATTTACTTGCTGATAAGGATACTAACGAAGGTATTCTAATTGATGCCGTTGTAGAAAAAGTAGACCGTGACATAAAGATTATAAATGAGTTGGGTATTAAATTAAAATATGTTCTCGATACTCACGTTCACGCTGATCATATAACTGGTGCGGGGAAGATAAGAGAAAAAACTGGTGCACAAGCCGTTTTAAGTGCTCATGCAGGTGTTGACTGCGTAGATATCAAAATTGAAGATGGAGATGAGTTAGAGTTTGGTCAATTTAAAGTTAAGGCCATCTATACTCCAGGTCACACAGGTGGTTGTACTAGCTACTTAGTTGAAGACATGGTTTTTACTGGTGATGCGCTACTTATTCGTGGAAACGGTAGAACTGATTTCCAAGGTGGTTCTGCTGAAACTTTATATAACAGCATCACTGAAAAGCTTTTTACTCTTCCAGAGACGACGATCGTATATCCTGCTCACAATTATATTGGATTACAAGAGTCTTCAA
>JBFEUX010000323.1:0-2656 GCA_041547255.1 Bacteriovoracaceae bacterium
ACCTTTTGGTTGAGGCTAGCGTCATAAAATGATGCAGACCTTTACCAAAAGGTGCCTGGCACTTTAAAATATGAAAGAAAAAGTTTTAGGATTTATCGCTTATTTAATTGTTCGCCTTATAGGTATGACATTACGCTATCGACTTCACTTTCACAGTGATAGTGAAAAAGAATATTTTATTAGATGCTATAACGAACGCAAACCCACACAGGAAACTCGCTACCTACTCGCTTTTTTTCATCAAGACGAACTCTGCTTACTTAACTATTTTAGAAACCGCAATATGTCCGTTCTTATTTCAATCTCTAAGGATGGAGAAATCATGTATAATGCTGCAAGAAATTTAGGCTACTGCCCTGTGCGTGGTTCCTCATCTAAAAAAGCTGTTGCTGGCTTAATTGCGGCAATAAAAAAGGTCAAAGCAGGTTATAAAATGGCCTTTGCTGTTGATGGCCCTCGTGGTCCTATTTTTGAAGTGAAAGAAGGAATTTGCGCAGTCGCCAAAAAAACTAATACTAAAATTATCCCAGTTAGAGCTATTGCCAGTAATCAAAAAATATTTGAAAAATCCTGGAATAAAGCAAAATTTCCTAAACCGTTTGCCAAAATAGACATGTATTTTGCTCCGGCACAAATATATGATCGCGCAACACTGGAAAATACCCTTAAATCCCTTCCGCAATAACATGATATTAGCTGTTTATTCATATGGACAATTAAGGTTTGCAAGGCCATACTCCGATAGACTGTTAAAGGTATGAATATGGAACCAATTGACTATAGTTGGGATGAGAATGAGAGTTCTGCAGACACTCTTCATGAGGCCATAAAAATTCAAAATACGGACACTCATTCCCCTGAACACAAAGAATCAAAGCCTAAGAAAGAGGAAGAATTATCTTCTCGTTTTAATATGCAAATTATGCGTAGGCTTTTTCATATTTTCACAGGTTTTTCAATTGCAACTTTATACTTAGTATCATTTGATCACTCACAAATGATACATTTTTTAGGAACAATTGCTTGTATTCTTTATGTGGTAGAACAGGTACGTATTAACTATCCAGAGACAGCGGCAAAGCTTCTTCCTTTTACTCGCTTTGTAATGAGAGCAGAGGAACAACTTAAAGAGTCAGCGATGATGCCTTATGCGATGGCCGTATTACTAACCATCGTTGCTTTTCCTAAGCATATTGCTCTTATTGGAATTTATTCATTGGCCTTTGCAGATCCTCTTTCGGCAATTGTGGGAATAAGATTTGGAAAGCATAAAATCACTCCAACCAGATCAGTAGAAGGCTCATTAGCATTTTTCTTTTCTGTATTTTTGGTAACTCTTTTTATCTTAGTCGGATACAATGGTAAGTTCGATGTTTTTATCCTGCTTATTTCGATTGTAATGGGAATTGCTGGAGCTTTATTTGATTTAATACCATTAAAACTTGATGATAATCTAACCATACCACTTTTTACATCTTCAGCGCTTTGGCTCATTCTTACACTTTTTGGGATCTATATTTAGACGCTATAAAAATTAGAATTTAAATGCGTAAGTTACTTGGTTTTGATATCCAGCTGACTCTTCGGCTTGTTCATTTTGTTGATATTGCTCCTCTGCAGGAAACTCTTTTTCAATATCATCTTTATAAGTATCATTATTCTCAGAACTTTGTTCATTCATGGCCCAACCAGCTTCATCGTTGTTAGCATTATTCTCAGAACTTTGCTCATTCATGGCCCAACTAGCTTCGTCTTTGTTTTTCGCTCCTAACCTTATCGCCTCTTCAGTTTTAAACTCCAATCTCATACCAGCAAAGTTAGTATCATCAGTTAATGTGGCCATGTATTGACCTTTCTTAACTCTATAAAAAAGCCCACTTCTCATTTCTCTGGTTTCACTGTCCTCATATTGAAATACATTACCAACCATCGCCTGATTCATATTTACAGAAAAGGATTTTCCATCAGGCAGGGTTACATCAATGGCTTCAATAACACCATCTTGCAATTTCGCTATACCTGAATAACCTTTTCCATCAACCAATGGTTTTTTATTATAAAGACCTCCCGTTAATTGCAATTCTAAATCATCCAATACGGCAGGAGCTGGAACAGCTTTAACTATTTCAGCCTCAGCTTTTACTTTTCTAATTCTTTTAACAGTTTTAGTTACTCTTCTAGACTTTACTTTTTTAGCTTGTTTTACTTCTTTATAAGCAATTGAATCTTTTGCTCCCCATTTAGGTAAAGAGGCTGCTGCACGACCAACAATAAATTCACCTGTATACTCATCCAATCTTTTAGCAAATTTAATATTTAAATCATTTTTAAGGAAAGCGTGTTTATCTACGACAATTGAATTAGTCATTCCAGAAGCAAAAAATATAATTGCTCCCAAAATTGATGTCGTCATAAATAACTTCTTTAAGGTTTTCATTGGTTCTCTCCTCACTTATCTTAAAGCAAGGAGCGTGCCAAAAATCACCCACCTAAAAAGAAGGCTATACTACTGATATTACTAGGGTTTTAATCTATGAGGTGTAAAAATTCTAACCACTGTCTAGATATTAAACGGCCATTAAGGATAATCTACCTTGATCCCCATATAGTCTGCATGGGATGAACGAAAACGCTTGATGGCCACGGCCACAAGATC
>JBFEUX010000385.1:0-1534 GCA_041547255.1 Bacteriovoracaceae bacterium
GCTTAATCAGATCCTAAACCGCTGGAAGCAAAGCCATTGGCATTAGCAATACCTTCGGCATATTTATCAATGTTTGCATCTGGTAGATCTTGATTTACGGCATTTTGAATTTCAGTGTCTAAGTCTGCACACTGTTGTGGAGTTAAAGAACCACAAGTTGATGTTACAGTAACTGAAACAGCATGAGCAGATAGGGAGCTCATCAAAAGGGCACTCATCATGAGTTTTTTCATATTCCATTCCTTTGGTTAAATTTTGCATTACGAATTTTTCCTAGTTTATTCTAAGCTAATTTACATTATTTTCAATGGTTCCCTTAAAGAAATTTAGTAAAAAGTTCATTAACGCTTTACATAAGCCCTTAAAAAGATTAACAAACCAGAGTAAATAAATCAGTAAGTTAAGGTGGATATATGGGCCAGTTTGAAAATATGGGAATAGACGAGGATTTTAATCCTTTTTATGAAGAAGAAGGCATTAAAAAACCTACGGAAGTACAGAGTAAGGCCATCCCTGAGATTATCCAGGGCAGCTCCATCATTTGTGTGTCTCAAACTGGAACAGGGAAGACGCTGGCCTATGCTTTGCCTATCATGGAAATGATCAAACGAATTGAAGATGAGCAGGGACCTAGTCAGAAAAAGTCCTGCCCCATGGCCGTGATTGTTTCTCCAACCAAAGAGCTGGCGGTGCAAATTCACCAAGTGTTTAAGCAAATCTCACATCACGTGAAAGTGAGAGTACGTACGCTGGTGGGGACTCCCAAGCAAGCAGCGGCCTTAAAAAACTCCAGCTATGAAATTCTAATTGCCACTCCTAATAAATTAAAGCGCGCTCTGGATAAAAAAGATGTATCCTTTGCGGATTTGCAGTATCTGGTATTCGATGAAGCGGACCAACTGTTTGATATGGGCTTTAAAAAAGATATTGAAGGCATGGTCAATTATGTGGAGTATGCACAAACCAATGTTCATTTCTTTAGTGCCACCTTGCCTTTAGAGGTTGAGGATTTTCTAAATGAAAAATTTAAGAAAAAAGAGTTAAAGAAAATTATCCTGGACTCAGCTCACCGGGTTCAGCAAAAAGTTGAAACATATAATATTTTTGTTAGTCCCAAAGAGAAACAACAGATGCTTAAACTTTTCCTGGAAAAAACAGCGAAGGGAAGAGGGATCGTCTTTGTGAATCAAAAGAACCAAGTAGAAGAAATAGACGCTTTCATTAAAGAGAAGATGCCTAAGTTAAAGTATCGTATTCTCCATGGTGGTTTATCGCAAAAAGAAAGACTGGCCAGCCATAAATCTTTTATGGATAAAAAAGCACAAGTACTTATTGCCACTGATGTCGCGGCCAGAGGTATTGATATTAAGGATCTGGCATGGGTTTTTAATTTTGGACTGCCAAAGACTTCCATCTATTATCTACACCGCTGTGGACGAACTGGGCGTGGAGGAAAAACTGGAATTGTTTATAATCTGGTAACTGGCTTTGATACTAAAATTATAGCTCAGATAAACGAGGCCATACGCAAGCA
>JBFEUX010000126.1:0-8341 GCA_041547255.1 Bacteriovoracaceae bacterium
ATATCGACTCCTTAAGAAGTTCTAAAAAATATCCGCACCTCTTTTTTTATAAATAAAAGACTGGAGAAGATATAACACTTGGGTTATCACTGTATTTACGTTTAAATTAAGCCTTATTGTGATTATTATCAGATTGAAGACCTTGAGGAAAAATGAGCAGTTTGAAAAAAGTTAGTATTCATTTTATAGATGACGAAGTTGATATTCTAAACCTGATGCATCTACGTTTTCAAAGATTGGAAATTAGCAATCAAGTCCAACTTATTTTTTCAGAAGGTTATCGAGATCTTGTTTCAAAGCTGCAAGAAAATGGGCAGGATGACATTTTAGTTATTGTCACAGATATCAACATGCCTGAGTATTCGGGCTTCGATGTCATAAGCAAAGTCAAAGAACTTCGTCACGACTATAGAGAAAATGTTTTTTTCTATATCGCATCAGCTTACGATAAAAGTCAATTCAGTGATGACCCCAATATGAAAGATGTTCTGGGTTACTTTAAGAAACCTTTTGATGTAGATGAAATGATGAAGTCAATTGTCAGCGATTTAGCTGAACATGGAATTAATATAGATGTTGCTAAAAAATAAATTAGCCTGTCGTTAACATCCCACAAGCGATACCGGTGACTGAACTTCTTAGTAAATTAAGATTTCCTCTGCGTAGTGATTCCAATTGGCAAAGATTCAGTGGGTGAATCATAGATGATCTAAAATCAATACTTTCTTGTAACCATGGTCTAAACCATAAATATTCTTTGCCACCAGTAATTTCATTAAAGAATTTTTTTGCCTTAGTTAGCTCAGCCTCAAACTCAGCAAAAACTTTTTTCCTTAGCTCAGCATCAATAGAACTATTCACCATGTAAAGCTTCCAAACCCCTAGTTCAATTTTAGCAAGAGTAAACCCTAACGCCTTCACATAAGAACCTAATACCGGATCACAATCTAAGCATTTTTTCATCTGCTTTTGCTCTTCCCGAGAGAGCTTAGACCAGGCTGTTCCCACACCCCACCACGTTGGAAATAGAATACGGGTCTGAGTCCAACAAAGTATCCACGGTATAGCACGTAAATTATTTTTAATACTTCCAGTCGTTCGCTTCGAAGGACGAGATCCAATTTTTAAGTGATGAAGGAAGCTATAAGGAGTAGCAAACTCAATCACTCGTAAGAAGTCTTCTTCTTGAATTTTGCTGGAATACTCTTCGCGAATATACTGCGCAAATTTTTTCGCTGCTTTAGTGCCAGCCTTCCCTTTTGTTTTAAAAGTTCCCAACTGATCCAAAATAACTTGTACTTGCTTGGAAAGTACATGCTCACTTCCAAAATTTCTCGCAACCATTTCCCCTTGGATAGTTGCCTTATAAATATTGATCGCTGACTTAGGCCACCAACCAGTTTGTTCTTTAAGAGAACCTCCACCTCTTTCAATACTTCCGCCTGAACCATGAAAGAAAACGGGTGTTAAATCGTGAGAACGTAAAACTTTTTCTATGGTTTTAAGTGCCGTAGAAATCATGAGACGACTAGGAAAAACACCATTTTCCTTAGAAGAGTCTGAATATCCGACCATAACCTCATAACGACTACCCCATCTTGTCTGATGGGTCTTAGCGATAGTTTTATTTTTTGCAAACAATTGAGTCAAAATCATTTTTGCAGAGCTCAAGGCTTTCTCATTTTCAAATAATGGAACCACCGGAATCTCATAATTGTTAAATACTCGTTTGGTCAATTTAAAACCATTAAGAATATCTTGTGTCGATTCCACCATACTCATAACGAAACCACGAACATACCATTTAGCTTCCATTCCCTCAGAAACCTCTTTTAAGGTTTCTAACATTTTAGTGATTGCATACTCAGAGCCTTCAGGGCCCAAAGCCTCTGCAACGACTTCACTATCCTCACGAATCTCAAGAGGGATTACTAAAGCAGGGAAAATCCACAACAACTTTTCAATTGCTGACAGTTCAGGTGATTCAGCTTTAATAACTTTTTGATATATTTTTTGTAATTTCTTAAAACTTTCTCTAAACTCAGTAACTCTATACCCATCTCGCACTTTAATAGTTTTAAGCATATGTACATAATGAAGGGTAAGCTCAACCTTATTCTCGAGATAAACAACTTCTTTATCATCAACAAAAGATGAAAGGTGGATGACTCGCTCCAATTTTCTTTCAATATAATCTATGATTCTTTTTCGAGATAAATTTAAACTCTCAACCAATGTCTTCTCATTAACTCCCGGGTGTCCATCTTTATCCCCACCAACCCAACTTCTAAGGGCAACATTTACATCCATACGAGAAAAACTAATTAAGACATCCAAGATCTCATCTTTAAGCACGTAAGAATAAATATTATTGGCCTCATCTGCGACTGTTGGCTTTGCCTTACGGGCCAAAGAAACTTTTAATGAGATCAGTAATAAATGAAATAATTCATCACTTAACTTATCTCGATTACAGTGAAAGGCATCTACTAAAATACTTTGAATATTTTCAAATAATCCCAAGAGTTCCGGACTTCTTGCTTCTGTAGGGTGTGCGGTTAATACAAAAATAATCGCATGAGGTTTACTCTTAGGTACCTCTACATCCTTACTTTCTAATTTATAGGAACGATAAGCTGTTTCACAGCGATTTATCAACTCTAACATTAGTGTATAGCTATGACAGATTTGCTGCATTTTAAGATCAGAATACTTATGCATCACTTTGAGTTGCTTAGAGAGCTCTTTATAAACGGTATCAACATCCTCTACACCACGTAGAGTTTTCATACGCTTTCGCAGTTTTTCAATATCGTTATACACATCCGTGCCATAAGCCGTTTTAATGGCCTTTCCCAAAAGTGTTACTGACCACCGTACTATTTCCTGTAATTCCTTAGAAATGCCGTGTGAAGTTTTTGTCGCTGGTTTCGCTTGCATATTCATCCCTGTGTTTACGTCCAAACAGTGATAGATGGTACAGAATTGAATGGAAGCTGTCTCCCTTAGAATTGTTTAAAATCTATGAGTAAAAATTTACAAGACGCACAAATAGCGCGTGGCGATATTACACTGCCCCATGAGTCTTTTATAATCTTTTTATCTTAGGGGTAAATTATGAAAACTAACAATGAAATCGTACTTGAGGCCAAAAATGTTACTGTTGAGCTAAAAGGTAAACTCATATTAAAGGATGTTAATCTACAGGTGCATAAACACGAGACAATTGTTTTCATTGGCCCTAGTGGAGCGGGGAAGACAGTTATCCTAAAAACATTGGCCGGAATCTTTCAGCCGGTAAAAGGTGATGTCTTTATAAACGGCGAAAATTGGAAAGAGCTTAGTGGGGATAAAAAACATGACCTGGCCCAAAAACTAGGAGTGCTTTTTCAACAAGGGGCTTTATTTGATACCATGACCGCCTTAGAAAATGTTGAGTTTCCACTTCGCGAACATTATCACCTCTCTGAAAAGGAACTGGCTGAACGCAGTCGCGAATTATTAGATAAAGTAAATTTATTAGATGCAGAAGATAAAATACCCAGTGAACTCTCAGGGGGGATGCAGCGTAGACTAGGTATTGCGCGCGCACTGGCCCTCAACCCAAATATTATCTTTTACGATGATCCTGTCGCTGGACAAGACCCTATGCAAAGTGATCAAATGCTGACGCTTATTTCGGATTTCAAAGAGGCAAATGATTCAACGGTAGTTATGGTAAGCAGTCGAATGCCTGTGGCCTATCGTATGGCCGATCGAATTTTTATGGTCGTTGATAACGAAGTTATTGAAGCTGGTTCAGCTGAGGAAATCAAAAAGCACCCAGACCCACGCATTCAACAATTTATTCAGGGTCACCTAAAAGGTCCTATCAGTATCGGTTAAAAAAAATTTTATTTCTTTTGAGTTTTTTCTTTCTTTTCTTCTTTAAGACATTTTAATTTTTTATCATGACCCTGAATATAGATATCCCCAATATGATTTTTCTTTTGATTCAAGCGAAACTTACCAGAGACTCTCAATTTCTCATCTTCTTTGCAATCAATAGTATTAATTCTCTTTAAACGCTTAATGGTATAAAGCTTTATTCGAACAAACCTATCACTATTAGGATCTTTAAGTTCAACCCAAGAATAATTGTCTCGCGCACGGATTTTTTTACTAATCTTTTGAATCACGCCTTCAATGACAACCTTACGGCCATCAAGGGCTTTAGCTCCCTCTTTGTCTACATCAAACCAAAAACTGCCTTCAGCAAAAGCAGTAACACTAACAAGGGTAAACAAAAGAATAATAAACTTCATAGACAATCCTAAAAGCTAACTCTTACTTCAGTATCAACAAAATACCTCGCAGGGTCATTTAGCGAATACAAATATCTTAGCTAAGATTTGGCAGCCTTGCCATATCTTTTATTAATCATCCTAATTTTAAGGGGTTACAGCATTACTCACTGCAAACTAAAGTTATACTTGTAACAGTTTTTAACCCTCTACTTAGTCATTATTTTTCCTTAAAATAAGCTGGCGAATAAAAAAGGAGGGATTATGAAAGTCCTTATTACTGGTGCTACGGGATTAATAGGCACGCGACTAATTAAACAACTTATTGCCGACAATATTAGCGAGATTAATATTCTTACCCGAAATCCGCAGAAAACAAAAAAGACTTTTCCCCTTCCCGTAAATCCTTATGCATGGGATCCAGCCAAGGGAACTATCGACCAGACAGCCTTTGAAAATGTTGACGTCGTTATTAATCTTGCCGGAGAGGGAATTGCTGACAGTAGATGGGATGCAGAAAAAAAGAAACGCATTCTCGACTCCAGAGTTAATAGCACTAGTCTTCTTATAAAAACGATTAAGGATTTGGAGCGAAAACCTAAAAAGTTAATTTCAGCTTCGGCCATTGGATTTTATGGAGATAGAGCTAGCGAAAAGCTAGATGCAAACTCCCCTCCGGGGAATGACTTTTTAGCAGATGTTTGTAAACAATGGGAATCCCTCGCCCTTAATCACAATATTCCAGAACTAAAATCCCACTGTCTTCGTATTGGTTTCGTTTTAGCCAAAGAAGGTGGCGCACTTACAAAAATGCTAACTCCCTTTAAGCTAGGTATTGGAGGGCCACTAGGTAGTGGAAAACAATACATGAGTTGGATTCACATCCAAGATCTTGTGCGACAATTCGTTTTTCTTGTGAACAATGAGCTGACAGAAAGTATTTTTAACGGTGTATCACCACATCCGATTACTAATAAAAAGTTTACGCAAATACTGGCCAAAACTCTGCATCGACCAGCACTATTTCCTGTCCCAAAGCTGGCCCTCAAAGTTGTTTTAGGAGAAATGGCCGAAGTTGTGCTTGCTGGGCAAAGAGTTCTTCCTAAAAATTTTCAAACACACGGTTTTAAATATCAATTTGCAGATTTAAATACTACTCTTAAAGATATTTTGGGTGATTAATATTGAAAGAAAGTATTAACATATTTTGGTTTAGAAGAGACTTAAGACTTGATGATAATCACGCACTCTATCGTGCACTTAAAAGTGGCAAGCCCATCCTCCCTATCTTTATATTTGATACCAATATTCTAGCTAAACTAAAAGACAAAGATGATAAGAGAGTTAATTTCATCCACCAAAGCCTAATTAAATTAAAAGAAAAAATTCAAAACAAAGGTTCTGATCTTAAAACTTTACATGGAACACCCCTTGAGACTTGGAAGCAACTCATTCAAAAGTATAATATTCATTCTGTTTATACTAATGAAGATTATGAGCCCTACGCTATTAAACGAGATCAAGCCATTGCAAAGCTTTTAGAAAAAAATAATATTAATTTTTACACTTATAAAGATCAGGTCATTTTTAGCAAAAATGATATCCTAAAAAAAGACGGTACACCTTATACTGTCTATACTCCATATAAACGCAAATGGTATGAATCATTAGAATCAGACTCATTTACTGCTTTTAATACGAGAAGATCTCTTCAAAACTTTTATCATGTGAAGACAGATAAAATAATTGAACTTAATCAACTAGGCTTTAGCCGGGTAGATTTTAAATTTCCAACGGCCAGAATCAAAACCAATCAGCTACAAGATTACGATCAGACGAGAGACATTCCTGCGCTTAACTCAACATCTCATCTTGGATTACATCTACGTTTTGGAACAGTAAGTATAAGAAAATGTGCTAGTATTGCTATGAATATCAATAAAACCTGGTTAGATGAATTAATATGGCGTGAATTTTTCATGCAAATTACCTTTCACTTTCCTCACGTGGAGAAAGCTCCTTTTAAAGGCAAATACAAAAAAATTAAATGGCGTAATAATAAAACTGAATTTAAAAAATGGTGTAACGGGAAAACCGGTTACCCTTTAGTTGATGCAGGTATGAGAGAATTGAATGCCACTGGTTTTATGCATAATCGTGTTCGTATGGTTACGGCCAGTTTTTTAGTTAAACATTTACTTATTGACTGGCGATGGGGCGAAAAATATTTTGCACAGAAATTATTAGACTTCGACCTTGCGGCCAATAACGGAAACTGGCAATGGGTCGCAGGCACTGGTTGCGATGCCGCTCCTTATTTTAGAATTTTTAATCCTACTACTCAAATAAAACGCTTTGATCCAGAGTACAAATATATTAAAAAGTGGGTTCCTGAGTTTGGCAGCAAAAAATATCCTATGCCCATCGTCGAACATAAGCGAGCCTATAATCGTGCACTCTTAGCATATAAAAATATTTAATCGCTAGATTCTTTTACATAATAAAGAATGATGTCGCCAATTTGTGGATTTATGGAAGATTTACCAAATAATCTAATTCTCTTATTAGTCTTAATCAAAATAAAAGGAATCGCGTCCTTTAAAACCTTGTTCTCTACTAAACAATTTAGATCACACTCTTCACTAATTTTCAAAGTTTTAAAATTCCAACCAAAATGATAATTTCTTAACATATTTTCGTAAAGTGCGTTTTGCGAGTTACCAAAAGCACAGTATTCTTGATTTAACATTTGCTCACTTTTTTGAAAAAAATCAGCATGGATGGGAATTTGATAAACATGATCTGAACCAAATTGATGCCGTAGTTTATGGCAAACAAGGGTATTATAATGATCATCCTCGGTAGCTGCTATCAAATATTCAAATTGAGAAATATCTGGCTCTCCCATATCAAGATCATTCATAATATGCCCATAATGAATATCAATATCATCATTTTTCGCAAGTGCTAATTTATGCCATGAAGTGTCTGAAAGCATCACTGGGATTTCCATTTCTTTTAATTTCTTAGCAAGCTGTAAAGTCCAAGGGCTTCCCCCTACAATCAGAACTCCATGCTCTCCCGGATTTTTTAGTTTTAATCTTGTCGCTAAGCGCCCCAACCAAAAACTATGTACCACCACAGTAATAATAATCACCGAAAAAATGATAGGCAGAACAACTCGACCTTCTTCATAACCAATATTATAAAGCCCAGTACCAACAGCACCCGCGACAGAAGCAGCAACGATTCCACGTGGCCCGTAAAGAGAAATAAGTAGTCTTTCTCGATAGCGAATACCTGATTTAATAGTAGATAACATTATTCCTATAGGACGGATCACAAATGAGAACATAAAGATTAAAACAAAATGATGCCAATCTAGTTGGGCCCATACACTAATATCTAATGAAGCAGATAGAATAATAAAAACCGCCGAAACTGTGAAAACAGAAAGTGATTCTCCAAAACGTTTAATATCTCTTAGTGAAGAAAAATCAGAATTACCCAGCAAAATACCATATAAGGTAATCGTAAGAAGTCCTGCCCCCTTTTGCAGATACTCAGTCCCAGTAAATAAAATAAGTATTGAAGAAAAAATTGCGGGGACTTTTAAAAACTCAGGTATTAAGGCTCGTTTAGTTAACCATAAAATAATACTTCTTACTGAAAAGCTTATAGCGATTGAAATGATAATTATTTTACTAAAGGCAAATAAGATAAATTCAACACCATTCACCGTTCCCGAATAAACGATATAATCATAAACCAAAACAGCAATAACAACTCCAATGGGGTCATTGACAATTCCCTCCCACTTTAAAAATGAAGTTGTTGATCTAATTAGCTTGGCTTCACGTAAAGCTGGGATGATAACAGTTGGTCCTGTTACAATCAAAATACCTGCAATCAACATACTGATTTCCCAGCTCAAGCCTCCGATAAAGCGGGCAGACAGCAAACCCAAAACCCAATTAAAGAGTACTGCCAGAGAAAAGAGTCGCAGCATCCCCCCTGGTGCTTTTTTAAATTCATGAAATTTTAAAAGTAACCCACCC
>JBFEUX010000315.1:0-2799 GCA_041547255.1 Bacteriovoracaceae bacterium
GCCCCAACTTTCTCTGGTTGCCCCCATAATCTATCTATATATTCTTGTGGCCCCAGTTTTACAGAAGAGCGCAAATAGAAAGGAAGAGTCAAATTAAGCTGATAACACTCTCCATCTAATAAATTACGATAAGTTTTTTCAAATTTTTTATGGTAATCATTAAAATTAGGTAAATCCAGTGGAGTTAAAGAAAATTGATCATTTTCATCTGTCACAGTGGTCTTCCCTCTTAGTTTTTTCGCCTCTTGATACTGAATAAAAATCGCTAGAGGCTTATTTGAGTCTACGAGTTCCAACTCATCGACACTGTGAAAACCAAAATCATACATGAGATGAATCACGACAGGCTCGTTCTCATAAGCATCAACAGAAAATCTTGCCAGTAGATTTACAAATTCATCAACACCTTCAAAGCTCTTATCTCCAGTCAGCAAATTAATGCGAAAATCTTTATACTGAATAAAGGCAACTCTGGCATTGGAACAAATCAATTGTTTATGTTCTTTGTATAAGTAAAAACTGGAAAAAAGGTTTTTATCCATATTGTTTGTTTGGATCGAACTGAAGTTCTGCAAATTTTGTTTGAGCAGCTATCCAAGCAAGTTTAACCGTTCCAGATTCTCCAGCACGGTTTTTGGCCACAATAATTTCGGCAACACCTTTTTCCGGGGTGTTCTCATCGTAGTAATCTTCTCGATGAATAAGTAAAACAATATCGGCATCTTGTTCAATTGAACCAGACTCTCTTAGATCTTGTAGTTGTGGACGTCTATCAGTTCTTGAAGCTGCAGAACGGTTTAACTGAGAAAGAGCAATAATTGGACATTTTAATTCCTTGGCCAATTCTTTGATCCCTCTGGAGATTTCCGCGATCTCTTGTTCTCTAGAACTTTTTCTAACATGTGGTTGCATAAGCTGAAGGTAGTCAATAACGATCATACCTAGGCCTTGCTCAGCGGCAACTTTACGGGCCTGAGACTTGATATCTAATAATGTAGTCGCTGCACTATCATTAATATACAGAGGAAGTTTAGATAGTTCCTGTACTGCATATCCCAAACTTCTCAAATCTGAATCAGTATAGTCATTCGTTCTAATTTTACGTGAATCAATATTCGCCTCACCAGAAAGTATCCTTCCTGATAATTCTGGGGCCAACATCTCGTAAGAATAAATCATAACCGGCAAACCAGAGTGCTTAATAGCATTTACCGTAAGGTTGATGGCCAGCGCCGTTTTACCCATACCGGGTCTGGCAGCAATAATAATCATCTGCCCTGCCTGTAGTCCCAACAGACGTTGGTCTAAGGCACCATAGCCAGTAGTAAGTCCGAGAACTTCCCCTGCTTCTCTTTTTCCTTGCTCTAGTCTCTTTAAGTTTTCTTTGAGTGACTCTTTAAGAGTTATAACAAAGTTTGTTCGAGTTTGATTGGCCAAATTAAAAAAGCTGGACTCAACCTCATCTATGAACTCTTCTACATCACCAACAAAGTTTAAACCTTGGTCCGTAATTCTCATTGAAGTTCGAACAATACCTCTCAGTACGGATTTATTTTTAATGATCTTCCCGTAGTGATAGATATTAGCAGAACTTGCGGTATCTTCAATAATTTGAAGAACAGCGCTTTGCCCACCAACAGCTTCCAGTTTTCCCATATCTGTTAATTTTGCACATATTGAGACCAGATCAAACGGACGGTTATCAACCGCCAGTTCAGCAATTCCCCTAAAGATAATTCCATATTGAGGGTGATAAAAGTCCTCTTCACCAATGGTCAAGTCAGTTATATTATCAAAGGATTTGTTATCAACTAACAAACAACCGATAAGGGCTTTTTCGGCCAATAGATCGTGGGGAAGTTCTTTAGAGTTATCCATTCTCTCTCCGTGCCAAGTGGTGGGATTAAATATGCCCCAGTCAAACTAAAGTGATTGAACTGGGGCACTGATATTAAGCTTCTGTTTCTTCTGTTGTTTCAGTTGCTTCTTCGGCCTTAGCTTCAGGAGCTTCTTTCTTCTCAGCTTTTTTAGCTGCAGCTTGAGCAGCTTTTTTCTTCATTTCTTCAGCTTGAGCTGGATCCATTTCAACTTTAACTTTAAAAGTAGCTTCAACATCTTTGAAAAGTTTCGCTTTAATTTCGAACTCTCCAGTTGTTTTAATTGGAGTATCAATTGTGATCTGTCTTCTTTCAACAACAACACCTTGCTTTTCTAATTCTTTAGCAAGTTCACTGTTAGTTACAGTCCCAAATAGTCTACCATTTCCACCAACTTTCTTCACTAAATTAATTGTTAGACCAGAAATTTTCTTTGCAGCAGCTTCAGCCTCAGCTTTTTCTTCTGCAACTTTTTTAGCTAACATTTTTTGGTAATCTGCCATTTGCTTAGCATTACCTTCATCAGCTAGTTTACCTAAGCTGTTAGGGATTAAATAATTTCTTGCAAAACCTTGAGAAACATTAACGATTTCCCCGATATTTCCAAGACTTTTTACTTTTTCAGTTAAGATAACTTTCATTATAAGTCTCCTTGATCTTCTTTTCGTTTCATTCGTTTTTTAAAATCTACAAACATATCTGCCAACCCGATTAAGGCAAGCAAGGTCCAAGCAGTTAACACTGTCAAAACCACTAGAATTGAGCGGAACACGCCTCTCACCTTTACAAAATCCAAGAAAGCTAAGTAGATGCTAAAACCTTGGAAAAAGTAAAAGACTCCAACAGTCTTTAAAGCAGTTAAACCGATTGTAGAGTACCAATTACCTAGTTTATCACCCCACATGGCAAGCGCTAAACAGGC
>JBFEUX010000060.1:0-13410 GCA_041547255.1 Bacteriovoracaceae bacterium
ATTTCAGCTTTAGTGATTGGCCCATTACTCGGATCATTTATTACTGAGCCTGCGGCCATGACAGTAACAGCTCTTATTTTACAGAAAAACTTTTATTCCAATGATGAGATGTCTAATAAATTTAAGTACGCAACATTAGGTCTTCTTTTTGTTAACATTTCTATCGGTGGGACTCTTACTCACTTTGCAGCCCCTCCAGTTTTAATGGTTGCCAGTAAGTGGGGCTGGGGTATGAGCCATATGTTTGGACATTTTGGTTATAAAGCAATGGTTTCGGTTATTTTAGGTACAATTATTATTGCCTTTATGAATAAAAAAGAACTGAAGGGTAAATTTGAACTGCGAGCGGAACGCGAGGATAAAATGCACCCGCCCTGGTGGATAACCCTTGTTCATATTGTCTTTTTAGCTTTAGTTGTTTATGAGGCTCACCATGTGACCGTGTTTATGGCACTATTTCTTTTCTTTCTTGGTTTCACAACTGTTACTCAAGAATATCAAGACCAAATTAAACTAAAAGAATCTTTGTTAGTTGGATTCTTTTTAGGTGGATTGGTAACATTAGGTGCTCTTCAAAAATGGTGGTTACAACCATTACTTGCTAGTTTAGATACGATTCCGTTATACCTAGGCTCCACAGCTTTAACTGGGATTACTGACAATGCAGCCTTAACTTATTTAGGCTCTTTAGTTGATGGTATTTCCGATGAACAGAAATATTACCTAGTTGCTGGTGCAGTTACTGGTGGTGGTCTTACAGTTATTGCCAATGCTCCAAATCCAGCTGGTTTCGGAATCTTAAAGAAAAACTTTGGAAAAGAGGGGATCTCACCTATAGGTCTTTTGAAAGCAGCTCTTTTACCAACAGGTTTGGCACTCTTTTTCTTTAGAATACTAGTCAGCTTTTAAGCTAAAAACAAATTTAAATAGTTGATAAAGATAGGCCCTTTTATGAGGGCCTATTTTTTTCTAAAAAGTATGATTTCCTGCTTAAATTAAGTGTGCTTTGCTTCTATAATAATACAGAGAAAAACAAAAAATGGAGTTTTTGTTTGAGGTTAAAATTAGTTTGTCTTTTAAGCAGTTTTCTTTGCATAAATATCGCTTTGGCGAATTCTACAGTATCAAATTGGCTGGATGCTGAAGAGACTCCTAAAAGCTTGTATCAAGATAAGGCTTTGGATATTACAAAAGATGCTTTATTGTCAGTGGATTTCATTGAAAATCGTGCGAATTATTTTATTTTTAAATTAAAAAATCTCACTTTCGGTGAGTACTCAGAAAATGTCTTGTACATAGCTCCTTTGGTAACTGGAAAGTTTCAATTTTCCATGTTCAAACTGGATTTTTATTACGATCACTTTAATAATAACAAAAGTGGTGTCAAATATACGGTGAGTTTCTAATATGAAAACAAAACATTTTTTTCTGTTTTTCTCTTTCTTACTTTTTCTTCCTCAAGCTTTCGCTGTCGATGCCAAAGTTATATTTACCAAAGGTAATGTTATAAAAGTTGACTATGCCTTAAACGAAGAAGGTAAAGGGACCGCCTTAAAAGTCGGAGATCACTTACTTGAAGGATATGAAGTCATCACCGCAGAGCACGGGATGGCCATCTTAAAAATAGATGGACATTCCAATATTAGAATCGAACCTAACACGAGAGTACGCTTGGAACAATTACCTTACTTTTATGAGGGGTCCGATAAAGAAATAGAACAGGGAAGTAGTTTCTTTTTAAAGTTTGGCACAATGGTCATAGATCTAGTGAAATCTTTTGGAACTGAAGCGGCAACGGTGAGAACTAAGAATAGTGTTTTGGGGGTTAGGGGGACTAAATTTTTAGTCAATAATGATAAAAATGAGAATGATGTACTTTTAACGGTAAACACTGGATTAGTAGAAATTAAAAATGCAGATAAAGTAGATTTTGTTGGTAAGGGCGAATCTATTGTCGTTGAAAAAGATAGATTTTTTACAAAAAAACAGAAATATAATGTGAATGCTCTCATTGATTGGAGTGTACTTAGTAAAAAACCTAAACGCATATATGCCAGCTTGAATAAGAGTTTTAGAAATGAGTTTAAGAAGAGAAAGCAGAAGTGGACTTATGATAAAAAGCGAATCAAAAAACAGCAGCGTATGTGGAATGTTAAAAGAAATAATACGCTAGAAAGAGTACGCAAGAACAAGCTGAAAAGATCTCCAATTCTACAGCAAAGAAAAAAGCGGATTAAGGCGATTCAAGCTTATAAATTACAAGAATTAAAACAGAAAAAAAGAAAACAAGTTAAACGCAAACGTCGTAAGCCAGCCCCTGGTACTCGCAATAAGAGTAATGCTACCAGAGGGGGAGAGCATTTGCCTGATAAGATGACCCCCAATCAGAGAAAGCGTATTCAAGATATTCAAAGACAAAGAGATGTTCGCAGAAGAAGCCGCATGCGTTAATTTTTAGGATTTCATTTGAAAATGGTGCGACCAAGAGGGATCGCCTACTACCGTTCGTCTCCTGACTCACTACGTAGGCTTCCCTCGAAAAAGCTGCCGCTCACATCCTGTTCGCTCTTCGCTACGCGCGCTTTTTCTCCCTTCGATCCCTCTTTAACTACCTCGTATTTTCAAATCAAATAATCTCATGCTCAAGGATCTTCGAGCGAGATTGAGGGAGCATACAAGATGGTATGTGACCGAAATCGAGATGAAGAAGAAACGTAGATGATGAGATTATTTCATTTGAAAATGGTGCGACCAAGAGGGATCGAACCTCTGACCTCTACCATGTCAAGGTAGCGCTCTCCCACCTGAGCTATGGTCGCATTGGAGTTCTGATATTAAAGCGGAAAATAATGTGCCCGTCAATTGCTATAGGGCTTTGTCGTCTTCTTTTTATTTTGGTATATTTGCCCAATGCACTATCGCCTAAATAGACGTTTTATTCCTTGGTTAATTGCTCACACTTTTGAGTATTGGTACTACTATGTTGGGGCCATGCTATGCTTATTCATGTTACATCACTTTTCCAGTGAACTGCCGCTGATGGCAAAAGAGTTAGGTGATTTGGCCATGGGGGGCCGATTAGCAGAAATTGATATTTCAGACTTTGTCTTTTTAGCGGTCTATATTATGTTTTTTCGGACACTTTCTCGCTTATTGTTCTTTTATCCGGCCAGAATTCAGCAACGAAATTTACGGATGGAGTTAGTACATCGTTTGGAGAATGCCTTTCCTCGCAACTACACTAAGTATAACGAAGGGATGTTGTTTCAGACCTTGTATAATGATTTGAATCGAATTCGAGGCTTTGTAGGCTTTGCTTTACTACAAGTGGGAAATATAATTATTGCGGGAAGTATTTTTATTCCTAAAATTCACTCCTTTAATCCTGATTTTTTGATCGCTTTCAGCCCTTTAGTTTTTTGTGTTGTCGGCTTTGCGTTTATCATTGCTATTTTTCAGCCCTATATGAAAAGAGGAATGGATGAGTATGCAGCTGTTCAGAACTTTTTATTGGAAAGCTATGAGGCCAAAAAAACCATCCAAAATTATCACGCAGAAAAAGATTTCCTGAATTATTTTAATGAAAAATCAAACAAAGAACTTCGTACTTTTTTTATTGCTACCATGGGACGAGCAAGTTCTTTTCCACTGGTAAAAGTGGGAGTAGGTGCTTCATTGATTTGGGCCGCACTTATTGTTAAAAATAATAATTTAGCGGCCAGTGATCTTATCTTCTTTTCGTCTTTTCTATTTCTAGTACTTGAGCCGATCATGTTTATCTCCTGGATTGGGGTTGTCGCTAGTCAAGGTTATGCCGGATGGGGGCGAATTAAAGAGTTAATTTCTGACTTAGATAAAAAGATTGAAGATTCTTTTTATACTCGTGAGAATGCACTCGAAAAACCGAAATTGCCTTTATTTGAAAATGATATCGTTTTGGATATTCCTCCTTGTAAGTGGACAGTTTTAGTGGGGGAGACGGGCTGTGGAAAATCTTGGACGCTAGAGCGTTATGCTGAATTATTGAGTCTTCATGAAAAAAAATACAGTTTTATTCATCAGGAGCCTTATCTCTATAATGATACTGTTGCTGGCAATATATTTTTAGGACAAGAACGAACTCCAGAAAAAATCGAGCGAGTAAAGTTTTATTTGCAGGAATTTGGTTTAGATGTATTAAGCCAGAATTTGGACAAGCTCATGGATATGGAACTGGGAGAGAATGGTAAACGTGTTTCTGGGGGCCAGGCTAAACGAATAGCTCTGATCAGATCCTTAATTTCAGATGTGGATTATATTTTATGGGATGATCCTTTTTCCTCTGTTGATTTAATTTTAGAAAGTCAGATTATAGCAAAATTACGGGCCGACTCTAAATTACAGGCACGTACTTTTCTTATCACTTCTCATCGATTAAGTACGGTTAAAGCTTGTGATCAGGTTATTTATCTGGATAAGAGTGTTGGAGTGGTAGAGCAAGGCAAAAAAGAAGAAATTTTTAATAAGGATACAAGAACAGATGAGTTCTTCAAAAAACAACTTATTTGATTACCTTTATTTAAGGGATCAAAAGGTTCTTATTTTTTTAGTGGTCTTAACTTTGGGGATTTCATCCTATCTAGGTTATATTACCCCAGAGCTGATTAAGGCCCTTTATGATAGTTATCATGCTGCGGGAGATACTGATAAGGCCATTTATAATATCGCAGCTCTTTTTATCTCAGAATATATTGTCACTTTGATCTATCAAATTGTTATTAATAAGTATGTGCAAAAATTACTTTCCTTTATTCGTTCACGTAGTTACCAAGAGTGGATGTTAAGTATTGAAACAGGGGGCAAGCAGTACGGAAGTCATAATTACCCTATGGGGGAAGTGCTATCTCGGATTTTAACAGACACTGAAGCAGTCATTGAAATGGTGAGTACTGGGAGTTTTAAAATTTTTATCGACTTCACTTTTATCATTTCTTGTCTGGTGGGATTTATTCGTCTGAACACAATCTCTGGGATTGCTCTTATTATTGCCGAAGTTATGGCCGTTATTGTCTTGATTGTGGGAAGTAAAAAAATGGCCCAGGTTTATATGGAGGTTCGTAAGGCAACAGGTATCATGTCGCGTGTGATTGCCAATATTGCTGGAGGCTTTCGTTTCAGTTTTTATCATCCAAATGAAAATTATGCCAGCAAAACTGGCCATGCCTCGTTTGAAGACTTTTTGAAAAAGCAATTGAAAGCAAACGTGTGGGATGCAAGTTATTTCTCTCTGGCGGAATCGCTTTTTCCTATTTTATTGGCCTTACTCGTAGTTATCTTTCCTTATAGTCATATTACAGAGATTGCTGTTATCGCAGCTATTGTGGATCTAATTCAAAGATCAATTTCTCCTATCAAAGAAGCTGCAGGGAAAATTTCCAGCATACAAAGAGCTCGTACGGGAATGATCAGGATTGAAGAGTTTAATACGGATTTACAAACATTGCCTAAAACACACTTTGATGCCAAGGAAGATCGAGTGGAATTGGAGCGATTAGCAGTTAAGGTAAAACATTTTTCCTATCCAGTAAAAGAAGGTGGAGTTAAGTTTTCATTGGAGAATATTAATTTTGAAGCTTACCCTGGTCAGTTAGTGGGAATTGTAGGGCAATCAGGCTGTGGAAAATCTACTTTATTAAAAATTCTGGCCACAGATATCGTTAATGAAGGAGCATCGATAACGATTTATACAAAAGATGGTAAGCAGCTTTGCTTTTCAGGAGAAATGCCAACCAATCTTTTACGTTATCGCAGTCAGGTGAGTATTGTGAGTCAAGACTCTCATGTCTTTAGTTCTAGTTTGAAGTTTAATATTACCATGAGCTCTGGAGACAGCAGCGATTTTGAGGAGTTTTGGTCAAAAGTTGAACAAGAAATTAGTTATATCAAAACTTGGGGCATCAAGCCTGATGATGAAATTAATCCCAAGGAGTTATCATTGGGACAGAAACAGCTTATTTCTGCTTTACGATCTTGTTATCTAGCTAAGCCTATCGTCTTGTTCGATGAGATTTCTTCTGGGCTTGATTCCGAACTAGAAGAGGCCCTTAGAAATCTGGTTTTAATGATTCAAAAGCGTTCTCTAACCATTATCGTGGCCCACCGGATAGAAACAATTATCGGCGCGGATCAAATCCTAGTGATGGAGAATGGAAGAGTAATTGCCACAGGAAAACACTCGGACTTAATGCAGACGTCTGCAGGCTATCAAGAGTTTATTACTCGGTTAAACCAAATCCATTAATTTGAATTTATAGTTAATATGGCAAAATAGTCATTTTTAGGTATGATTAGGGGAATAAATATTTAAAGGAGTAATCTTTATGAAATCGAAGTTATTTGGTGTATTTGTTCTGTCTATTTTTGTAGCGGTGAGCTGTTCGAAAGCTACTTCCAAGCCTCAGTATAAATATAGAAAGGGTGGCAATGGTATGGCCGCGAAAGTCGGTGATATTAGTATTAGTGAAGCTGAGCTTTACCAGGGGATTGAGTCTGAATTGTACGAAGCAGAAATGAAAATTTTTGATATTAAATTCAGCAGAATGAATCAGCTGGTTATTGAAAAGATTATTAAAGCTGATCCAAAGTCAAAAGGTTTGACTACAGATCAGTACTTTGACAAATTTATCAGTTCTAAAATTGTTGTTTCTGAGAAGGAAGTACAAGAGTTTATTGAAGCGAGAAAAATACCAACATCTCAAATAAATGAAGGTTTAAAAGGAAAAATTAAAGAATATCTTGGAAAACAAAAGAAGGCAGATGCTGTTAATATGTGGTTGGCCGAGAAAACAAAAAAGACTGGAATAGAGGTTTTCTTTGAAAAGCCAGAGCGTCCTTATTTTGAAGTAGACCCAAGTAATGCTCCATTTTTTGGAAGTAAAAATGCAAAGGTAACTATTGTTGAATTTTCAGATTTCCAATGCCCTTTTTGTGCAGAGGGAGCAAAAATTCTTAAACAGCTTAAGAAAAAATACGGTAACAAAATCAAAGTTGTTTTTAAGCAATATCCTTTACCATTTCATACTCAAGCTAAAAAAGCTGCAGTGGCAGCGCTTTGTATGAATGAACAGAAAACAGATCTTTTTTGGAAAATGCACGATAAAATGTTTGCTGATCAATCTAAGTTAGCTCCGGCAGCTTTAAAGCAAACAGCTAAGGAGCTAGGGGCAAATGCAGAGCAATTCAATAAATGCCTGGATGATAATAAATACATTGCCCAGGTAGAAAAAGATATTCAACAAGGAAAAGATATTGGCGTAAAATCAACACCTACGTTTTTCGTTAATGGTAAATTAGTAGCAGGAGCTCTTCCTGTGGATGTTTTTTCCGAGTTAATTGATTCAGAATTAGCTAAATAGTTTCATATACCTAATACCGGCCAATATGGCCGGTATATTTTACCTCCAATTAAATCTTTCCTGAAAAATGCTACAATTTAAGCTGGGTAAAATACCCATAATTGAGGATTTTTTAATGAATGGAATTGATTACGCAAACAATTTAAACCGCCAGCGGGAAGTCTATCAGAAGAATCTAGAAGATGCCCGTCGTAATCATAAAGAAGAAGTTGAGAATCTAAAAAAGAGCCATGAATATCGTGAAAAAACGCAGGCAGAGAATCACACCAAGCAGGTTCGCGGCTTGGAGGAAGGCCATGCTAAGGCCGCTGCCAGGATCCAGGATAGACAAACCGAAGTTATTAAAGAAAAAAATAAGGTTTATGAAGAATCTCTTATGAGGGCCAAGAAAGATTTCCACAAAGAAAAGCGGGAAAATCTTCGTAATTGGGACCAAAAGTTTTCAAATTTAAGAGAAAATTTTACTAAAACCTTAAAGAATACAAGTGAAGCCAATATAAAAGATCGTTCTGAGTTGAAAAAAAATTATGACCAGTCGGTAGAAGAAATAAGAGAAACAGCAAACAAGAACCTTGAAAAATATGTTAATACCAATGAGCGCAGTAAAGAAAATGCTGATTTTCAATCTCGTTTGGAAAAGAAGAATATGGTTGCTAAGCTAGAAAACGATCGCCATAAATTATTACAAGATTTACAAGAACAGAAAAACTTTCTTAAAAATAATTCAATCAAGGACTCACAAGAGGCTCGAGAGCTACAGGATAAGCGCTATATTGATGGAAGAAATCTACAAGAGAAAAATTTCAGAAATATGACGACAGAGCTTAACGATAAGGTTGATAAACTCATTATAGATCGTGAAGAGGCATTACGTGAAACTCAGGTTAAACAGAACCAATTAAAAAATCAACAATTCAAAAAAAGATATAATCAACTTGCTGAACAATATAATAAAGATGTTCGCAAACTTGCTTTTCAAAAACGTGCTGAGGCGATTTCTCAAAATGAGGTAAACAAGGAAATAGATGCTAAGTACAAAGATAATATGAAAACGCAATTAAACCTGCAAAAAGAAACTAGTATGCGCGAGCGCTACGCAGTAGAAGAGAGATATGGTAAACTGCTGCGAGATACAGTAGAGTCTTATCAGGATGAGCTAAAAAACACTGAAATTGATGCTGGTGAGCGTATCGTTAATATCGAAGCTAGACTAACAGAAAAAAATAGACAAGATAAGTATGAAGACAGACAAGATCGCGAGAGGATGATGTATGATCATTCTGTCTCTTTAAAATATATTGAAGATAAAAATGCAGCAAGAGAAGCTGATGCAAGATCTGGTGCCAATAAAAAGATCGAGTCTCTGAAAGAAAGTTTCAATGAAAGTATGGAAGCCGCGCGTGAGCAGTCAGAGAAAAACTTTGCCTTAACTCGCGAGGCGATGCTGGAAGACAAAAAGCAGCTTTCAAAACGTCTACGTGAGCAAAACGCCGAGGAGAATGCCCAAATAAAAGGATTTTATCAAGAAAAATTGTCCGCGCAACAAATGGGATATGAAAAACGAATTAAAAGTTTAGAGGCAAAAGTAGCAGAGCAGGCACAAAGTGCTAGCGATTCTATCCGCAATATTATGAGAAAAACCAATTTAGAAGTTGAAAGACAAGCTAAAGCGGCTAGAGAGTCTGCTAAAAACCAGATTGCCATTGAAAGAGAAGCATTTAAAGAAAAAGAAATAGCACTAAAAGATAAGATCGTGAATCTTGAACAGAATTTCACGGAGAAGATCAACAAGCAATCCATTGCGCAGCAAAAGAAAATAAAAGATGTGCAATTTGCAGCAGATAAAAAAATTCAAGAGGAAAAAAATAAATTTCAAGATATTATAGAACAAAATAGTAAATTTATGGCCCGGGAATTTCAACGTCTCAAAATAGCTAGTACTGCAGAAAGACAACGTTTGATCTCGCAATACGAGGACAGAATAGCCAAAATGCAAAGAGTCTATCGCGAACAAGCCCATGAAACTGAACAATATAACCAATTAAATAAAACATCATAGCATACTTTAGTTTTAATCTAAGAAAGATGCGATTATATTTGAGCTAACTGAGTTAGAGGATAAATATGAGCCGGAGAGCAAAAATTATCGCAACTATTGGGCCAAGTTCTAATTCAATTGAAAAATTGGAACAGCTAATTATGGCCGGAGTTAATGTGGCCAGACTCAATATGAGTCATGGGACTCATGACGCTCACAGCGAAGTGATTAAAAACATTCGTCAAGCATCTAAAAACACCGGTTATGAAATTGCCATCTTATGTGATTTACAAGGTCCCAAAATTAGGGTTGATAAATTGCCACAGAATCTTGAGCTTAAAGCAGGTGAGACCTGGGTTATCGGGCCTAGTGAGGTCAAAGATGATTACCCCCAATATGCAGATTGTTTTATCCCTACCGTTTATAAGAAGCTGGTTAAGGATGCCCATGAAGAGGCCATTATTCTTTTTGACGATGGATTAATGGAAGCTCGTGCCATTGCAAAAGATGGGGACGTTCTTAAAATCAAGATTGTAGTTGGCGGAACGCTTAAATCAAATAAAGGAATCAACTTACCCAATGTTGATGTTTCTGCACCTAGTTTCACAAATAAGGATAAAGAAGATTTAATTTTTGGACTTAAAAATGAAGTTGATTATGTGGCACTTAGTTTCGTGCGAAAGCCAGAAGATATCCGTGAGGTAAAATATCTTTTGCATAAAATGAAAAGAGATATCCCTATTATTTCAAAAATAGAAAAACCTGAAGCTGTTGAGAATATTAAAGAAATTATTGAAGTTACTGACTGTATCATGATTGCAAGAGGTGATATGGGAGTTGAGGTGGGGAACCATCTGGTTCCAGCAATTCAAAAAGACATTATTGATTTATGTAATAATAAAGGAGTGCCTGTCATTACCGCCACTCAAATGTTGGAGAGTATGACGACTAACTCTCGTCCCACACGGGCCGAAGCTAATGATGTCGCCAATGCTATATGGGATGGCACCGATGCAGTTATGCTTTCAGGAGAAACGGCATCCGGCCAATACCCAGTTGAAGCGGTAAAAATGATGGACTCAATTGTAAAAGAGGCAGAGAAAAAACCTAAAGAAAGACCATTCTTACGTTATATGGACCTCACAAGCATTTCAGCTAGCTTGCAGATTGCAGCTTCCCTTATTGCTGAAAAAACAAATGCCAAGTGGGTGGTTTCTGTAACTCAGTCTGGAAATTCTTGTTTGAAAATGAGCCGCTTTCGTCCACAAAAAAATATTCTAGGGGTGACCAACTCTATTGGAGTCATGCGAAAGATGTGTCTTTATTGGGGGATAACTCCATTTTATTTTTATCAAGATGAGGAAGGTATCGGTAATATTCACTATGCCATGATTGATCTTCTCAAAGAAAAGAATTTGATTGCTACTGGGGATAAAATTGTTATTACCCATGGAGATGGAAAGTACTTTGAGGAAGGAACATCTAACTCTCTACGTGTCGAAATTATTAAAGATATTCCAAGAGAAGACTTGGAAAATACCACAGGCCATAAGATTCAAGAAGAATACGTTGAAGGCGGTCGTATGATACTGGATACCAGTATCTGTGCCTCTTGCCAAAATTGCGTCCGTGTATGTCCACATGATATTTGGAAAGTATCTACTGATAAAGATAATAATACTTATATCGACAGCTCTCGCTCTATGGAGTGCACTAAAGATATGGAATGTGTGGAAACTTGTCCAACCGGGGCCATTGAAATTCTTATCACAGATCTATGAAAAATCTCTTAAACATTTCTCAGTCTGAATTAAGCCAAGCAAAAGTTGTTGCCTGGGGGTATACTGAAAATTTAGAACCCACCACTTTTAATGAGTATCTAAAATGGGTAGCTGAGGGGCATTACGGCCCACTTAATTATTTGGCCGATTATCGCAAAGATAAAAGAAAGTCCCTAAAAGAAGTTTATGCTGATTGTGAAAGTGCACTGGTTTTTCTTTTTGACTACCGAAAAGCAAAAAAAGCACAACAGGCCCAGGATCCAAAGTTTAAACTGGCCTCCTATACCTTGGGTTTTGATGATCAAGATTATCATTTTTGGATTAAGGCCAAGTTACAAGACATATTTACACAACTGTCACGCGACTATACATCTTTGCAGTATCAAATTTCTTTAGACGTGCATCCTGTTTTAGAACGAGATCTGGCCTTACGGGCGGGCTTAGGTTGGTTTGGTAAAAACTCTATGCTGATTAATCGCGAGCTTGGAAGTTATCAGTTGATTGGGGCCTTACTACTCAATCAAAAATTACCATTAGCTGAAAATAAACAGGAAGTTGATCATTGTGGCAACTGCACTGCTTGTATTGATGCTTGCCCTACCAATGCAATTCTTCCTGGGGCCAGAACTTTAGATGCCAGTCGCTGCATAAGCACCTTTACCATCGAAACTTTTAAAGATGAACTTCCACCCCAAGGTTATCCTACTGCCAGCACAGAAGTTTTTGGCTGCGATATTTGTCAGGAGGTCTGTCCTTGGAATCGCAAACCTATGCAAAATATCGGGGAAGCAACACTGGGACGAGTCCAAAAGTTTTTCGACCGTGAGTTAAAGGAAATCATTGCAGATATTGAGGCCATGAGTAATCGAGAGTATAAAGAGCTTTTTGGAACGACTTCTCTGGGACGAGTAGGCAAGCGCGGACTACTCAAAAACTTGAAATACTACTTAAAGTCCTAATTCTTTTTTGAGAAAATTATAAATATGAGTGGCGGCCATAGAAGGTTCATGGTGGGGAAGTTTACGAGGTTCAGAAAAACTCACAATATTACCCTTGGACTCCAGTTCAAATTTAAAGGCCTCTAATCCACCTTCACCCACGACCACATCATCTAGACCGGTAATCAGATGAACGCGTTTATTATAAATATTCATATCTAGCTTTTGCTGTTTGATCCAAGGAAAAACTACATCAGAATCCAAATGTGGGTCTACCAATTGCCGTCGAATATTGAGTGTTTTTTCATAAAAAGAGGTTTCAAACAAATGGGTGGTTTTATGTTGTCCAATTCCAATGCCCACGCCAATGGCCATCGGATCATAGAATTCAAGATCGGGTAGGTTTAAGGCCTTAATGGAGAGCATGGCGCCCAGGGAATGGCCTCCCAGTATTAATTTCGTACAATCACTTTGCATATGCTCATTTAAAAAATTAAAGGCATCAATAAAGCAGTGGTGACTGCATTCTTGAAATTCCTCAAAAGAATTTACGTCATTGTAACTTCCTAGGTGATGACCAGGTAAGTCAAAAATGGCCACTGGAATGCCCGCTTCACTTAAACGCTGTGCCCAATTTAAACAGTCACTCTTGCTGGCAGTGTAGCCATGAGTGAATAAAGCCCATTCAGAGCGGGTTTCCACCTCAGGAGAGGGAAGAAAAGCGATGGCGTTGAAAGTAAACCGTGAATTAGTGAGAGTCTTTTTAACTAATTTTGTACTCATAATACCTGTGAAAATTCCTTAAGATTTTTAATTGACGAAATCTGTAAAAAACAATAACTTATGTATCACGTTTTTAAAAGAAACTTGTATGCCCTGATAGCTCAGTTGGTAGAGCAAAGGACTGAAAATCCTTGTGTCGGTGGTTCGAGTCCGCCTCGGGGCACCATTTTAAAAAAGCCAGTGTTAACCCACACTGGCTTTTTTTATTTCTGCATCGAAATATCTTCCAAAACCTATTGTTCTTATTTTTAATTTCCACAAATCCATTTTATTAAACTCTGTTACATCAAACGGAGGACTAATGGATATTCAACTCGATTAAATTCAAAATATGATTTACATAATTCGTGGGCAGAAGGTTATGTTAGATAGTGATCTAGCTAATCTTTATGGAGTAGAAACAAAAAGACTTAATGAACAGGTTAGAAGAAATCTTGATCGCTTTCCAGAAGACTTTATGTTCCAATGTAATTCTG
>JBFEUX010000087.1:0-10913 GCA_041547255.1 Bacteriovoracaceae bacterium
TTACTTCTTCTGTCGGGAAGAAACAAATTATGGCGCTCACCGGTTTTGGTTTAATTGGCTTTACTGCCAGCCACCTGTTGGGCAATTTACTAATTTTTGTTGGGCCAGATGCTTTTAACACTTATGCCTACCAACTAACTAGCAACCCCCTCATCTTAGGGGCCGAAGCTGGTTTGCTAGGTATGTTTGTCCTGCACATTCTGTTGGCCGTTTTTCTAAAGATGGAAAATATCGGCGCCAGACCTCAAGGCTATTATGTAAAGGTCAAAACGGGACGAGGTGAAACCTTCGCTTCTTCTACCATGCCTTATACAGGAATTATCCTGCTTATTTTTATTATTATTCACTTATTAAATTTCAAGTTTGGCTCTCACTATTTAACAAGAGTTGATGGAATAGAAATGCGAGATCTTTACCGCACCGTTGTGGAATATTTCAGTAATCCGCTTTATGTTGCTTGGTATGTCTTTGCTATGCTCGCCTTAGGTTTACACACCAGTCATGGTTTCCAATCCATGTTTCAAAGCTGGGGATTTAATCATCCTAAGTATACACCTATAGTACAAACTGCTTCATTAGCTTACGGAGTGTTTGTTGCTGCAGGATTTTCATTACTTGCAATTTTCTGTCACTTTCAAAATTAGTAGGAGATAAAAATGGCCTTAAATTTAGATGCTAAAATACCTGAAGGACCCATTCAAGACAAATGGGATAACCATAAATTTAAATGTAAACTAGTTAACCCTGCCAACAAAAGAAAGCATTCTGTTATTGTCGTTGGGACTGGACTTGCTGGTGGTTCTGCCGCTTCGACTCTGGCCGAACTAGGATACAATGTTAAATCTTTCTGTATTCAAGATAGTCCTAGACGTGCCCACTCAATTGCGGCCCAAGGTGGTATTAACGCTGCTAAGAACTATCCAAATGATGGTGACTCGATCTGGAGACTTTTCTACGATACAGTTAAAGGTGGGGATTTCCGTGCCAGAGAGGCCAATGTTTATCGTCTGGCCCAAGTTGCCAACAATATTATCGATCAAGCGACAGCTCAAGGTGTTCCCTTTGCCAGAGAATACGGTGGCTACTTAGCAAACAGATCGTTTGGAGGGGCGCAAGTTTCTCGTACCTTCTATGCGAAAGGACAAACTGGTCAGCAATTACTATTAGGTGCTTATCAATCCATGATGGCCCAAGTAAATACGGGAAAAATCCAACTTTACCCAAGAAGAGAAATTTTAGATATCGTTGTTATTGATGGTAGAGCCAGAGGCGTGATTGTTCGCGATATCGTTACCGGAGATATCGAAAGACATGTGGCCGATGCAGTCGTACTGGCCAGTGGTGGTTATGGAAATGTTTTTTACCTTTCTACCAACGCCATGGCATCCAATGTTGGAGCTGCCTGGAAAGCTTATAAAAAAGGTGCTGGTTTTGCCAATCCTTGTTTTACGCAAATTCACCCCACCTGTATTCCAGTTTCAGGAGACCACCAATCAAAACTAACCTTGATGTCTGAGTCTCTTAGAAATGATGGCCGGGTATGGGTTCCTAAAAATAAAGGCGACGATCGTCACCCTAATGATATTCCTGAAGAAGATAGAGATTATTACCTGGAAAGGATCTACCCTTCTTTTGGTAACTTGGTTCCAAGAGACGTTGCCTCTAGAAATGCCAAGAACCAAGTTGATGCTGGTAAAGGTGTGGGTGAAACCGGTGTTGCAGTTTACCTGGACTTTGCTGACGCTATTAAGCGTGACGGTAAAGATGTTGTTGCTGCAAAGTATGGAAACCTATTTGAAATGTATCAACGTATTACGGATGAATCTCCTTATGAGCAGCCCATGAGAATCTACCCTGCCGTTCACTATACCATGGGTGGTTTATGGGTAGACTATAACTTACAAAGTACCATTCCCGGCTTACACGTCATTGGTGAAGCAAACTTTTCGGATCACGGGGCCAACCGCTTGGGAGCTTCTGCTCTTATGCAAGGTTTAGCTGATGGGTATTTTGTACTTCCTTATACGCTAGGACATTATATCGGATCAAATGAAATTCCAAAGCTTGATACTTCTCACTCTGAATTCCAAAAAGCCGAAGACGAAGCGAAGGCCAGAATTAATAAACTGCTAAGCATAAAAGGAAACCGTACCAGTGACGATTTTCACAAGGCTTTGGGTAAGATCATGTGGGAATATGTAGGAATGGCCCGAAATGAAGCTGGTCTAAAAGAAGCGATCAAGCAAATTAAAAAGCTCCGTGAAGAATTCTGGAAAGACCTTAAGGTTACCGGAACAGAAGTGGGAGTGAATGTTGAACTTGAAAAAGCTGGCCGGGTTGCAGATTTCCTAGAGCTGGGAGAACTGATGGCACGTGATGCTCTTATGCGACCTGAATCATGTGGTGGTCACTTCAGAGAAGAATCACAAACAGAAGAGGGTGAGGCCAAACGTGATGATGATAAATTCTGTCACTCAGCTGTTTGGGAGTTTGCCGGCGATAAAAAGGAACCTGAAAGATATGCAGAACAACTCGATTTTGAATATGTTCCACTAACCCAAAGAAGTTATAAATAAGGAGTCACCATGAGTGGAAATGGAAAAATAATTACAGTTCACTTAAAAATTTGGCGTCAAAAAGACCGCAAAGATGCAGGACACTTTGAAGACTATACTTTAGAAGGTGTCTCTACTGATATGTCCTTTTTAGAAATGCTAGATGTATTAAACGATAAACTAGTCAAAGAGGATAAAGAACCTGTTGCCTTTGATCACGACTGTAGAGAAGGGATCTGTGGTATGTGTTCTCTTATGATAAATGGCCAGGCCCATGGACCTATGAAGGCCACTACAACTTGTCAGTTGCATATGCGCTCTTTCGAAGACAATCAAACCATTGTCATTGAGCCATGGCGGGCAAGAGCTTTCCCTGTTATTAAAGACCTTATGGTAGACAGATCATCTTTTGATAAAATTATCAGCTCTGGTGGATATATTTCAGTTAAAACTGGTAATGCGCAAGATGCGAACGCCACTCCTATTCGTAAAGAGAATGCAGATCTAGCGATGGATGCTGCTGCTTGTATTGGTTGTGGTGCCTGTGTGGCCAGCTGTCCTAACGCCAGTGCTATGCTCTTTACTTCAGCAAAAATTTCTCAACTCGCCCTTTTACCACAAGGTCAGGTTGAGGCAAAAGAAAGAGCAGAAAATATGGTTAAGATGATGGATGAATTAGGCTTTGGTAACTGCTCGAATCACGCTGAATGTGAAGCGAGTTGTCCTAAAGACATTAATCTTTCAAATATTGCTCGTATGAATAGAGAATTTTTTAAATCAAAATTAACGGGAAAATAAAACCTGATAAAAATAACAAAAAAAAGGCCAGCATCCGCTGGCCTTTTTTAATTATCATTATTAATCACGGATACAAATTTTAAAAGGCTTATCCTCTTTAGGAAAATGATTATAACCATCCGTATGGTAACCCTCAGCACAGCTGTTTAAAAGAGCAGTCTTATAAGACTCTCCTAGCTTGTCTTCATGGATACAGACTTTATAATCAAATTTTTCACCATAAAATGATCTACCTGGAACGTAGTTTCGATAACACTTCGCTTGATCGTGGGTTTGGTAATGAGCGGAAAGATAACCTTTATGCAAACACTTAAATCTTTCTTGCCCATCTCTAGTCACAACCTTAATTCCCTCAACATAGCGCTGACCGCAAACTTGGGAATAAACCACTGGAAGACCAACTCTATATCTTCTGGATTTCGCCTGTGCATTTTGTATTGTAAATATGGTAAGTACCACTAAAAAATTAAGTAAAAACTTCATTTCTGCCTCATAATAAAAATTCGCGCGAAATATACATATTATTGGGAAGTTGCACAACAGAACATGTAATGTTTTCACAGCATTTTTCTCCCCAAATCAAAGCCTTTTTGATAGATTGCCTGCATGAGAATTTACTCTGAAAACATCATGCTTTTCATCGAAAAATGTGAAGGCTTTTTAAAAGAAATTATTCGCAAAGAAACCCCCTATCAACTGGCAAAGTCACGCTTTAAAATAGACAATTATAGCTATCCACTACATCTGGTGGTGTTTACCGACTCTAAAAAGCTAGGGTATTTCGATCCGCATAGTTACCAGATAGGCTTACACCAATCATTAATGTACTCAGTAAAAGACTCTGTGCTTAAGGATATTCTTCGACATGAATTTGCCCATTATCTTTGCTATATCGAAACGGCCAACCTACATGAACAGCACGGAGAACTTTATAAGTCCACTTGCCGGCGTTTGGGATGGGGAGCGGCCATCAGTAAGGCCAGTCTCAATATCGAATTGGCCAATCAGTCTGAGGGTGAATTACATAACGAAAAACTCATTGCTAAAATAAAGGCCCTGCTCAAGCTAGCAGAAAGCGATAATGTGCATGAGGCGGAGCTGGCCACCATCAAGGCCAATCAACTGCTGTTAAAACACAATCTCTCCAGTTTGGATTTGCATAATAATTTTCTCTATATTAAGTCCATTCTCACGAGCAAGCGCAGAAGTGCTAAATTATCGGCCATCTACGATATCCTGAAACACTTTCTTATTCGCCCTGTTTTCGTTTACGGCAAAGGCCAGGTGAGCCTGGAAGTTAGTGGTGCCAGAGAAAATATCGAATTGGCGGAATATGTGGCCAATTTCCTAGACCAGGAACTGGAAAGGCTGTGGCAGATGCAAACCCAGCTTAAGGGTCTACGGGCCAAAAACTCATTTTTCTTAGGCATTGCCAGAGGCTATGAAAACAAAGTGGCCGGTTTAACTAAAAGTTTTTCCCCAGCAGAACAGACGGCCCTCATTAAAATAAACCAGCAACTGGATACTAATATCGATCGCTTCTACCGCCGCCTCTCCTCTGTTGCCAGAGGAGGAAGCATTGACTCCAGCGCCTATGAGTCCGGCAAAAAATCCGGAAGTAAACTCAATATTAATCCTGGAATAAAAAACAAAAGCAAAAACCTTTTACTTAATTGGAGAAATTCATGAATAATTTTGAATATTATAACCCTGTAAAAATTGTCTTTGGAAAAGATCAACTGACAAAATTACCTGAACTGATTTCTCCAAATGCAAAAAAAATTATGCTTACCTATGGTGGCGGTTCAGTCATTAAAACCGGATTGCTGGATAAAATCAAAAACTCTCTTTCCGACTATCAACTGATTGAGTTCGGGGGAATTTTACCCAATCCTCAATATGACAAACTAATGCAAGGAGTTGAGCTTGCAAAATCTGAACAGGTAGATTTTCTACTGGCAGTTGGTGGAGGCTCAGTTATTGACGGTACTAAATTTATGGCCGCAGCGATCCACCACCCTACAGATCCATGGAATATGCTAGCAAAAAGAGAAGCTATTGTTGATACCACTGCTTTTGGTTGTGTGCTCACTTTGCCTGCAACAGGAAGTGAGATGAATGCCTTTTCTGTGGTGTCCAAAGGTAACGAAAAAATTGGCTTTGGTGGAGACCCCCGTCTCTATGCAAAATTTTCCATCTTAGATCCTACAATCACTTACACGCTTCCGGAAAAACAACTGGGTAATGGTATCGTAGATGCATTTGTGCATGTGACAGAGCAATACCTCACCCAGGATATCAACACCCCGATCCAGGATAGAATGGCCGAAGGCATTTTAAAAACGCTAATTGAGGAAGGTCCCAAAGTTATTGAGCTTAAAGATGATTATGATTCAAGAGCAAATTATATGTGGGCGACAACTTGTGCCTTAAACGGTCTTATTGGAGTGGGTGTGATTCACGACTGGTCTACCCATATGATTGGACATAATCTGACAGCTCTTTATGGTATTGACCACGCTCGTACCCTGGCCCTTGTTCTTCCCTCACTACTGCGTTACCAAAAAGAAAGTAAAAAACACAAACTACTTATGTTCGCTAAAAATGTATGGGGTATTGAAGGAAAAACACCTGAGCAAAGAATTGAAATGGCCATTAACAAAACTGAGGACTTTTTTAACTCATTAGGTGTACCGACCAAACTCAAAGCATACAAATTAGATGAAAAAGATATCGATCAGCTCATTGAATCACTTGCCCCCATATTGCAAACTGGTTTAGGTGAAAACAGAGATATTAATGCAATTAAAGCAAAAGAAATTTTAATGGGAGCTTTATAATGAACAGATCAGCACTCGTTCCCCTACTTATGGGAAGTCTCTATCTGGGCCTGGCCGTGGCCATTGGTGCCTTTGGCGCCCATGGACTCAAAGATGTCCTGGTAGATAAATACCTTAGCACCTTTCAGACAGGGGTTGAATATCAATACTACCATGGTTTTGCTCTGATGATTTTAGGGCTTATCAAATTTAATTTCAAAGAAATCAATTTAAAAATTAGCTTTTATGCCTTCACTATTGGTATCTTATTATTTTCGTTTAACTGCTATTTTTATGCCATTACCAAGATGAAAAGTTTTGCCATGATTGTCCCTTTTGGTGGAGTTTTATTTTTATTAGGATGGTTTGTTCTTGTTATTAAATTATATAAGGGCCTAAAGGAATCAGAATGAGATATCTGTTTTTATTATTTCTAATTATGGGCTGTTCCCACAAATACCAGACATATCATGTCATTGATAAATATAATTTTGATAAAGACCATCCTAATCCGCCTATCACTAAAAAAATGTATCCAGGACAAAAGGTTAAGCGAAGTCACTGTGAAGGACAGCTGCTTTTTACCAGCAATGCGGTTACCAAAAATACTAAATATCTAGAACAGATGATTAAAGGCATGTGTCCTGATTCAAACTATATTCTCAACTCCCGCTTAACGGAAACTTGGTGGACCACCATTATTTATTCGCGCTCTTGTATGGAAATTGAAGGATATTGTGCCAGAAAGAAAAACTAGACGTTACGTTTTTGTGGACCGTGAATCCATTTATGTTGTTGCCCTATCACTCTAAAAGGTGAACCATAAGCCTGGTTAAGCTCAATGACTTCAATAAAGCGATCCCGTGGAAACTCTTCATTTGGCTCATAACAAGGAGTTAACACCCAAGGTGTTTCAACTTGATAGTCTAGCTCTTTTAATAGGGTTTGGTATTGATCGTAAATGAATTCGAAATCTTTTTTATCCGCAATAACTGACTTGATTTGTGCTTTTTTACCGTATTGCTTGAAAACTTTTGCAAGTAATTTAGGATTGGTTTTAACCTGGGTAGACGGGGTTTTAAAGTCAAAACTTACAAAATCAACAGTATCAAAAATGCTATCAACAACTCGGCTACCAGCTGCTTCAATATTAATAAAGTAGCCCCGTTTTTTTAACTCTCCGGCCAGTGCTAAGACATTTGCCTCGTGCTTAGGATGCAGTGGATCTCCCCCCGTAATAGAAACACGCTTAATGCGATGAGGGTAATCTCCAGTTTGTGCTTCTACATCCTTAATAACTTCATCTAATGTCATGCCAGTATCGGAAAAATCCCACGTTTCCTTGGAGTCACAATTTACACAACCTAAGGAACAGCCTTGAAAACGCACAAAGATCTGCGGAACTCCCAAGTGGATTCCTTCACCTTCGGTGGCCAGATAAATAGAATTAATACTGTAATTTGTCATTATAACGTCCGTTAAGGCAGGATTTATAGCACAGCTTAACTGATTATTAAATACTTATGAAGCAGCGAAGCTATTTTTTTGAAAGTTTTACAAAGCACGGCCTTATTTGGCAAAATAAACGTATAATTTGGTTAAACTTACAGGATAAATTATGAATAAATACCTAGGCTTAATCACTCTTGTACTCATTTTGAGTTCTTGTACTGACGCGCCAAGTAATGGTCGTGCGGATAACGACAATGGCGCTTCACCAGGTGATCGTACTCCCCAAACTCCTTGCTCAGGTTCTGATTGTGCCATTACTGCATCAGAAACGATCTTACCTTCCATGATATATCGTGCGAAAGGTGCTGAGCGATATACTTTAGAACAAGTGCAGAAATATCTAAAGGCAGATAACCTTCCACAAACGCACCATATTCCAGCAAATCCGGATACTGATAATGATGAGCAAATTAAACAGTATAAACCTGATCTAAAAGACTGTGGTCAACTTGAAAAATTTAACGGTGTGCCTGCTAGAATAAAAAGTTGCGAAAATGCCAATAAAGCCTCGGCCACTTGGGACGCCAAAGCTAACGGTATATCTGGCGAAGCTAACTGGAAGCTAGTCATGCATGATAAAAAAAATGACATTACCCTATGGCTGGATGCCCGCACCAACCTTATCTGGTCTTACGCCATCAACGCCGATACTTGGAATATGGCCAATGGAAGTGCAGGTACAAAATCCTTATGTGAAGACTTAAATGATGTAACTTTCAAGCAAGTTAAGTGGTACCTGCCTAATAGAAATGAATTTTTACAAGCAGATATTGATGGTGCCCGTTTCGTTCTTGCGGACACCCAATATACTTATTGGACTGCCACAACAGGACTTGATCCAAAACAAGCCTGGGCCATTGAACAAAGTACTGGTGCTTTAAAATTATTTGATAAACAAGAGACCCGCAAAGATATTCGTTGCGTAGGAGTGCCTATAAAGTGAAAGAAGACTCAATCAGGGAAGAACAAGTAAAACGGACTTTAGAAAAAATCAAATCCATTGAAAATATGGTGGATCGTCCCATGTATAATATGGATAAAGAAGAGACGGTTCAGGTCGAAATTAAAGTCAACAATCAAATCCCTCACGGAATGTTTCAACCAAGTAAAGTCTTTCCTGGTGTATGGATGGCCAGTGAGCAAACCTTTCGCGCTATGAAAAAAGATATCTTTGCCCTGGGTGGCTCAGTGGATGAGATTGCGCAGCCCTATACTTGTCACTCCTGTAAAACCAATTTGGATAAGCAGTTCTGGAATTTCTGTCCCTATTGTGGAGAAAAATTCCTGGAGTAATTTATGATTATCACTCAACAATATAATAGCCTAAATGAAATTGATGTGGAGTTTATTCCCGAGCTAGAAGACTTGCTCGCCGACTGCATCCCTAGCTTTCAAGTACTAAAAAACTACGAAGAAAGCAGTTGTGAGGCTACAACCTTTAGTTATTTTCTTTTCTTTGGCGATCGCACCAATGCTCCCATTGGATTTGCTCAAGTAGAGCTGACCAATATAAGTAAAAATAAAAAACCTCTTTTTAAAAAGATTTTTCGTAAAAATGAATTACATGATGAGTATAAAAAGTCTGCCCAGTGGAAAATTCCTGGTTGCCTGGAAGAAGGTATTGTTATCAGACCTACTTATGTAAAAGATGCTAAAGATAAAACCAATAAGATTTTCTCGCACTTTCAAGAGCGCGACGATATTATTTCACAGCAACTACGCTTTCCGAAAATCATGCAAACGATCATTCAAATGGACCAATTGCAAGCTCCTATTCAAGATAGTTATTCTATTCCAGATACCCTGATTAAAAACCAATCCAGTTATGAAAAGTACCTCAACTCGCTCAATGAAGATCTTGCTTACAAGATAAAACAAAGCTGGAGATCAGTGCAAAAAGAATATCAGTTCAAACTGGGGGAATACGATAGCTTTAAAGAGTGTTTTACCTATAAAAAGTCAGGGGCCGTGCAATACAAAGAACTAAAAGCACTCCCCGCCTTGCAAAAATATTTAAAGAGTGAACAACCAGTTTACTATCTTACTTTAGAATCTGCGGACGAACTACTCGCCTTGGTTGTTTTCAGCCCGGGCCGAAGTGGTAATAGTTTCTATGAAATTATTCAAACTTGTAATGAATGTCCTCAAATTCTATTGCATCAACTAGCGATTATTAAATTTTACGATTTTGAAGCCGGACATAAACTTCACTGTATTAATCCAGGTACGGACAAAGAACTGTTATTAGAACTAGGTTTTACAAAGCGTGAACAAGTTTTCATCAAAGTGGCCAAATAATGCCAGGCTATCCAGAAATCCTACAAATCATCCAAGCCTTTTATGACATTGCTAAAAAAGATGTCATGATCGGATATCATTTTCGGGTTATTGCTGATTTCGATGAACATATCCCGCGCATTGCTGACTTTTGGAACTTACAGCTAAACGGTAAAATGCATGACAAGTCTCAGCTGCCTTTCCAATTAATTAAGGTGCATATTCCTCTTAAAATCAATCAAGGTGAGATTCATCGCTGGGTAAAACTTTTTAATGATAATCTGGAATCTTCTGTGGCCAAAGAGCTCATTGATGAAAAAGTACACAAGGCTTGGATGGAAAAAGTTGATCACTTCAAAGAGAAATTACGAGCGGCAATTTAATCTTTTAATTTAACTTCACTGGCCTTTTTGGCCTCTAGATATTCAGTCACAAATCTTTCCAAGATGGGCTCTCCCCGCACATCATCTAAAACCCAGTTTCGTGAGACATAGCCCTCAATACGCTTTGCCGCCTTTAAGGCATTCTTTTGTTCATCATAAAATAAGGCCTTTAATTCCACTTTCTTAACCACTACTTTTAGGCCGTAACGGCAAGCTGGTTCATAATCGCCACATTGAACCACTGTTTGAGAAATATCTTTCGGAAGAATCAGTTTTAGATCGGGATCTCCTCTACGGGCCATTTCCAGGAATTCTTTATTGCTAAAGTTAGGTTTCTCATCATCTGAGCAAGAGAGTAAAGAAATTGATACTAAAAAAATAAAACTAAGCACGCGCATAAGATTATTTTAGCCTAGATGGCCACGCTATACAACTTTTATAAGAACAACTCTTATAAGCGGGTTCGCTTAGTCACCTTAACTCGTTGAGTTTTTACTTTCTTTTTAGAGCTGGCAGCTTTTTTCCTCGTGACCGGTTTAACATCTTGTTTTATCAACGGAACATCTAAA
>JBFEUX010000328.1:0-2578 GCA_041547255.1 Bacteriovoracaceae bacterium
GGCATAGTCTCCGGCCCCAGTCATAATTCCGCGATATCGAGCTAAACCTTGAAAGGCGTCAGCATAGTTAAAATTAGCAATCTGACTTTGGTGTTTTAAGAGGGCCTGTAACTTTTCTGCTATCGTATCGGTTATATCTTTCACAATCTGATATGTATTTAAAGGGTTCCACACCTCATAACCATAGATCTCCTTTACTGTATGAGGCTCACCTTTAACTTCTTGATATATTGGGCCACTCGCCCCCGTAATGGCAGCAATAGTGAGTTGACTAACGAGCATATGGTCCGAAAATCTATCAGTGGTGGAATGGGTAAAAATCATATCAGGTTTTACCTGGCGAATAATTTCAATTAAATTAATTTTATCTTCACGACTATAACTCGTTAAGCCATCCATTAAGTCTAAAAAGAACAGCTCCTCAACCTTAAGTTCTTTAGCTGCTTCGAGAGCTTCTTGCTTACGTATCTTAGTTAACTTCTCTGGAGAAATTTTATTGGAGCCGGCTTGGCCATTAGTGGCAACTACAAAGTATAACTCTGCTCCCTCTTTTCTCAATTTAGCGAGGGTTCCCCCGCAACCAATTTCAATATCGTCAGGATGGGCACCTATCGCAAGTACTTTCATTTTTAATCCTTATATGATTTTGACTAATACTATATTTGTACCCTATTTCTCATATCAATGGTAGCAAATCATGATAAGACCAACTAGATTACTCGTTTACATTTACAAGGCCAAAAACTAATGGTTCAATTTTAATTAAAAAGAGGAGAAAAAATGCGACTCACTTTTATTAGCATCTGCATGATATTACTATCGTTCTCTGCACAGGCGAGAGAATTAACTCTGGAAGAAAGAATGGGAGAATTAGAAAATCGCCTCATGGTTTTAGAGCAAGCAATGTCCGAAAAAATGAATGGTTGTACCCTTGTTTACAGACATCAGGCTTACCGTTATAGCCGCTGCGATCAAGGAACTTTTGTTCGTTCCGTTACCCAATTCAACTCGGGATCCCTACAATTAGAATGCGGTTATTACCAACTTAAATGCCCGACGACCCAAAAATAAGAATAAAAAAGGGAGACAATCTGTCTCCCCCATACTCTGTTTTATAAATTTATTTTTTTTTATTCTGTCTATCTTACATATCGTCATCATCTAAATCTTGATCACTACAAGCTCCTAAATGATCCTGACTTTGAAGTTCTGCAGTATTAGGATGATGATACTTATGTCCATTTTCATACGCTCTTTTGCTAATACAAATGGAATGCGCATTAGCTGGATTTCCTGGAGGTAAGTGACAAATAAGTACCTTGTGATCACCTTTACATTCAGGAACATCCTCAAGACCTAGATCTTTGATTTGTTTTTGATTCTTTTCTTCAGCTTTATTATCGTCATCATCATCAGCTACTGCAGGAGCCGGCATCATATCGTCATCAGCAACTTTACTATCATCATCATCTTCAGCAGCTTTACTATCATCATCGTCTTCAGCTACTTCAGGAGCTGCTGGCATCATACCATCGTCTTCAGCTTTGCTATCATCATTACTCGCCATTTCTTCATTGGCCATATCATCTGAAGGAGCTGCCTGTTGTTCGCCATCTTGAGACTCTTCTTTCGGAATAGCGACACAAGATAAAAAGCTCTCATTCTGATTAAATACAGGCTGACAAGGCAGTGACTCCTTACATTCTAAGAGAACATTAATATCGTTACATAGTGAACCGGCCCCTTGGCGGACATCATTGAATTCAGTTGGCTTTTGTTCTGGCATACAACCAACCATACCCGCAGATAAAAATAATAGTGCCAATAATTTCGCTTTCATTTCTTTTTCCTTTGTTTCATTTAATATGCCTAATTTCATTTTAGGAGAGCTCATTGTTTGTTAAGATAAATTATTGTACTTACCTTTTGATTCCTTATATTTTCAAACACTTACAGTAATGACTTTAGAAAACTTAACTATTTAAGCTGCCTTGAAAAATTGTCAATTTCCTATTTACCTACACTTGATCGCAAGATTTATAGGCGGAAATGGCACATAGCTATTGTATGATCTAACTCACTTTCATAATCATTTTAATTTGTTATAGTAACCGCGATGAAAAAATTAAAAATCCTACTTATCCCTTTAATTATTATTATGGTTCTATTTGCGATTGTTGGTTATTACTCTCAAAAGGGGAAAGCGAAACGAAATTTTTCACTTCAAGGAATAAATGGCCCAGTCACTCTCTCTCAACTGGAAGGAAAATATGTGATCCTTTATTTTGGTTTTACCACTTGCCCAGATGTTTGCCCCATGGCCTTAACTAAACTTACTCAACAATTAAAAAAATTGCCTCCGGAACAACTAGAAAAAGTACAACCAATATTCGTAAGCGTGGATTGGAAACGCGACACACCTAAACAGGTTCAAGAATATGTTAATTACTTTACGAAAAACATTATTGGTCTGACAGGGAGCGAACAAGAGATAAATTATGCTGTTAAACAATTTCATGCCTATTATAAGTTTGAGAAGCTAGAGAAATCCGCATTAAAATATACCGTAGACCACTCA
>JBFEUX010000353.1:0-1989 GCA_041547255.1 Bacteriovoracaceae bacterium
GGAGCTAGTTTGCCCGTAATAATCACTTCCCATGTAAGCTTGTGCACAATCTTCTACGGCAACAGCTCCATATTTATGAACAAGCTTTATTTCCTCTTCAATGTCATGAACTATCCCAAATAGATGTGTAAATACGACAACGGAAGCTCCCTCTTTTAACTCTTTCTCCAAGGCTACTTTATCGTGTGTCATTTCGGGGACATTTATTTTTAAGGGTACCGGCGTAAGATTATTCATCCTTATGATATCAACAATGTCTTTTATGGTGATTTCACTTATAAGAACTCTCGCCCCCTCTTTTAAATTTAAACTTTTTAAATAAAGATCAAATCCAGTTCGGACTGAAAACAAACACAATGAATCTGCACCAAACATAGCTTCAATCTCATGTTCAATTTTCTCACAGCTATTTCTAGAGCGCAGAAAAAATGATGAAAGTAATGTTTTAAAGCTAATATCTAACTCAAGCGGCGGTTGTATTTTAAATATCTTTTTTAAAATCATAAAATGTTACTATGTTCTAAAGGGAGCAGAGAATAAACTCATTATCTAAACAGGGTTTTGAGATCTAAAATAATCTAAATTAGAGTCACAACTTAGAACAATCCCTATGCGATCTTCACTTCCAGAGTACTTACTAACTTCATGCCATAAGTAATTCGGCGCAATTACCATTCTATTTTTCTTTGTTGGGATATGATGAGTTTTAGCGCAACTAAAATGATCTTGGCTGCTGAACTTAGGATCATGTAAAATTAGCTCCCCACCGTCTTTATCATTATCTATATCATCAAAATAAAAAATTCCATATGCATATGAAAGTGAGTGTGTATGGCATGCTTTATAATCACCTGTTTTCATATAAGTTAGTTTATCAGAGCTTGTCCAAAGCTTAGGATTAGCAAGTTCTTCTCTAGTAATCGTATTGACATCATAACTTTCAGCAAGATCTGCAAACCCCTCAATAAACATGTCTCTCAATTGCCTCAACTCCGGGCACTCAAGCATGTTTGCCTCAGCAAAAATACTTGACGCGTCATTTGTAATATTATTGTAATTCTCTCCCTGTGCCTCTTTCATGGCCACCAGATGCTTGCTAAACAGCTTTAAGGTTGCAGTAAAGGAGTCATCTAAGTCAAAATCTTTAACATAAATATTCGTTGGAAAAATTGAATGAATGGCCATTTTTAATAATCCTTTTTTATCTAATAGCTTAATTTAAGCAACAGTCTAACTTCTTGTCTAGGCTTAGGCTTACTTAAGTTTTATCCCCTAACAGTCAAAATAACAGATACTTATGATGCTTTTCTATTCTATCTCAATATTATCTATAAAAATATTTTCACCCTGCATTTCATTAAAACGTAGCACTTTGTTTTCAATACTTTTATACCTAAAAAAGACCTTGTATTTTCCTGCAGACAGGCTCACCTTGTTACTAAAATAGGGTAGTTGATAATATCGACTCTGGTAACCATCATAATAAAGTGGAAAGTCTATTTCTCTATCATCAATACTTGAAACAAGAACTATCTCGGGCTTTATTAATTTATATTCTGTTGAGCTATCAACACTTCTTCCCCTGCGTATCTGATCACTAAAAAATGAAAACTGAATGTTGCTTGATTTCATAATATTTTGGATTAGTATCTGAATCTCTGTATTGGTGATTTTTATTAAGTATGAGCTTTGATCAAGCTTTATGACTTGTTCATTACTTTCTTCAAGTCTAGCTTGATACTCCAAGATTTTTTTCTGCTCATAGGTCGGTACAAATTTATTATCAAAGGTGCGATAACAATTACCATTAATTGCATCATGCTCTAAATATACTATATCGCCAACGCGTTTCTTTACACCAATACCGATCATACTTCTGGTAGCTTCTAAGTTTAAAATTTCCTGATTTGTCTTAGCACCGATAAATGCTGATAGACACTTAATAGCAGGGACTGGTCTTTGGCCCATATTGTTGAAATCAAGCAAATA
>JBFEUX010000109.1:0-9364 GCA_041547255.1 Bacteriovoracaceae bacterium
AGAAGAAGGAGTTAGAAAAAAGAGAGATTTTATTAAAAGTGAAAGAGAGCGCTTGGATTCGGAGTTAAGAAGTATAGAAGACGAGATAAAAACAAAAGAGCAAAACATCAAAGATATGGAAGCTGAAAGAATAAGCTTAAAAGAGGACAGTGAAAAATTAAAAGTTGAGATCGTTGAATACACTGAAAAAGTTAGCGAGAAAGCGGCACAAGAAAAAGAGCTTAGCCTAAGAAATGAACCGATTCTAGAAGAACATGCTGCTATTGCAAAAGAACATCAAGAATTACTTGCAACAAATAAAGCGCTAGAAGATAAAATCTTAGTATTACAAAATGATTTTGAAGCTAGCATCGCTAGTATACCAAAAATAAAAGCTGAAAGCGCTCGCTTCGCAGAAGAAAAAATAAGGCTAGAAGAACGCATCCAAAGCTTGAAGACAGAGAAAGATAAGTTGAAAGATGATTTTGAAGCAGTTTCCTATGATTTTGCTGGTGTGGAATCTGTTATAAAGGAACTTCGAGAGGAAAAAGTTGACGTTCTGGCACAGATCGAAAAGTTACGTTATGGCTTTGAGTTCTTGCAAAATAGCTCCAAAGAAAAAAACTCCCAAAAAGATGGATTGGAAGCGGATATTGCGAATCTAGAGCAGGAAAAAAACAGACTGACAGCAAATATTGACGACAAAAAGAAATTATTAGAAATGTTGTCAGTGCAAATACCAGAATTGAGTGAAAAGAAAATAGCACAGGAAAACACGGCCAAAGAGCTGGCCGAAAAGCTAAAAGAATATGAAGCGAAATCAAATGAGCAAGGGCTTGTTAAAGATAAGCTGTTACGAGAAGTTAGTAGTTTGGAAAAAAGGAATGCAGAGGCGAAACTAGATATTGAGACACTACAAAAAGGGATTGCAAAACAAATAGCAGAAAATAGAGCACATGATAAGATTGTGCAAAGGCTGCAAAATAAATTTGATACTGCTTTATCTCACTTGAGTAAGTTATATAAGAACAGAAATGAACTGAAAAAACAAAATGAATTAATGCTCGCCCAACAAGCTAAAATGAAGCAAATATTCAAAGAAAAAGAAAAAGAATATAAACGAGTTGCTCTTGAGCTAAATCAAGTTAAAGAAGAGATTGCAAAAATAAAAACTGCAGGTAAACAAACTGATCATGAGATACTTACTACGAAGTCAGCTATTAAGCAAAAAACTGAGCAATTGGCGAATTTAACAGCAAAAGCACAAGTCGCTGCCAAAGTAGCTCGTAAAAATCATGATCTCTTAACTCAAAGTAAAGTTAAAGTACAAAGAATAGAGTCTGCGATAAGTGAGATGGAGCAAAGACATCGGGGCTATAGTAAAGAATATAAGTTACTGCAGTCTAATATTGATCAATACAACGGCCAAGCAGAGCTGCTTTCTCAAAAAAGAGATAGGGTTTATAATGAGCTTAATCGAATGATGAATAATATTGTGAGCTTAAGTAAAGGCCAGGTAAGGACAATAAGTCGATCTAATGATCAATTGTCGGATTTAACCGCCAAAGCACAGGACGCTACAAAAGCAGCTACTAAAAACCATAATATCTTAAGTCAAAGTAAGGCTCAATTACAAAGTATTCTTTCTGCGATAGATGAGATGGAGCAAAAACATCAAAACTATAGTAAGGAATACGAGCTGCTGCAATCTAATATTGACCGTTATAATAATGAAGCAGAACTACTTTCCCAAAAAAGGGACAGGGTCTACCAAGAGCTGAGTGGGTTAATGAAGAGTGCTGTTAGCTCAGGTAAATATAAGGCTCGAACACTAAGTCATTCTCAAAAAATGAATTCTGATAGTGAATTGAAAGAAGTATTAAATTCATTTATAAAGATTGTTAACGATGTTGAATTTGAAGGCGTCGAGTGGGATTTTGTCCAGGTAGGATCTGCTTGGCAGGCCAAAGCAAAGAATTTAAATATTTATGAGGCGGAGCTAACAGAAGCCTTTGTTGATAATCTCAAAAGAATCAAGAAGATGAATAAGCAAATTCAAGTCGACTTTAAAGTGAAATCTTTTTCTAAGGTTGTACATGAGCTTGAAATAAAGTCTTACTATTTAGAAAAAAATCGTGTTAATAGCGCTCAGCTCTAAAAGCTAAAGAGCATAAGTCCGAAAATAGAGGTATCTTCCCCTTGGACCTCTCTTGTCCCTGCAATTTTAAAATAAGTTGGTTGGTAGGCTAGTTCAAAGTAGGAGCCCTCGTAGATAAAATCAGTTGAAAAGCCTAATCTTAGTTTTGCCCTTTGAATAGAGAGTGTTCCATCGTTAAAGTTTCCCTCTTCAAATGAACTTGTGAGTTGTGAAGAGTATTCATATTTAAAATACATCTTTCTCTGCCAAAAAAGATAATGGCCTGAAGCTAACAGCCACCAAACATCCACTTCTGCGGTTTTAAGTCCTCCACCCAGGATGGGCAAGTTGGCAAAAAATTGCTTATCTTTTCTTAGACCTAGCTTGAAGTAAAGGCTTTCATCAAAAAAGGCAGCAAGTACCCCCAGATCTAATTCGAAGCTATTGGATGGCTCAATTTGTTCAACAGACTGAGGAGCAACAAGACCCAGACGACTAAAAAGAGCAAATATGTCAGAATGCTCGCTCCACATCTCAGCATAGGCATTGACCAACACGGAAAATACTTTGGTTCTAATTTGAACTTCTTCTGAAGTGTCTACACGATCTAGTATTAAATAGTTTGAGCTTAAAAGGCCAAGTGAATACCAATTTTTAAAAGTATAAAGCGTACCTCTTTCACCATCAGTATTTCTTTTTTGGTAGACATCTTTGTCCTTTAGAAAGCTGAAAGCCCCCTTTTGTTTCCCAGCAGACTTTTGCTTGCTCTTTTTATTATCATCTTTTTTTTCTTCTTCGTCTTTCAGGTCCTTTTCTTTTTCTTTGATTTGCGCAAATTTTATTTTAATGTCTTTTTTTAACTTCATTATCCTTTTACGAAAATCAACAGTACTTTTTTTCTTTTTAGCTTCTTTGAGCAGTGGAAAAGGGGGCTTCTTTTTACTTGTTTTTTCGGGTACCGTCTTAAAATTGACAGGATCAAATCCAAATAAAATTAATAAAGAATCCTCGGCAACAGAGCGAATATCTTCCTTCTCAATATTTCTTCGTATAACTCGTTTTTCGATTATACCTTTGGCTTTGTTATTTATTCTTGCTTCCAAGTCAATTTTATTGCCAGCAATGGGGGTGGCAATAACTTCTAAATAATATAAAGTTTTATCAACTCTTTTGCTGTCAGGAATTCCAGAGATGAGAATTTGATAATCTCTTTGTCGTGCACTTACGCTGATTGCAATCCGGTTTATAAAATCTCTATCATAGCTATCAACCACAGGAGAACTCATCGGCTGAACAACCAGCCTTTTGGTGGATTCATTTTTAGTTTGCTCTGTATCGGAATCACTCTCTAGCTGGGCAAAGGCTAAAATGGGGAATAGGAGAATAACAATAAATTTAAGCATAAAAATATTATGCCAAATATTTTAGTAATCTAAAAGGTATTCTTGCTTATAAAGGTGTGCAACTTGAGGGGGTAGTTGAAGTACCGTCTACCGTACATATAAGTAAATTCAGATTGTATTCACTACGCTTGGCCGTGCCACCTAAATTAACATATGTGAGAATGCCAAAGATATATATCCCGTCAGGTATATTGGGTACTGCAAGGTTTGTCTTGATCAGTGGTACACCATCTATATCATAACCGTCTTCTCTGGAGAGTAAAATTCTTTCGTATGCGTTAAAGGTGTAAGAAATAGCAGTATCATCAATGGCAGCATCAAAATTAAAACTGGTATCTGTAATATCGTTGGCCTTCCGATAAAAAACTTCAAAGTGAGAGTAAATTCCTTTGGTTGGGACTTTCCAGTTCAAGTTTACATCGTATCCGGTGGTTGTACCACCAAACAGACCTTCAAACTGAGCTTTGTCTGGAGTGATTATATCTGTAATCGTACAATCCCATGATGCATTTTGGTCTTTATAGACAATATTTCCTAGTGAGTCATAAACATATGGATAAATTGTAAAACAATAGGCCGTTGGCTCTCCGTAGTTTATACCTTCTATGGTGATACGGGTATCTACGGCATAGTTAAAATCGCGCACCAGTAAGTTTCCAGTATAACTTGAGTCCGTTATGATTTCTGTTAACGGCTTTGCTGCATCTGCCGGGTTATTCACCCATGCCAGAAGATCAGCTTTTTGCGTGGTATATTCAACAGCAAGTCCATCGAAGAAACCTTCTGAAAAGTTAGGAGCGTTATAATTAAGAGAAATGGTTCCAATGTCTTTAATATCTGAAGCAAGATCTATTGACTGAATACCACTAAATCCTGCGACTTGCGATCCGGCCAGTATTTCGAGGATAGGTAACTCAACATTGGATTCACAGGTTATATCAATACAAACTAAAAGCTTAACCTGATATTCCGAATTAGAGGCCAGGTCTGTTATAATGGAAGAAGTCACATCATAATTTACTTTTTTACATCCTGTATTCCCCGCAGCTAATGCTGTCGCCGATATTATTGAACAGTCTAGACCTGTCGAAATACTAAGTGATGGCTTAATAGCATAATAGATACGAAAATGATCAAATATACCGCTGATAGCACCCCAACCAACTGCCAGCGAGTTAGTGATATCGTCCCCAGAGGTGTTAGTAACATTATAGTTATTTAAATCAAATTGAATGGCCGTTTCTTTTAGGGTGAGTGTTTCAATTTCGTAATAACGATTATTCATTTCATATTTTAAAGTTGGGTTGTTTGGGTCATCAACAGTTCCTTTGTGGATTGCACGAATATTTACATAATATATTTTACCACTCTCAAGTCCTCGAATGACAGCCTCATTTACAAGAGCATTGTAATTGATGGTTTTGACAATTCTTCCCTCATTAGCGCCTAAGTCGAAATGGTTTAAACTTGCCGGTGTAAGTCTGGTCGAATCTAAAATGGTAATTTCATAAGCAACCGGGTCTCTATCCGATCCAAAAAGATTACTTGGGAATATCGTGGCATGTGGCCATCTTACAGTGATTGAGTCAAGTCCTGCTAAGCCAGCGACATTAGAAACAGAACTAATTCCGGTAAAGTCTGCGACATAGTTTCCAAAGGTAAAATCTTGTTTAAAGGTAGAAGTTGAATAGATCTGCCCTGTCTCAACGTCTTTAACGTCGACTTTGACGATATATTCTGTTCCTATGTCTAAATTGGTAATGGTATAGCGAAAAAGGCCTCGGTAGTCTTTTTCAAGTATTCGCTCTGTTGCACTTAAAGGTTCCGCTTGGCTACCTACATAAATTAAGTAGGCATAATTTTTTGAGCCTCCCGTTGCGGGGTTAAAATAAACTTCCATTTTGTCATGAGAAATCGGTATAAGCCCCTGTATCCCCTCAAAGCGTAAATCAGAGGAAATACTAACATCAGTACTTTCTGTTCGTGGTTTGGAGGCTTTCTCTACCGTTCCTACGCATGCGGTGTTTAGTCCCAGCAGAAATAACAAAAATAGATAGTTAATAGAAATTCTCATTAGCTGTATTATCGGATAGATTTGCTTTTAGCTTGACCTTTTTCGTTGATCTTTTTGATTTTAGAGGCTTAGCTTAGTTTAGGGTGAAATTCCAAATGGCAAGAAATCGGATAGTGGCAAGAATAATTGCTATTTACGGCCTTATTGTTTTTCAACTTCGTAGTCTTCCACTTTAGTTGAATCCAATTGATCTTCCTTGTCATTAGTGGTTGCGTCTTTAAAATATATACCCAGCCCGAATTTGACGGGTTCTTTTTTGATGGGCTCAAGTAAGCGCAAAACAACTCTTCTATTAATTCTGGCTTTAGCTTGATCCAGACGTCCATTCTTCTTGATACTTTTTACTAATTTTTGAGAGTCACCTCGTCCAATAGGAACAATTCGGTGTTTGGGAAAACCAAAAGTTTCAAATTTCTTAGCGATATAAGCTGCTCTGGCGGAACTCAGATCCCATTGCGTTTTATATTTTGATTTTTCCAGGGAATCATCGGCATGCCCCTCGATTAAGATGCGATAACTAGGATTGGTTATTTTTATAACGTCAATCAGTGATGCTAACATTTGATTTGCACTCTTATTTAAAGTCGCCTCACCATTAGGGAATAATGTTGAACTGGAAAAAGTAACAATTAATTCACTATCTTTGATCGAGATCTTGGTCGTGTCTTTAAGGTCATGCTTAGCAATTTCATCTGTGATTTCTTTTAGCTTCACCGTGGTACTTTTATTTTTCTCTTTCCTGAAAGCTTTGGATAAAGCCTCTGCTTTTACACTGAAACCAACTGGTTCAAAATTTGCGAATGCCATCATTAAGATAAAGAAACAGGCAATAAGGGTCATCATGTCAGCATAACTGACTAGCCATCCTTCTCCTTCATCTTCTGGTTCATTAAATGGATCCATTATTTAGCCTTTTATAACATCTTTCCAGTTAACTCGACCGCTTGGTAAAAGGTGTGAGTTAAGTTTTTCTGCAGCTAAAACAGGGGATGCTTTTTCCATGATTAAGCTGATCGCTTCTATGATAATTTCATTCTTTTTGTAGATTTCTTTGGTATTAACCGTCAAATTTTCTGCCATGGGAATCAACGTCATATTGGCGATGACAGCTCCATATAGAGTCGTGATAAGACAAACCCCCATGGCCGGACCAATCATTTTCATGGCATCTTCTCCTCCTAAGTTGGCAAGAAGAACGATCATACCAATCGTTGTTCCAATCATTCCAAATGCTGGAGGAAACTTACTTATAGACTTTAATTTACTAGCATCTTCCATATAATTGGCTGCGAGCTTTTCTTTACGAAGGTTAAGAATTTCTATAACTTCTACTTTATTTAAAATACCATCTTCAAGTAACTCTAAAGACTCTTTAAAGAAAAAGTCATTACTATCATCTTTGATTTGCGAAATTGATTTTCCTTTTTTTAATGCATCAACCGCCAGAATCAACTCTGTGACGATTTTTGTCATATCAATATGCTTACCCTTGATTGTTCTGAGTAAAAATAATTTAGTTAAGGCAAATAGCTTATTTAAGTGAAATCCTATCGCCGTGGCAGTAAGAGATCCTCCAATAACAATAAACATACTGGGAAAATCGATAAAAATGGATAGATCAGCACTGGCCATTCTTAGTCCTCCGATGAAGACAGCAGTGGCGAGAATAAAACTAATAATCGTTAGTACATTCATAATAATTTCCTTCCTATTAAATTTCTTATCGGAAAAAAATTAAGGAATTTTTAGGGAATATTAAGAATAAGGAAAAAAATACGATAAGAGCTGTATGAAGGCTCAAGAAAAAGTACTAAAAACTGGAATCCAGCTTGTAACCGATAAGATACAAGAGATTAACTCACCTAAAAAGCAATCAGAGGTTGAGCATTTTATTGGATTAATTAGTGATATGGTTAAAAATCACTGGAGCAATATTGAATACTTTGTAAAAATGGAGCAAAAAAAAACAGACTCGTACCAAGAACTTGTAACCTTACTTGAGTTGATTGGGCGGGAAGCTTTTGATCAGCTCTCAGAAGGGCTCTCTACAGATGAAAAAATTCAGATAAAAAACCTACTGGAAAAAAATAAGGGCCATAAAATAGAGTTAGCTCACCTTAAAAATCTTTATATTTCTCTTAAAAAGGCTCTCATTACACCTAAGACCAGGACAAAGACTCTAGGTGATATTATTGCCACTTTTTCTACTCCAGAAATAGTTGCATTCTCAGTGAAAGAACCAGAACTTGCCAGTCAACTTTTTCATCGTTTACCTCAAGAGCAGCTCTCGCATGTTTTTAATAAATTAGAACTTAATTCAATTACTTCGATAACGACTGATGCCCTGGCGAATGATCCTGATGACTTTGATGAAAATCTGCTTCTTGAAAAAATGTCTGAGTTTAAAAAGATTAATAATTCTTCTTTTTTAATGAGTAATTTAGAAGTTATTATGGATGATGTTTCTCCACAAAAGGAGCAAATCATTTTAGAACTGCTTATCTCGCAAAAAAAATGGGAGCAGTTAGAGAAAATTTGTACAAACTCCTTTCCAGCACTTCTTTTTGAGCGTTTCGAAGCACAAACTCAAAAAGACTTTTTTCAGGAACTTTCACCAGAAGAAAAAGTTAATCTACTTCTTTCCTATGAGGATGAGCAAAGAGGGCGAATGTTTCAGCTAATGGCCACTAAAGGAAGTAAAGCCTTTGAGGTACTTTCCAGTGAAATTAGCAATATTGAAAATAATCAATCGCAACTTATGCAAATAAAGACTAATGCGAATACGATACAGAAAGAATTTGTAAAAAAACTTAGAGTGTTTATCAAGGCAAATAAACAGGACGAGGCAAATTCTATCGTCTTAAATTGGCTGCAAGAGCTTAAAGAAAAATAAGCAGATATGTGGCATGCCTACTTTTTAGGGCATTATAAAAAATAACTAAAATTCGTTTAACCTTGTAACTGCTGATTTCAGAGGGTTAGGTCTTCCTCTATTTTTAATTTTCTATCGTACTTATAATGATTTTCGAATAGTAACCGATAAGAATAATGACCTTAAGTCTATTTTTAGTGAAGTAAAGAGGTTTATGATTTTAAAAAAACTTTTTGTCTTATTAGCAATTGTGCTTGTGCTTGCCAGCTGTGTTGGAAGTGTTGAAAAATCTAGCTCTGAAAAGACAGATTATTATACACCTCAAGCATCTCTTTTCGATTACCAGGGAATTGTAGATGCCCGGGCGATTTCACACAATAAAATAGAGATTGATTTTATCCCTGCAGGTGACCCTACGGTTTTTAATCACTACCTTTACGTTAATGAGCAAACGAATCCCATTGAGATTAAATTAGAGACTGTACCTGCTGTTGGTAGTGGCATTTACCGTTATGTTTTAGAGGATCTTATTATCAATAGAGCTTATAACTTAAAGATTACTGCAACTAATTTAAAAACAGGCGCGATTAGTACTGGTGAGAAGATTGTAGAAAATTTACGAACCTTTGATAATACAACGGCCACTTTTCGTGGTATCTCAAAAGTAACAGCTGTTCCAGGCAGTGCTTCCAGCTCAGCAATTGTAAAGTGGAATGCAGCTCTTTTTGAAGGTGCTATTTCAGCAGCACCCTATGATCCTGTTTATTATGAACTTATCTATATTAGTGATAATGGAGGGTATGCAAATATCAACAACACTACTTATAGCGGTGATGATAGACAAATCTTACGGGTTCCCGCTTCTGGATCAATTTCGATTACCTCTCATCCCACTTTTC
>JBFEUX010000071.1:0-12372 GCA_041547255.1 Bacteriovoracaceae bacterium
GGTGTGCGTCATTTTGGTAACGCGCTCCTCTACCAAAAGGTGCCTGGCACATTATTAAGCGAAGGGTTCTTCTGAAAGGACCATCATATAGTAATCGAGCGCTGATTCCTTCGCTCTAATTGGAATAACATTGGCATATCCCTCAAAGGCGACTTCCTCAACTTCTTTTTCTTCCATCTCGCCCGTTTCTTCATTCACTACTTCAACTGCCTTCTTATGGGTAATTTGAATCTCGGAATTTTCAATTTTTGAACGACGTTTTAAGGCCAATTCATAGGCTTCTTTAATAGATTGTGGAATAGTTGTATCTTCCATAGACTTATTAAGTACATTTTCTGATTCAACATTTAGTACCTTATACATTTGGTTATTCAAATAAATAAGCTCACTATTAGCATTTGCAAGAAGTATGTTCTTCTTGATCATATTTGCCAGAATATCAAATTTTCTTTGTTCCACTGAAATTCTATTCGTACGCAAATCTTCAAATTTTTTCATATTCGTAATCATTTTATTAAGGCCGGTTGCCAATTCCGCAATCTCATCGTCCTTATCGTAATAAATCGAAACATCAAAATTATTGTCCTGTAACTCCCTGATTGCATCATTTAACTTCTTGAATGGTAGAGCAATCTTACCAGGGATAAAAAGACTCAGTATAATGGTAAAAAGAAATGTAATAATAAGGGCAATAAGCATATACCTTCTCGTTTCACCAATAATTCCCTTTAACTTTTTATCTCTCTTTTCATTTTGATAATACTGAATATCTTGAAATTCAGAAAAAGCCTCTAGAATCTTATCTGCAAGTTCTCCGATGGCCGAAAAACCTGCGGTATCCCTATTATTATAAATAGATATTTTACTCAACAAAGTTTGAAGAGAATCAACATACCCGATCATTTTTGAAATGATTGTTTTAATTTGCACTTCAGAATAAAAGGAATCCAACTTTTCAAGTTGCGAGTGAAAACCATCGCAAAGACCTTTAAGCTTTTCCAAATCATCCTCTTTGGCCCTATTAGTAATGATCTTCTTTTGCATTTTGATAATTGATACCGCCGAAATTCTAATTTCATCTGTAAGCAAACTTACCTGATTAGTATTTGAAGTGATATCCTCAATCTGCTTATTCAAAGAGTTTAAAAAATAGAAAACGGCAAAACCAATTACCAAGACCATGAGATTGGCAAAGCCAAAACTCATTGCAATTCTTCTTTTTAATGAAAGATTCATATCCTTTCCTTAATGGCTTTCTAACTCTGCAAAGAGTTTATTAAAGTTTTTCTCTGAGCCGACTAATACCACGATATCATCAGCGTCAATTTTATCCATTGGTAGTGGGCTATCATTAATTTCAATTCTAAAAGATGATTTTCCATCTTCAGTAATAAAAGGCACCCTTTTCTGAAGGGCCACAATATTCAGAGAATAATTCTGTCTAATTTGACTTTCAACAAGGGTTTTTCCTTCATATTTCTTACCTAATTTCAATTCGACAATTGAATAGCCAGCTGCAAAATTATATCTTTGTAATACGTGAGGAGCAACGATTTTGGAAGCTACGATCTCTCCCATTTCCTCTTCTACTTTTAAGATTTCCGAGGCGCCAATTTCTTTAAGAACGTGCTCATGTAATGTATTTGTCGCCCTGGCAATAATTTTACCAACACCAAGTTTTCTTAACATCGCCACAGCGAGGATACTCATTTCAATATTATCCCCAATCGCAACGATGGCCACGTCTACATCAGAAATATTGGTTGACCGCATGGATTTTTCATCAGTAACGTCGATGCAAACTCCATGAGTAACCCTGTCTTTAATTTTCTCAACCAACTCTCCGTTATAGTCTATGGCAATTACCTCAGCGCCTTTTTCAAAAAGCCGAGTCGCCGTTTTTGCACCAAATGTTCCGAGACCGATAACTGTTACAATCATAGTACTATCCTATCATAATCCTACCCTTAGGGTATTTAATGTTTCCAATATCTTTTTTATTTTGTCCAATTGCCAAGGCCAGGGTCAATGGCCCAACTCTTCCGATAACCATAAGTAGGCTCAATATTATTTTTCCAGCAACACCTAAATAAGTTGTTATACCTAACGATAGACCTACTGTTGAAAAGGCACTCACCACTTCAAAAAAAAGCGCTAAAAAGTCATGTTCTGGTTCAATTCTCATCATGAGTAAAATAAAAAAGCTAACCATTATCAGCGATATCACAATGATGGCAACTGAACGCACAATAATTATATTTGGAATTGTTCTGTCAAAAAATTCCACTTTGTCCCTTCCGCGTAATGTAGCCTTTACCGATTGAAAGAGAATGGCAAAAGTCGTGGTTTTAATTCCTCCCCCCGTAGAGCCCGGGCTGGCACCAATAAACATAACCAAACACATCAGATAAACGGTATGGGGGTGAAAATTATTAAGAGGAATACTATTAAAGCCAGCTGTTCGCGTTGTCACTGACTGGAAAAAGGCAATTTGAATCTTTTCCCATAGATTATAATTATTTAAGCCGTGTAAAAACTCTCCAAAGAAAATATAAATTGCGACAAAAAACAAAAGAGCAAGATTAGTCGTTAAAACAACTTTACTATGAACGGTTAGATTTATTATCTTCCCTCGCTTTAAAAGCAAATACTCTAATTCCTTGAGTACAATAAAGCCAAGACCACCTAAAAAGATTAAAAGACTGACGGTACCGTGAATCATCGGATTTAAGGCATAAGTTTCAAGCGAATTATCAAATAAAGCGAAACCTGCATTACAGAAGGCGGAGATACTGTGAAAAATACCAAAGTATAGAGCTTCTCCAAACTCATGCCCCTGATAATTAAATCCCACCGTCAAAATGATAGCTCCCACCAGTTCAATAATTAGAGTATAACGTACGATATTCATGATCATTTGCAATAAATCTTCTAACGAGGAAATATCCAAAAGATCTTGCATCATAACCTGGTCACGTACGGCAAGTGACTTCCCCAGAAGAATTGTCATTGATGAGTAAAGAGTCATATAGCCGAGTCCACCAATTTGTATAAGTACTAAAATTACGATCTGCCCCATAAAGCTGAAGTTATCCACCAAAGATAAGGTTGAGAGTCCAGTAACACAGGTAGCACTGGTCGCCATAAAAAGTGCATCAATAAAACCAATGCTTTTTCCTTCCGCCGCAGAAATAGGAAGAACCAAAAGTAATGTTCCAATGAAAATAATTACAAGAAAGGATAAAATAACTATTTGCGCAGGAGCGAGTCTGATCCGTTCCAGCAGAGATATCGCCACTTTGGCCCTTTTCACCTCAACAGTTTTTATTTTTCCAGGACTATCATAAATGGAAAGTACCGAAGAAAATAAATGAACTGCCGATAGCCAAAAAGCAAACTGTAAATCTCCAAGGGTAATAAACATGGGGACAACACAGATTACTGAAAAAATATTTTTTCTGATAAAATCATCAATACCTTTTGAGCGAATATAGTAGGAAACAACTGAAATTAATACGACGAAAGGGGCCGCATAAGAAAACACTCCCAACAGTTTCTCTATCAGCAGTGGATTGGCGAATTTTGCTTGCCATTGATTAGACTTGTAAAATGAATACAAAAATATAAAGGAGCCATTAATAAATAACTCTAAGAGAAATGGGATTTTCTGATATAATCTATTCATATATATTTATATATTTTACGTGATTTTAAGTATTTTTCTAACCGAGCAAATTTGACACAAATGAAAAAGTTTTTAATTGACCATATCGATCCACTAGGCCAGGGTGTTTTTAAAGAAGAAGACCAGATATATTTTATTCCTAAAACATTACCCGAGGAAACCGGACTTTTCAGTGTTTTAAAACAAAGCAAAGGGGTAAATTTTTGTAAGCTGGAATCACTGGAAAAGGCGAGTCCCTGGAGGATGCCCCCCTCTTGCCCCCACTTTGACAAATGTTCTGGCTGCCATTTTTTACATACTGACTATTCACATGAACTAGATTTTAAAAAACAAAGTTTCACTAAACTGATTTCAAAGCTTGATGAAAACAATCAAACAGTTGAAATTATCAACTCTCCCAAAAGGCTCGGCTATCGCAATCGGATCCAGCTACATTTTGATGTTAGGAAAAATAGTTTTGGTTTAAAAAAAAGTAAATCAAATCAGATTCTTTCTGTTCCCCATTGCCAGATAATGCTGCCAGAGATTAAAGCAGCCTTTGATAAACTTTCCCAGAACTGGCGCCAAGAGGCCAGGCAAAGAAAATTAAAGAGCGGGCATGTAGAAATTTATTTACAGCAAGATAAGCTTAATATTAGCTGGAATAAAAATTATGCTCAGGGCGGTTTTACTCAAGTAAATAATGAAGTGAACTTACTCATTAAAGAAAAAGTAAAATCCTTATTTACTCGCGAACCTAAAAATATTTTGGATTTATTTGGTGGTGCAGGCAACCTTTCTGAGATTTTTGATCAATCAAAAAAAATGAGTGTAGATTTTTATTCAGATGAGAAGCGAAACCAAAGATTTTTTCACCTGGACTTATATTCAGCTAATGCCTTAGAAACCTTCCAAAACGAGCACACAGATGGCCAATACGATTTATTTATTGTCGATCCTCCTCGCAGCGGTTTTAAGAATCTACTTGAATGGATCCAAGTTTACAGGCCAGAGCATTTACTCTACGTCTCATGCCACAGCGCAACAATGATTCGGGATCTAAAGCCCCTTATGGACAACTACCAAATAACAAAAACTATAATGGCCGATTTATTTCCCGGTACATACCATTTTGAAGGAATCATTTTATTGCAAAAACTGCTTCCATAACTCTTTTAAATGAAGTTGAACTTAGGTAAGATTGTATTTAAATATAATGAAATAAAGGCTTCGAGGATATTTATGAAGGTAATATTATCTGTTTTTTTAATCTTTGCTATTTCTTGTGCTTCTAACACAAAATCAAAGGAAGAGCTTACTAAAGAAAAAGCTGAAATCTATTATAATCAGGGAACTCAAAATCTAGTAAATATAGATTACACCAAGGCACTAAAAAATCTTTTGGAAGCCTTTCGCCTAAGTGATGAAGACTCCCGCATCCAAAACAACTTGGGTATGGCCTACTTTTTCAAAAAAAGACCGGAGACGGCCTTAAAATTTCTTAAAATGGCGATAAAAACAGATCCAAAAAATACAGATGCACGCATGAACATGGCCACACTCTATATGGAACGTGGAAACTTTAATGAGGCTAGGGTGCAATACAATAAAGTTTTGGATGACCTGACTTATGAGAAACAATATCAAACCTACTATAACTTGGGTGTTATGGCCGCCAAACAGGAAAAGCCAACCCAAGCCTTGAATTATTTCAAACAGTCTATCAATGAACTAGAAAATTACTGCCCGGCCCACTTTGAAATTGGAAAATTATATTTTAAGCAAAGAGAATTTAAAAAATCCCTTATGGCATATAAAAAATCTGGTACGGGAGTTTGCTATAATAACCCAAGACCATTATACCACCAGGCTTTAACTCTAATAGAACTAAAACAATACAATAATGCAAAAATCAAATTGGAAGAGGTTATCGAGCGATTCTCACCCACTGAATACCAAAGGCTAGCAAGTAAAAAGCTACAGGCCCTTAATAAAAAAATTAAAATGATAGAGGAAAACCCTATGTTTTTAAGAAACAACAAGGGGAATATATTGACTCCCGACTTTTAATTTTTTCATTTTAATCTAATATATTGAAATATGGAACAAAACCAAACTATTGGCACACTTCTTCAAGAATACCGACGAAAGAAGAATGTTGGGATCGAAGAAGTTGCTCAAAAAACCAAAATTAATATTAATATTCTACGGGCCTTAGAAGAGGATGACTTAGGAAGTTTACCTAATAAAACTTACGTTAGAGGCTTTGTCACAAACTATGCTAAAACGATTGGTTTAGATGCCAACGAAGCAAAAGCGGCACTTGATAATACCTATTTAATAAAATTTGGTCATCCTAATGGTGATGCCATTAAGCAAAAAGCACTGGGAGCTCTCCAAGCTGATAACCCGCATGAAGATGAATCTGAAGAAATAAAAGAAACCGTTATTTCTATTATTCAGGGATTTCTGAACAAGAAGATTATATATGCTGCCCTTGCCCTTATTTTCGTTAGTTTAATTATCAAAGGTGTGGTTAATTTCTTTTCTGAGTTAAATTTTGAAAGCCAAACCATTGCCGAAAAAACCAGCGACAGTGATGCCCCTACTAAGGCCATTAAGCCTGAGCAACCCATTTTAAAGAAAAAAGAAGATGACCTCTTTAAGCTGGAAGCAACTAAAAGACTGGCAAAAGAAATACATAAAGAGAATAAAAAAGAAGCTATAAAAAAAGTTGAAGAGAAAAAAGTAGAAAAAGAAGTAGCTACAAATAAGGCTGAAGAAAAAGAACAAGACACAAAAGAGAACAAAGAAGAGAAAAAACTGGATAAAACGCCACAACTTGTTGATGGCAAATTTCCTTTTAAAAAGTTTCATGCTACGCCAAAGAATATGTACGACTTAGATGAAAATGCGCCAGAAATCTCTGATGCCTCATTACTTCCTCCAACTATCAAGGCGAGTATTGTTGAAAACAAGCAAAATGTCTATATCGTGGCCGTAGGAGCTGACACCTGGATTAGTTATAAGGTTGATGATGAAAAAATCAAAAGATATGTTTTAAAACAAGGACATCGTGTTCTTATCCGTGGAGATAAAATTCTTCTTTTTATGGGGAATTTCAATGCATCAAAGGTCTTTTTAAATAATAAATTAGTCACGGCCAAAACTTCTTCAGGTGTTAAAAGTCTGATCTTTCCTGAAGATATTGCAGGTGATTACCAATTACCTCTGTTTCCTTCTTATAAAGGCATTCCCTATTCAGCAGATTACTATCAAGCTAATATGGCCACTCAAGAAGAAACTGTTAGCCAATAATAAAAACTAGCTTAGCCAATCGACCCGACGATAGGCCCTAATCGCGAACACCAGTAAGACGATATTTGGAATAACGGCCACCAGAATCACTGGAATATTATCGTCCCGGGCCTGACTGACCATAGCAAAATAAAGCACATAATAACCCACTAAATACAAGATGGCTTTCCCACTGGAGTTACGACTTTTGCCACGGCTTCCTGTGATACCAAGCCCAAAGCCTAAAAAAGTAAAAATAAGAACTAATATAGGAGTATTAATACGATTCCAATATTCATAGCGGGCATTAAAATAATCTTTCGCCTTAAAGCCCTTAGCCTTTGCTTTTTCCAGACCATCACCTATAAACTTATTCAATTCTTCTTTATTCATCATAATTTCTTTCATTGAGGTTTTATAGGAAAACCTCTTCTCGGAAATTGGCAGAATATACTCATCAAATAAAATCTTTTCTGTATCCAAATTACGGCTTCTAATATTGACGATATTTCCATTCTTTAAGTTTAGTTTGAATATTTCAATTCCCGTCGTTTCATCTTTCTTATGTATAATTTTTCCTGTGCGGGCAACAATAATTTTATCCAACTTATTATTATCATCATACATATGTAAAAAAACCTGTTTTAAGTTTTTCGTTTTTTCATCAAATTCCGTGGGAAAAATGGTAATATTAGGAAGCTTGGTAAAAAATTGACCTGACTTTAAGCCTTGAATAAGACTGCTTGAACTCACGATCTTAATTTTTTTTCTCACCTTAACATGGGCATCGGGCACCAACTCCTGGCTTAAAAAATAAACAGAAATCGCCACTAAACTGGAAATGACAATAAAGGGTATTAAAATTTTATTCTTACTCAACCCTGCTGCTCGCATGGCCACATACTCAGCGTCTCCAGACATTTGAGAAAGGCAATAAATGGTTGAAAAGAAAATAGAAATAGGAATGGCCATGGGAATGAGAGTTGTCATGATATTTCCCATCATTCGCATAATAAAGAATAGCGAAATATTGTCTGCGGAAATTAATGTCATGATGCGAAATAATTCAAACGTCATCAAAAATGACACGAAAAATACCGTGCTCACTAAAAACGGTAGAATAAAACTAGAGGCTATATAAGACGAATACAATTTTGGCATAACGTTAATGTATCAAAACTGCCTTAATTTAGACAATAAATTCCTCTTCTGATACATTACCAGACCAAAACTAGTCATTATTAACTTAGGGGAGAACCAATGAAAATACACTTTGATTTTGATACTAAACACTATGATGCAGCTGACGTTAAGATTGTCGGTGCTTACAAAAAAGACGATACTGTCCAACTTGCCTGGAGTGATAAAAGCCTGGCCAAAGACTTTCACGCGTTAAAAGCAGCGGCGAATTTTAATGGAGCAGCGGGACAAAGCTTTCACTTTACCACTGCTGATGGTTCAAGTGTTATCGTAATTGGTATGGGAGAAAAAGGTAAAGTTAAGGCCGAAGGCATTAGAAAGGCTATTGCCAATGCCTACAAAGCCTTTTCTGGTAAGAAGTTTAGCTCTGTTGTAATTGATGCCCATTCCTTTAATGCTATTAACAAAATGCTAGAAAGTGTCACTCTTATCAACGAAGCCTTACAGCTATCTGACTATAATTTTGATAAATACATGGCCACTAAAAAAGAAAATTCTTTTGATAAGGTTTGTGTTTATATCAACGATAAAAAAATCAAAAGATCTCTGGATAAGGCCATCACGCAATCTGATAACGTGGCAAATTCTGTAAACTTTATTCGCGATCTTGGAAATGAAGCTCCCAATACACTTCACTCCGAAGAATACGCTGAACGCATTGAAAAAGACGTAAAAACCACGCTTAAAGGTAAGGGTGTTAAGGTAAATATCCTTGGTATGAAAGAGCTACAAAAAGAAAAATGTGGTCTCTTTCTTGCTGTTAATGCCGGTTCAGCTTATGACCCAAGATTAGTTCACCTGACCTATACACCAAAAAAGGCCACTAAAAATACCAAACATATTGCTTTAGTTGGTAAAGGCTTAACTTTTGATACAGGTGGATACTCCCTTAAGCCAAGTGCTTCTATGATGACTATGAAATACGATATGGGTGGTTCTGCCACTGTTTACGGTGCCTTCCGTGCGGCCGTTCTTAACGATGCTCCTTATAAAATTACTTGTATCCTAGGAATGACTGATAATGCAGTTAATGAAAGCGCAACTTTTCCAGATAGTATCGTTGCCGGAAGAAATGGTAAGACAGTAGAAATACTTAACACTGATGCCGAAGGACGATTAGTTTTAGCAGATTGTCTGGACTATGCTTGTGACCAAAATCCTGATTATATCATCGACGCAGCCACCCTAACCGGTGCTTGTCTGGTAGCTCTGGGCTCTGAAGTTTGTGCCGTGCTAGGTAACGATGACAAATTCACGAAAAAAGTTTTAAGTCACGCTAAAACTCAGGACGAATACGCCTGGGAACTGCCAATCATTGATGAATGGCGGGAAGATATGAAATCAAAAGTTGCTGACCTTAAAAATATTGGCTCGACTCGCTTTGCTGGAACGGCAACAGCAGCGGCTTTTTTGGAAAACTTTATCAAAAAAGATATCAAGTGGGCCCACTTGGATATTGCAGGGGTATTCAGTGATCAAAAACACCTTCCTTACTGCCCGGCCAAGGGTGCATCAGGAATTATGGTAAGAACACTGCACCATCTTCTCACTACAAAATAGTGCAACCCAAGAATTTTAAAATCGTTTTATATGCGCCTGAAATTCCCGGAAATACCGGGAGTATCGGGCGCACTTGTGTTGCCCTAAATATAGAGCTTATCCTGATCCACCCCTTAGGCTTTGACCTTTCAGAAAAGGCCGTAAGACGTGCTGGATTGGACTACTGGAAATTTGTTAAGATTACTGAATACCAAAACTTTGATGAATTTTTGGAAAAAGAACAAGCTAAAAAAGAACAACTGCTTTTCTTTGAAAATAACGTCAAGCAAGACTACACCCAGGCACCCTACCAAGAAAATTGCTATCTTATCTTTGGCTCAGAAACCAAAGGCATGCCCCAATACTATTACGACACTTATATGGACCAGATGTATCATCTGCCTATGTTCTCCGAGCATATCCGCTCTCTAAATCTTTCTAATGCTGCCACCACTGTGGCCTATGAATGTTTAAGGCAGTTAAACCTCTAAAATCATGAGTTTTCTCTAAATTTCACTTGCATAAAATTATCATTCAAGATAACTTATCACATGTGATAACTAAAGTTGAAATAAACCAAGCGATACAAGATAAACTAGATCAAGATATTAAAGCTGGTCTTTTCGATAAAGAAGTTAGAGAACTAATTGCTTTTTGGGCATTAGAGATTAAAGAAATTGGTTTTGAAGAATATTTGAACTCTCCGTTTGCTGAATCCCTACAGGACCATTCTCTTAGGGGAAACAGACAGCAAGAGAGATCAATTTACCTTAACACCAAAGGTGGAAGGCTTATTTACAAATACTATAAGAAAAAAATTATCGTCAAAGTAATTAAAATAACTTCTGATCATAATTATAGTTAAAAAGGAGATCTTTATGGGCTCAATAGATAAAGTAAAACTAACATCTGGAAAAATTTTAAAAGCAATGAGAATTCGCTTTAATTTTACTCAGAAAGAAGTATCCCAAGCAATTGGCATTTCTAGCTCTAATCTCTCTGCCCTTGAGAACGACAAACGAAATCTTGGAGTTGAACTTGCTGCCAAATTTTCAATCCTCTACGGAATAAGAATTGAAAGTCTACTTTTTCCTAATGGTCTAGAGCATATGAAAGGATATAAATCACTTCTTAAGAAAATAGAAAAACTAAAAGAAGCTGCCTAAATTTACTCGTTTTCTTCATTTAGAATATCGTCATAAATTAAAAGCTCAGGAAGTTTTTCAAAAGACAAAAAAGTATTTCGCTGCTCTTCTAATTCCTCGGCCGTAATTATTTTGGCCTGTTTTAACTTAACCAAAATCTTATCAATGGTCTGCTTGGCAAAAGGAGTGAGCTTTTTTTGTCGAAAAGAATGAGAATATTTCACCGGACTTGGCAGCAGCATGGCCAAAAATGCCCCTTCCTTGGCCGTAAGCAAACTGGGTGGTTTTTTAAAATAATAATAAGAAGCGGCTTTGACCCCATAAATTCCCTTACCTAATTCAATTAAATTCAAATAGATTTCCAGAATTTCATCTTTCGTAAAATTGCGCTCCATAAGTAGCGCCATAATAATCTCACTACCCTTGCGAAAAATAGAGCGCTCATTGGAAAGCAAGGCATTTTTTATCACTTGTTGCGTAATAGTACTCGCCCCCCGGGTGAGAGTCCCTGCCTCCAGACTTTCTTCCACCACGATGGATAACTGGCGAAGATCAATTCCCGGATGCTCATAAAAGGCCCAATCCTCGCTGACAATAATCGCCCATTTTGCCTTACGACTCATCAAACTTTGTTTTAACCAATAGCTCGGCTTTTTCTTTACCAGCTGATAGCTATGGGTTTTCGCATACCAGACGGGGTAATGATCCTTAAGCTTTAAAACATTGAGGTTTAGATAATAAACCACCGTGACAGTAAACACGACGCCCGCAAAAAGAAGTCCCACTAAAATCTTAATCAAAGTCCCAAACTTTTTCATGTCACCTATTATAGATAAAAAAAAGCCCCCGGTAAAACAGAGGGCCCTCGAACTAAAAGGTTCTATTCCAACATCCTATTAGAATTTATTATTAGAACTTATATGTCACACCAACTCTTGACATAAGTGAGTCAGTTCTAAGTGTACCAGCACCAGCAGAAGTATCTGCAGCAGTAGGTGTCGTTCCAGTATTATTATTCCCAATCATACCGTCAATAGTAAGGTCACCGAAAACTAAAGAAGCACCAGCAGCAACTAAAGTAGTGTCATTCATAGTCTTCTTCTTACCAGCATTATCTTCAGTTTCGTTTACAAGAACATTTTGTCCTACAGATCCTCTAAACATTAGCCAATCTTTAGCTTGTACTTCCATGGCAATTGTTACAGGAAGATAAGTGTTTTTAGTTTCACCAGCTGCAGTAAATTCATCATCAGAAGTATCCATTTTGTACCAAGCAGAAGCCCATGCATTTGCTTTGTCATTTAGCTTATACATTTTAGCTACACCGATGTGAGTTTGTTGTAGCTTATAAGTATTATCAGCGGCATTATCACCTTCAATAGCTCTATATCTTACCATATAATCAACTTCACCTTGATTATAAGTTACCCCTAAGTCCATAGAAGTCTTACCTTTGAACTCATTAGTACCGTCATCAGCATTGTTGCCAAGACCGTAATTTAAGAAAGCTTCAACATTGCCAGAAAC
>JBFEUX010000110.1:0-9227 GCA_041547255.1 Bacteriovoracaceae bacterium
CCATGCAAATTGCTTTTGCTGATCGTGCAGCCTATATGGGAGATGCAGACTTTGCGGACGTTCCCGTTGATAAAATTATCGATAAAAAATATGCCAAGGGGCTGAGCACTAAAATCCCTTTAAATAAAGCACTAAGCTCTAAAGATTTCCCGATTGATTTTGATAAGGTGATTAAAGAACCAGAACACACCACCCACTTTACCATTATGGATGCTAAGGGCAATATTGTAACCTCAACACAAACCATTAACGGATGGTTTGGTTCGGCCCAAGTGGCAGGCGGGACTGGGATTGTGATGAATAATGAAATGGATGATTTTGCTAGTCACGTGGGAGGAGTTAATTTATTCGGCGCCATTGGTGGAAAAAATAACTTAGTAGAACCTAGAAAAAGACCACTGAGCTCTATGAGTCCAACTATTGTTTATGATAAAGAAGGCAAACCATTTTTGGCCTTAGGTACACCAAGTGGTACCAGGATTCTAACCTGTGTTATGCAGACCATACTTAATGTCTTGGAGTATGAAATGCCTCTATGGGAAGCGGTGGCCGCTACACGCTATCACCACCAATGGAAGCCGGAAGAAATTCGCCTTGGACCTCCCGGATTTTCAGCTGAAACCGAGAACATGCTTAAGCAAATGGGGCATAAGATCAACCACAAATCTCTTGGTTGTAAGATTCAGGCCATCATAAAAGAGCAGAATGGAGTTCTGCATGGAGTAAGTGATCCACGCGAAGAGGGGATGAGCTATGGAATATAATAAGTTTTGGAGAGCCTTTATATAAATTCAAAGAAAGCGTCTTGGGCCTACGAATATATTGGCCATAAATAGCGCCGCTACGATGGTGATGGCAAATAAGATCATCTGTGTTCCTGCCGCCAGGCCAGTGACGATATCTTTTTGAAAAATATGACTAATTCCTGTTAGCCCGATACTTCCGGGAACGAGATAAATGATTCCTGGTAATTGGACAATGGCCGCGGGACGATCTTTTAATTTGGCAAATAGATTGGAAACAACGCCAATGGCAAAAGCACTAATGAGAAGCGAGATGATAGTCGTAAAAAAAAGTGAACTAAGGTGTAGCACGCCATAGGTTATGACTCCGCTCATTAGAATATAGGGAAAATCATTTTTGGTGGCGTTAAAAATAACAGTAAAAGCACTAGAGGCCACAACTATGGCCAACACTAAAAACCACTGATTACTAGGGGTAGCTGCAAGGATAGGCAGTGGGGGATAGATAAGCTTTGCCACTTCAGCTCCAATAACAATACCAAAGGAGAGTTTAGCAAGATCCACCAAAGCTCCCATTAAACGGGCCGTTCCCGATGCCAGGTTTTTGGTAGCGAGTTCATTCATGGCAATAGTGATATCAAGCCCTGGAACAATAACTATAATAGATGCTACAATAACTATTTGGGAGTTAAAGTCCAGGCCAAAACCGTGGGCCACATAGCAGCCAAAAACAGTAAGAAAGGAAACTAAAAATTCAAATACTTCTTTGATCTTTGGGGAATTTTTTTTGAAAGTTGCTGTGATTCCAACAACCATTCCTAGCATCGTTGCTAGTGAGGTTTCTACAATTCCACCTTTTAAAATAGTAGACAGAGAAAAAGATACCAGAGCATAAGCAAGGATGATAAGTATTTTAGGATAGGTTGTTTTAATTGAATCAATATCTTCTAGTTTCTGAATGGCCTCAGCAAGCTCAATATTATTGTGAAAAATCTCGTTTGCAATTTGATCGATAATTTGTAATTTTGCTAAATCAGTTTCTCCAGGTAACACACGAATATGGCGGTTAATTTGTTCGCTATTATTGTCTTCGCCTTTATAATTAAAGGCCATCGCCAGATAAGTTGGCGTGGAAAAAAATTCACCTACCATTCCCAGATGATCTGTAAGTGCGACTAAACTTTCTTCTAGCCTTCCTGCACTGGTTCCATAGCGATGTAAGCTAACACCCATAAGTGAGATAAATTTAATCTTTAGTTTTAATTCACGAGTATTCATCAATCTCTATTTTCTACGCTTTGACAGCTGCTGTCAGCAAATTTATCATTACTTTATGGAAAAGATACAGTTTAAAGAATTTACGGTAAGTGCTGTTTTGTTAGGTATTGTCATTGCTATTGTAATGACTGCAGCTAATGTTTATTTGGGTTTATATGCGGGGATGACTGTTTCAGCTTCCATTCCTGCGGCCGTCATTGCCATGGGGGTTTATAAGGGAGTACTTCGCTCAGACAGTATTCATCAAGCAAATATTATTCAAACCATGGCGTCTGCTGGAGAGTCACTGGCCGCCGGAATAATATTTACTCTGCCTGCCTTAGTTATTATTGGTTCATGGCAAGACTTTGACTTTTGGCCAACCACTTTAATTGGTATGGCCGGTGGTTTGCTCGGTATTGTCTTTATGATACCGCTTAGAAAAACTCTTATTCAAAATGAAAAAGATTTAACTTATCCTGAAGGTGTGGCATGTGCTGCTGTTTTGCGCTCCGGTGATGGTAGCTCTGGTAAGCATGGATTTCTTACTATCTTAAAAGGACTATTATTTGGTTCTGCATTTAAATTGGTAGGAAGTGGTTTTAAATTATTTGTAGGCACATTTGAAGTGGCCAAAAAAATAAAAACATCCACTGTGTTTTTTGGAATGGATATTTCTCCGGCGCTGTTGGCCGTTGGTTATATTGTGAATTTGAATGTGGCGCTGTTAGTATTTATTGGTGGGGCGATTGGATTTTTTATTGCAATTCCTATCCTTGGAACACCAGCAGACATGGAACAGTTAAGTGCACTTGATCTCGCCTGGAGTTTATGGAGTACTAAGGTAAGATATCTTGGGGTAGGCGCTATGATTATTGGGGGCCTATGGTCTATTATCTCGGTGCGTTCTGGAATTGTCGAAGGACTTAAAGGTTTAAAAGGCATGAAGACTAGCGCTGAAAATGGAAAGCGCACGGAAACGGATATGCCTTTTAGCGGTATGCTTACCATTATGTTATTGTGTTTTCTTATTATGATTGGGGTGTATAACTCTATGATTGATAATTGGGGAATCACCGTATTCACCACAATTCTTATGATTGCCAGTAGTTTTTTATTCGTGGCCGTTTCTAGTTATATTGTTGGTCTGGTAGGAAGCTCTAATAATCCTGTTTCTGGAATGACGATTTCTGCGCTTTTAGTTTCTGCTGCTTTGTTTTTAGTTCTTGGTTTTAAAGGTGAGTCTGCGATTCTGGCAACTTTAGGTGTGGCCGCAGTGGTTTGTTGTGCTGCTTGTACGGCCGGAGATTGCTCGCAAGATTTAAAAACTGGTTATTTAATTGGGGCCACTCCCCGTAGTCAACAATATGCTCAAATTATAGGTGTGGTTATTCCCGCATTTACCATTGCGCCGGTATTAACACTTTTACATTCAAGTTATGGAATAGGTACCGGGCTGAAGGCACCACAAGCATCTTTATTTGCCTCAATTACCAAGGCGATGTTTGGCCAGGGTGAGTTGCCGATTAATATGGTAATTTATGGAGCTGTACTAGGGGCCATTGTAATTTTTATTGACCAATTATTTTTAAGAAGAAATAAGTTTCGTTTGCATATAATGCCTATGGCCGTAGGAATTTATCTTCCAGTAACGCTGGCCATACCTATTTTAGTTGGTGGTGTTATTCGTTATTTAGTTGAGAAAAAACGCGGTGCCTTAGATGAAAGTCATGATCAAGGAGTGTTGTTGGGTTCTGGGCTAATTGCTGGAGAGGCCATTATGGGAGTGGTTATCGCCGTCATCATTTATTTTTGGTCAGATGTATTAGTGCTTAACGGAAACAGTAGCATAAAAGAGGTTCTTTCTGTTGCTGCATTTGTAGCGGTTTCCACATATCTATACAAGATTGCCAAAACTAGCATTGCTAGGGAGTGACGCGTCTAAAAAGTCTGATTCTTTTAGACAAGATAACTTAAGTTTTTATTCTCATTTTGTGTCATCTATTGTTTAATGTCTGGATTAATTTTAATTATAATAAGGTCATTCATGCATAAGAGAATCGTCATCACAGGTATCGGATTAACATCTCCCATTGGAAATGATTTAGCGACTATGCGCAAAAATTTATTAGAAGGCGTAAGTGGTATCAAAGAATGTGATATACGCTATATGGGAAAACGTCCTGCTGGTATGTGCGACTTTGATGAATTTAAATATCAGAAGAAAAAAACCAGAAGACGTGGGACTCGTGCTGGCTCGATTGCTATTTATAGTGCTAATGAAGCGCTAGTTGATGCTGGTATTAATTTAGAAGAAATGAATAAAAAGCGTATGGGTGTTTTTCTGGGGCTGACAGAACATGGAAATGTCGAGACGGAAGAAGAAATCTTTCAAATGCATGAACACGATCTAGACTATAATTTATGGTCGATTCATCATAATCCTAGAACCGTGGCCAACTCTCCTGCAGGGGAAGTCACACTTAATATGGCCATAACTGGTCCGCATTTTACAGTAGGTTCAGCCTGCGCTGGTGGAAATATGGGGCTGATTCAAGGTGTGCAACAAATCTTATTAGGTGAAGTTGATACTGCTCTTTGTGGTGGAGTAAGTGAGTCTCCGCAAACCTTTGGTATTTTTGCTGCCTTTAATGCTCAAGGTGCTTTAGGAACCCACGAAGATGTAAGTAAATCTTCACGTCCTCTGTGTAAAACTAGAAATGGTATTTCTATCTCGGAAGGTGGTTGTGTATTTTATATTGAAACTTTAGAGAGTGCAGAAAAGCGCAATGCCAAAATTTACGGAGAGGTTGTAGGCTATGCTTATAACTCAGATGCCAGTGATTTTGTGTTACCTAATACTGAACGACAGATAGAGTGTATGCAGATGGCGATGGATCGTGCTGGTATGCAGGCAAGTGATATTGATATTGTAAATCTGCATGCTACTGGAACGGTAATGGGAGATATTAACGAGGTTGGTGCTGCTAAAGCGCTATTTGCGGACTCGAAGTCGACCTATATTAATTTTACCAAAGGGCATATTGGCCATAGCATGGGAGCTGCCGGTGCTTTAGAGCTTGCAGGTAATTTACCAAGCTTTGAAGACGGCATGATTCACCCTGGAATAAACGTAGAAGAATTAGATCCTGCGTGTGCTATGGATAATCTAGTTATCAATCAAAGTATTGAAACAAACACTGTCGATGTTATTTTAAATAATTCTTTTGGGATGTTAGGTATTAATTCGACTGTTATTATTAAGAAAATTTAGTATAGAAGAAAAAATTTAATAGTTATTTTAAAGAGGAAGTTTATGAGTACTGAAAATGTTAAACAAATAGTTCTAGATATTATCGCCGATGTTGCACCTGATGAAGAGTTAGATGGATTAAATGCAGCTGAAAGCTTAAGAGATCAGCTGGATTTAGACTCAATGGACTTTCTTGATATTGTTATGGAACTTAGAAAGAGACATAAAGTAGAAGTTCCAGCAGAGGATTATCCTAAACTAGCTACCTTAGATAGCTGTGTGGAGTATTTAACACCAAAATTTGTTTCCTAGAAAGTAATTAGCATGGCCCAATATGACGCAATAATCATCGGTGCTGGAATGTCCGGACTGGCCGCAGGTATTCGTTTGGCCATGTTCGATAAAAAAGTCGTTATCCTGGAAAAACACGTTATTCCTGGGGGGCTTAATTCGTATTACAGCAGACGGATTCCAGAAACGAAAGAGCTCATTAACTTTGATGTGGGATTACATGCGCTTACCAATTTCGCAAGGCCGCGGGCTAAGGGTAAGCCTTTTACTAAACTTTTAAAGCAATTAAGAATTCCTTACGATGCATTTAAGCTGAAGGAACAATCCCATTCAGTTATTCAGTTTAAAAGTGCTGCGCTTAAATTTTCTAACGAGTTGGAACTGCTTCGCAGTGAAATTGCAAAAGTATTTCCAACAGAAATAGATAATTTTGATCGCTTCACTCGCTATATTGAAGAATATAATGAAGTTGATCTACAGGCACAATATGTGTCTGCCCGTGGAGTGATGAGGCAGTACTTTAAAGAAGAACTTTTGCAAGAAATGATAATTGCTCCACTGCTGATCTATGGAAGTGCGTGGGAGAATGATATGGATTTCTCTCAGTTTGCCATCATGTTTAAATCTCTTTATTTGGAAGGGTTTTCTCGCCCAGAAGGGGGAGTGCGTACCATTATTGATCTTCTAATTAATCGTTATAAAGAATTAGGTGGAGAGCTTAGGTATCGCGCTAATGTGGAATCTATTGTCGTTAAAGATAGAGTGCAAGGTGTTTCTCTTAAAAATGGAGAGTTTCTTGAGACTAAAAAAATATTGTCTTCGGCTGGACTACCAGAAACTTTTAGTATGGTGAATAAAGAGACTGAATTCAAACCACAAGTGGGTAAGCTATCTTTTACTGAAAGCATTTATCTGCTTAAAGACAAGACGCCCTTAAAAGATTTTGCAGCAACGATTGTGTTTTATAACTCAACAGATAAGTATCATTATCGCAAGCCAAATGAATTAATCGATAGTAGTTCTGCCGTATTTTGTTTACCTGATAATTATGAGCGCGAAAACACTGAGGGCCATGCAACTGTACGAGTCACTAATATGGCCAATTATGATTTATGGAAGGAGTTGGATCGCAAAACATATTTAAGTAAAAAAGAACTTGTGTTTGAGCAGGCCAAAGAATTAGGAGCGAAGCTCTTGGGCGGTCCTATGGATGTGGTTTTTAAAGATGTTTTCACTCCCACAACAGTTGAGCGTTATACTAAACATTTTCAAGGAACTGTTTATGGTTCCAGTACCAAACTAAGAGACGGGAAAACCGAAATACCAGGTCTATATATAATCGGTACAGATCAAGGCTTTTTGGGGATTGTTGGCAGTATTTTAAGTGGAATTTCCATGGCCAATCTGCATGGTCTTATGGAGAATAATTAGCATGAAAGCGATTAGTCAACTAGATATATCACTGAAGGCGATTAGTTACGCCCAGCCTGATGAATTTGTTACCAGTGATCAAATTGAAAAGGATTTGGCCGCGGTTTATGACCGTTTAAAATTACCTTACGGTCGGATTGAAATGCAAACGGGCATACAGTCCCGGGGAGTTTTTCACGATAAAACTCCATCCACTATTGCTGCACAAGCTGGAACAAATCTTTTTGCACAAACGGATATAAATGCTAGTGAGGTCGATGTTCTGATTTACGCTGGAGTTTGTCGCGATTTTTTAGAACCATCTACGGCCAGTGTTGTTCATCATTTGCTGGGCTTACGGGAAGATTGTCTCAGCTTTGATTTATCTAATGCTTGTTTGGGGGTTCTAAGCGCCACTACAGTAGCTTCACAATTTATTAATAATGGACAAGCAGCTAATGTTTTAATTGTGACTGGTGAAAATTCTAAACCTCTTCTTACTCAAACCATTAAAACATTGCTGGATGATAAATATTTAACTCGTAAAAGTATTAAAAAATATTTCGCTAATTTTACAATCGGTTCGGCCGGTGTTGCCATGCTGGTAGGTAAAAAAGGTGAGGGGGTTGCTGATTTCTCTTATGCATCGGCTTTGTCTGATACCAGTGCCCATACACTGTGCCAAGGTGATGGCTCTACAGATTCACTGGTTATGGAGACTAATTCTGAAGAACTAATGCAAAGAGGAGTGGCGCTTGCTTATAAGAACTGGCAACTGTTTAAAGAGCATCAAAAAAAATCAACAGATCATTTTATTTGCCACCAAGTTGGAATACAACATCAAAAATTTTTATATCAAAAATTAGAATTGGACTTTGCAAAAGATATTTCCAGCTTTCAAAAGTATGGCAATACCGGCTCGGCTGCTTTGCCGTTAACTCTGGCCCTGGCCGTAGAGCAAAATAAATTTAAATCTGGTGAGCATATTAGCTTATTGGGTATTGGAAGTGGGCTACATACCACTATGATGGAATTAATATGGAATTAACTGAAAGTATAAAAGCACAATACCCCTTTGCTGGACATTTTGCCCACTTGGGAAAACATAAGATGCACTATATTGATGAAGGTCAAGGTTCAGTAATCGTCATGGTACATGGAAACCCAACATGGTCTTTTTATTATCGTCATCTTATTAAAGAGTTATCCAAAGAATATAGAGTGATAGCTCTTGATCATATCGGTTGCGGCCTTTCAGACAAACCCCAAGATTATAATTATACCCTAGAGCAAAGGGTAGATGATTTGGGGATGTTATTAAATGAGCTGGGAGTTATTAAATACTCTCTTATTGTCCATGACTGGGGTGGGGCCATTGGTTTTGGCCAGGCGGTAAAGCATCCAGAGCAAGTGGAAAATATTGTTATACTTAATACTGCCGCCTTTCGTTCAAAGCGCATTCCTTTTACTATCGGTTTGTGTAAGATGAAATATATCGGCCCTTGGATAGTTAAGAATCTCAATGCTTTTTGTTATCCGGCAACATTTATGACGACGGTGAAAAAGCTTCCTAAAGAAACAAAGCAAGCTTATCTTTTTCCATATAGAAATAGCAACAATCGTGTGGCCATTAGTGAATTTGTACAAGATATTCCGCTAGATGAAAAACACCGCAGTTACGCTTATCTTAAAAATATAGAAGAAAAATTACCAACACTTACTGGAAAGAAGCTAATCATTTGGGGAGGGCAAGATTTTTGCTTTAATGATGAGTTTTTTGAGCGTTGGAAAGAAATTTACCCTGATGCAAAAGTAGAATACTTTGCAAATGCTGGACATTATGTTTTAGAAGACGAAAAAGAAAAAGCACTAAGTTCAATAAAAGGATTTTTGAAAAATGAACAATAATGCAAGGAATGTGAGTGAGCTTTTGCGTAAGCAGGCAAGTAAAAATCCAGATAAGCGGGCCATTGCACATTCCGTGAAGTCTTTCTGGGGCGGACAACGTTATCCTAGTTACGATTTCGACTTTTTAGAAAAACGTGTTAATCAATTTGCACATAAATTAACTGAATTAGGTGTTCAAGCTGGCGATCGCGTCTTGTTTTTTATGCGGCCAAATCTTGATTTTGCGGCCATCACTTTTGCTATGTTTCGCATGGGAGCAGTTGCTGTTTTTGTAGATCCTGGTATGCCGCGCGAATATTTTTTTAAAACCATTGAAGAAATTGCGCCGCGGGTTTTAATTGGAATCCCCAAAGTTCATCTACTGC
>JBFEUX010000002.1:0-37539 GCA_041547255.1 Bacteriovoracaceae bacterium
GCAAGTAAGCTCCTTACCTCACCCACTAGGAGTCAATATTGGTATTGATCTTAAGGCGGGTAACCAGCGGGAGCTAGAGAAAAAAGAAAATGAAATTATTCAACTGGTACAAGCAACTGAGCTTAATGACTATATTTGGCATATCGGCAATGAATCTTTAGAAGAAGTTATCATTAGTGAGGCCATGAACAAAAAGCTTACCATTGGCTTTGCCGAAAGTTGTACAGGTGGTCTGCTTGCCAGTCGTATTACTGATATCAGTGGTAGTAGCAGCGTTTTTTGGGGAAGCATTGTCAGTTATGCCAACCAGGTCAAAGAAGGTTCATTAGGCGTGAAATCAGAAACCTTGAAAAATCATGGTGCTGTCTCCAAAGAAACAGCGTTAGAGATGGCGATGGGAGCAAGAAAAAATCTTGCAGTGGATATTGCGGTAACGACAACTGGTATCGCTGGACCAGGTGGCGGTTCAAAAGAAAAACCTGTTGGCACGATTGGCATAGGTGTGGCCAGTAAATTAGCTGATAGCAGCGAACTCTATCATTTTAAAGGCAATAGGCTTTCACTAAAACGTACCTTCTCTGAAGCTGCATTAATGATTCTTTTAGAGGAAATTAGAAAGCATTAAGTGCTTTTTAATATACTTGTAGGCACCCCAAGACATTGACCTGCAAGATACAAAATTGTTTTTTCATGATCGGTAATTTTTTGATCGGACAAGATTAGCTTTTTCATGGACTTTATTAAACTTTCTTTGTCTGCAGGTTTAGCATATCGCAATTGACCCAGGGCCTTGATCAGCGATAAATAACCAATTTCATTTTTAGGCAAAATTTTCATTTTCCATTCTGTCTCAATTTCTTGGACGACACTGACAGGGTGATCGTTTGCAAGATAATACACATAACTTAATAATAAATGGGCTTGTTTGCGAGTTGTGCGGGATGTTTTATCGACAAGGGGCTCTTTATCCCCTAGTAAACTATTTTTTAAATAAGCATAAATAACAAATTCATTATAAGAAATTTTATTATCTTCTTTAATAATATTAATTAACTCTTGATTAACCTGAGTTCGATCCGCGGAGGATAAGGTTTTTAAAGTTCCAGCAAGAATTCCTAAAAACTTTAACTGTTCATCAACATTCAATTTTTCATACTCTTGGATTTGCCCACGTATGAGCTTTTGCAATACAGAATTTAAGCTTTTCCCTTCATTTTTTAACTGAACTAAAAAGCCAAATATTGGCGTAAGATATTTCAAAACTTCTTCAGGGGAAGAGCTGTCAATTTGCTTGCTAGACTTGGCCTCTTCTTCAGCGGCATTCGTAAGTGTATATATAGCTTGCCTTAATTTAGGCACTTCTTCTTTAAGAAAACGCCGTTCACTAAAATGATTATCGACCGCAGCAATCCTATCTAAAAGCGGTGGATGAGTAGAGAAGCTAAACCAACTTTTTACTGCATTAACGAAGAACATATGACTAACATTTGCTACTTCAGCATTTTTAATTAAACCTTGGTGGATCCCATTGGCATAAATTTTCTTTAATGCTCCTGCGATCCCTAGGGGATTTCTGGTAAACTGCACACTGGAAGCATCCGCTAAATATTCTCTTTTTCGACTGATCATTGATTTAAGCAGACTAGTCAATAACCAACCAAGTCCACCTAGAAGCATAAATACTATAGCTACTATATAAACACCCCCGCCATCTTTTGAATTAGAACGAGAACGGGATCTTGAGTTAGAGTTTCCAAGAATTCTTGCTCCTATATAGTAGATAAACATTAGACCTGAGACCATGCCCATTAACTTTAAATTAAGCTTCATATCCCCATTTAAGATATGAGAAAATTCATGGCCAATGATGCCTGACAATTCATCGCGGTTCATAACCTCCAAAGTTCGACTGGTGACACAAATAGCTGCATTATTAATATCAAAACCTGCAGCAAAAGCATTTATTCCATCACTTTTGAGTACATAAATTTTAGGGACAGGAGTTCCACTGGCAATACTCATCTCTTCAACAATATTTATAAGTTGTTTTTCTTTTAAATCAAGATTATTTCGATTGAGGAGTCGAGCGCCCATGGCCTCACAAATACCTTCCGGTTTTTTTTGTAAGGTGATGGTCTTAATAAAGCTTACTAATAATATCACAAAGAAAATGAGTACTGCGATAGTAAGACTATTTGATAAAAAATTCTCGGGATAAGCTTGTGAACGCAATGTCTCGCTTTCGATATCATATCTCCCGTTTGCGGTATATAAGAGATAGATAATACTAAACCCAATAGCAATAGAAACTGAGATGACACTCGTAATAAAAACAAGTAACAACCTATTCGTTTCTTGTTTGGCCCGACGTTGTTCTTCGAAAAAATTCATTCTTCCTCAGATTAAAATTCTACTTTAACGGCACTACGCATTTTCTCATCTTCAATAGGTAATTGAGGAACCTGATTAAAATTAAATGTACCGGCAATTAAATTATTCGGAAATTGTTGAATGCCATTATTATAATGCATTACAGAGTCATTATAGTTTTGTCTGGCAAAAGAAACTTTATTTTCTGTAGAAGTTAATTCTTCCATTAATGCTTTCATATTATCATTGGCCTTAAGATCGGGATAATTTTCAAATAAGGCCAAAAAGTTGCCCATTGATTTTCCCAAACTAGCCTCAGCTTGAGCAAACTCCTGCATTGCTTGGGCATTAGCAGGGTCATTTTTAAGAGATTGTTCACTTTTAAGTGCTTTGTTTCTAGCGTTAATGACTGCTTCTAGTGTTTCTCGTTCGTGGGCCATATATTTTTTGGCAACTTCTACTAGATTGGGTATCAACTCATATCTTCTTTGTAGCTGCACATCTATTTGCGCAAAAGAGTTTTTATAATTATTCGCTAAGCGCACAATACTGTTGTAAATTGAAATAATAAAAAATGAGAAAAGAAAAATTCCTCCAACAATAAACACTCCCGCCATCATTCCTACTGACATAGTTCATATCTCCTTAGATCGTTTTATTCTTCTTTTGTTTGACTTTCTTCTGCCACAACATGCTTATGTACGATTTTAGCATCTGCCTTTCTTAACCTCTCAGACAAAGTTTGCATAAGAGTTCGAAACCAGCGCGGCTGATTATCCAACACATCAATAAACTTTTTATGAGGAATCACTAAAACTTCACAGTCTTCTTTGGCCCTTACTGAAGCGGAACGAGGTAAATTATCTAAAAAACTCATTTCTCCCACTAATTCACCAGGAAGGACCTCGCCAATGATGACATTTTTATCGTCTTGATTAAGTTTGGTAATCGTAAAACAACCGGAAAGAATCCAATACATCTCGTGACTGGTTCCCCCTTCCGTAAGTAAATATTCTCCCTTGCGAATAGTCTTGGTATTATTAGAAATAGTGTCCGAGTGGCCGCCGAAGGTCAAAAGCTTCTTTTTAAATTCAATAGTACTAAAAGGAGATTCTATGTATTTCACATTATCTATAGTGGCCAAATGAGAGGCAAATTCTTCGGGGTTTTTACCAACAACCAGCACAGGTATTTTATCTTTAACCGCTCGCAGTCTTTCTTTTCGACGAATCATCTCTACGAAATCTTGGGCATTAACGCCCTTAATATCCATGCCGATAACTGCCATATGAAACTCTTCATTGCTATATTTCAACTTAGCTTCGTGAGCTGTTGTCGCGTGTACTATTCGATATTTTTGTTTCGCAAGAGCTTCAGAGGCATTGTCTACTAAGTCCTTATCATCTAAGAGTAACAATACTGTAAAAACGTCCTTCATATATGGCCCGATATATTCCAATTTAAATTTATTTTCTCACTCAATTCTAATGCTCTCACCGCCAAATTGGAATAGAAGAAAATCATTGCTTACTATAGTTTATTACTAAGGTTTCTGTTGTTCTTGATAAACTTTTATAATATTTGCTCTAAAAGTAGGATCTTGGGCCTTCAGACTGGCCTTGTTTAAGAGCTCCTGGTATTGGGATGGGCCCATCCCCTGCAGTTGTTTTTTTGCAGCTTCAATATCTTCTTTCTTAAAGTGCCCACTGGCCTGCAAGACATCAAGTGCCTCGGCAACATCTGCTTGCTTAGGCATGTCTTGTGCCCAAAGAACATTTGAAAATATAAGTAGACAAGCTAAAAACATAACCTTCATACACGACCTCGCTAAAACTCTCATTTTAGCATGTTTTATTAGCTCACAAAAAATCAACTCCTTGCAAACAAAACTCTAACTCATTTAGTGGGCAATTTTTGCAATGGAAAAACAGACTTTCAATGAAATATTAAGTGGTTAAGCATATACCTGAGTGATCACCTTTGCTTATGAGATAATAAACTAAGTTAGCACAAGTGGAGTGACGAAAAGTAATAAGATGAAGCTTGGAGTTTGGGAATTCAAAAATCTATTATTTATATTAACACTGATGATTTTCAGTGCCTGCCTTCCTGAGCAACAACTTCGCAATACGACACCTACAATAAACCAGGCCAGTAACAATTCCAACAATGAGGGCCAGGAAGAGCTCAAGCTTTCTCAAGTAGCTAACTTTTTACAGTTAGGAACTTTGCAATCAACTACAACTCTAAGTATTTTTGCCAATTATGCAGACAGTTTTCTTTTACGAGGAAATAATATCAACGATTTTTTAGCACAAAATATTACCCAAAACCAATCCAACTACTGTCTTGTTGCCAGCTTTCCTGGAGCAAGTGGAGCTGGTGCAAAAAATGTTCTGATATTATCTGCTCGCATTAGGGCCTATTACAATCCAGAGATTAAAAATAAAGAATATTTTTTACAGATGGAGTCCAACCAGGAAGTCATCAATCAGGGTGATTGCCTCACTGTAAGTTTAGTTGATAAACTGCAAAGCATTTACAACAGCACAGATTTTGCTTTCAAGCTGGAAGATGTCTGTCCTAATTGCAACACGAATATAAACTCAGCAAGCTTGCGCCTCTTTACACCTACCGCGAAAGAGGAAGTATCGCTAAGTGTTTCCCACTTATATCTAAATATCATTCCCAAAATAGGTTCCACAACAACCAGTACTCCAGCTTCATGTACCACCAATGCCAATTGTACTCCTTTAAACTTTAATTGCTGTCTTTCTGGCCAGTGTGTAAATCACGGAGAAGTTCGTTCCGAGGTCGATCAAACAAGTGACCGTTACAAACTCGTTGTCTCACTTCTTACTAATAATCCAGAACTAATTGTTAACTACACTGATATTTTCTATGTGTGTCCGGAAATGGTACCAAAGACAGTTTATAACAACCCCGATGCAGAAATCGATCCAGTTCAGCAAGCCGCTGATTTACTTATTGAACTGGAACAACTTTATAACTGTACCACACCACAGATAGATGAGTTTGCAATTTGTACTCGAGACTTCACAAACGCTTCCAGTTTGATGGCGGGTGGTGCGTATAGCTTCAGTGCTTACACTGATGATTTAACTTTTTCATCATTTACCCCGGCAACAGGCAATAATATTGTCCAAGTTGATTTTGGAGGGGCGACCTATTACAAGGAGAAGCTACTAAGCACAGATTCTGAGATAAGTCTTCCCAGTAGCATAAGCCTTGCTGCGAGTAATGATTCACTTAGTACGGCCCAAACAGTAAATGCACAACTTAGCCTGCCCGCTGATGCGGTTAACGATACCTTTACTGTTTATTACAAAATAGATGGAACCTGTGAAAAACTAGGAACCAGTCTGGCCCGCTGTAAGAAGTACTACAAGCAAGGTCAAAGTTCTACACCTGCCCGCTCAAGTGATCATTCAACTGGCTCCCAAAGCTTTGTGTTACCGAGTTACGCCGATACCAGTTTTAATGTTATCGTAGAAGTAAATGGTGCAAGTGTACCTCCGGGAATTGATACCTGGTCTATCGTGGGTAATAGTATCGTCTTCAATGGAAGTAGTTTTCCTATTGCCGACAACCAAGAAATCACAATAACTTATTTTGTTTCGAGTAATATAAGTGAACTAACATACTCAAAAGAATTGGCCCAATCCAGAATTGATGAACACTGTGCCTGTGATCCAAATGAGAAGGCATGTACACTAAAACCTGTAATAAGCAATATTAATGGTAATGACGTTGTGACTAGTTATAGTTGTATTTATCCAGAAGCAGAGACTCTGCCCATTCCTTTACAAACCACAGTCTTACTTAGTGCTAAGACCGTACCACAAAAATTCTATGATATTAATGGAGTCAACTACGATTTATTAAATGGAAATGGATCAAACTTAGAGCAAGAAGGAAATCTATTTGAATATACAGATGGCAACACTCTAAAACCCAATAATTTAACTCAACACATAGGCTTTAATGAAATTTATGGATCCATGAATATAGATGCTGCCTCCCCTGTTCCTCCTAAAGTTGTAGAAGTTGAAAAAGGAAAAAACTATGATATTTTTGTTGATCAAGGGGCTTTTTCAACTTGCCTAAATTGTGGTACTGATTATTTTTCCAGCTTACAAAAAGTCTTTCCTCATAATTTTTACTCCAAAGGTGGTGGTTACGTACCTGATTTTGTGGAGTCAAGAAGAAGAACAAATATGGGGGAACATAAAGGAGATGACACACGCTTTGGAAGGGCCTGTTTCGTACCTGCCACTATGATCCCATGGACTCATGTCGCGAATACAGATGTCACTACACAACGTAGGAATAGACTGGCAGCTCAACATTTTCTCTTTGCCAATGGATACAACAGAGATTGGTACGGTTTTGACTACGCTGCGCTCATTGGTTCATTTGATGGTATCAAATGGTTTGCCATTGGAAACCAAAGACGTATCACAGCTAAGTCAAATAAATTATATCTGGCCATCAATGCCTACTTTGGCGACTTAACTATTAACAACACCTATAAGGTTATGATTAATGAAATGACTTCCGTTCTTAATTCGGGATCGTTAATTACTCACGACACAGAAAATGATGGGGCCGAGTGCCAGAAAGCACATTTTTGCTCCAAAGATGAAGATTGTATCGCTAATCTTGGATATGATTATACTTGTCAAAATGTATCTGAACTCATGACTCCCTGGCCATTGTTTAATTCAAACGGTGAAGAAGTTGGGGGGAGTGCTAACACCAGCCTACTCAGTCTGGTTGGTGGGTCTAATGGAAAAGTAAAAAGATGTGTTTACCGGGGAGTTGGTGCCGTTTGTGAACAACGACCAGCTAACACGACGACCTCCAGTTCGTACACTATGACAACCACTCCGGCACTACATACTTGTTCCAATAACTCGGTTTGCTTGCCTTTAACACAATCACAATTTAATACAAAAATTAGTCGTTTTGGTAATAGTCCAATAGATCAAAATATTCAGTCTTTTATTACTGATAAAACTGATACTTTTGGATTAGGGGCCAGAATTCTGGGAAGACCTTATGATTACTATGGTAGTGAGAAGCCTTCTAGTACAGTTAGTTCTCAACTAAGCAGTACTAACGTAAATGCACTTTGTGTCCCAGGAAAAGATATTAATAATGCGCAATCTACCCAGGATATGAACTATCTTAATTCTTCCCCACGTGAAGCTGATATTATTAATAATGTAGGAAGAACAATCTCCTCCAATACTCTACAGGATGAAAATTATCTTGCAGCATGTCCTGCAACAAATGACGATGGTAATTATACTCATTTTCAGAATTTAACTTTAAATGATAACTCTCATGCTCGCTTTGCTATCAGAAATAATCTATCGACTAACTCTCTTGAGCTTCCAAGTTTGGACAGATTAAACTTATTTAATGATTCTGCTAGCCTCATTACTCAAATAGGTTATCAGCATAATACCTGTTTACGTGCTCCTGGAGCCAAGTGTTTTTCTGATTTTGAGTGTGCTCCCAACTCTTTTATTTCTTCAAAAATAAAAACTATTACTAACTTTAATGGAGAAATAAGTAGTGCGGAAGAAGCCTTTTGGGAAGAAGAATTAGTTTGTGCCAACTCACAGCCGCGATACGTTGCCAACTCGAACACCCATAACCCCTACTACGAGACTTTTGAAAACCACTGCTGTAGAGAGACGGGAAATAGCTTTACCTTTTACTCCCAGCCACATGAAAATGCAGATTTTACCCTGGCAGATGCTAGTGGTAACCCGCTAGTGCCTGGAGTCAATATGGACATTAATAATCCGCTTCGCTACTCCAGAATACACACAATATATGACAAGCATAAGGCTGACTCTGCAACCTATCCACTACCAGTGGTAGCATCACCCAGACCAGCGACTCCACATAATGTAACAGGGAATAATATTCGCCAGTACAACACGATCCATTTAAATAATGAAAGAATGTGCTGTACAGGTCATTGGGTACGCAACTTTGCAGAAGGTACCAATGGAAATAACGGCGGCCATTATTTTACAGGAACAAGCCAGCAAAGCATTGACCTTCGTATTTTTAAAACTCTTAGTTGGAACCCCAATAATGATCCACCTATTAATGACTTTGGTACTTATGATCCGATTCCTTTTTTATGTAATAATGTGGATGTTGATACGGCCGACTGTGAGGTTAAAAATATCATAGAAGGTTCCTTCGAAGAAGCTAAGTACCTGGACTGGTTTAGCAAATTTGAACTAATTGGTATCCCGCAGGTACTAATTGAAACCAATAACGACGTTGAAGACCCACTTACGGGAGATTTTGGACTGGGTGCCATCGATCCCCAACAGGATCAAAGCTCTTTTCGCCTGCCAATCAAAAATACAATTAAGGATGTCAATATAGATGGTGTTGTTGACGCAATCTATGGTGGAACTGAATATTACTCAGCTGCATCATACGATAATTTTGAAATTGGTTCTGGAAAACTGAAAAAAGTTTTTTCCGAAAACAAATTCAACTGCTGTGTGCCTACAGGAGTTGAAGTAGACCCCACTCAAACAACTAATAATGATTGCTGTAGCGGTAGAGTCGGCGCAAACCCTGCAGGTATCAATGTTTGCTGTTTGGATGACTTTGCCGATCTCAGTGCTTATACCAATCGATATGTATCCAGTGAGGGGGCCTTTTTCAATGGGGCCAAAATTGATGACTCACAAATAGATGCAGAGACAGGCTATATCAACCCTGAAATAGTAAAAAAGATGGCGACAACGATGTGTTGTTCAGGAAGAGCGGCCACAGGTTTTGCTATTAATAATTACCTTATCCCAGGGGCCAGTGGAGTCACTTCAGCAGATTGTAAAACGACTAGACGATGGACCTATGACGAAGAGCTTGATAAAAAAACTAACGGTGGTAGTACCTGGTTCAATCGCGGTCTGAAATGGAATAATCATGTTTATTGTCTTCCAAAAAACCTTGAGCTAAATGATTCATGTAACGGTGGTGCCAGTGGCGACGGTGGTGCTGTCACGCAATAGTTAGAAATTAAAATAGAATAAAAGTGCAGCGATCAAAAAGCGATACAGACTATAATAAACCAGTCCAAAGCGTGAAATTAATTTCAAAAAGAAATGTATCGTTAATAAGCCAAATATAAATGAAGAAAGAATACCAATCACAATCACATTAAAGCTTACATCCACAGCACTTCCTGATAAAATTTCAGGTACTTTAAAAACAATTCCTCCAATAATAACTGGTAAAGAAAGTAAGAAAGAAAAACGTCCTGCCTCAACTCTTCCCATTCCAAGAAAACGAGAAGTGGTAAGAGTAATACCAGAACGGCTCACACCGGGAAAGATAGCAATACTCTGGCTTAACCCAACTAGAATGGCCTGTTTAATATGGGGCCGTTTTGTTAAGTCAAGCCCCTTCCCTTGCCTGCGATCGGATAAATACATTAGAATACCGAACACAACAAAATTACTACCTATAAATAGAGGATTCCTACCATAAGCAAGGGCCGTCTTTTTGATCACGAGAATAAGTATAAAAGAAAAAAATGTCGCCAACATGAAGTTTTGAAAAAAACCACTATTTTTAACATCTCTTTTTAAAAGTAAGGCCAGTCCTTGATCAACTAGAATTTTAACATCATTTCTAAAGTAAAGAATAACCGCCATGGCCGTTCCAAAATGCATCAATAAATCAAAGAAGACTCCAGGGTCTTGCAGTTCGAAAAAATGTGGAATTAAGGCAAGGTGTCCGCTGGAACTTACCGGTAAAAACTCTGTCACGCCCTGAATAAAGCCGTAAAAAACTGCCCACCATTCATTCATAAGGACACCGTTTGAGTTTGATTAATACCGAAAAAGTTTTCATTTTTATTTTTTAGATTCTCCAAAAGCTCTGATAAATTCAAAAATAACTTTTGGTTTTTTTCCTTGTTCTCTCCTAGTACCGCCAAAGTCTGAGAGATGCTTTTTTCAAGCGCCTGTATTCCGTTAGTCAGATTTTTTGTTAGCAACGTTTTCGCCGCAGAGAAATAACGTTCATAAACCACTTGTCCCAGCTCAAAATCCTCAAAATTAGCATTTTGCTTAAAGCCTGCGGTAAACTTAGAAATAACATCATACTTCTGGCCGGGTTGATACTCAGAGAATCTGAAAGGTCCTACCAGTAATTTATTTTTAGGTGAGACTACATCTAAAGAAGTTACAAATACCTGCTCGTTTACTCCTCCCAATGGTAGTATTGAATAAAACTGTTTACTTCCTTGCTGATGATGAGCAATCAAACACTCTTCTCCTGCAAAATTAGTTAAAATAAGACGTTTTATTTTATGGCCAATCAGATTTTCCATTTTTTCTCTAAAATCTCTATGCCCTGCTATCATTGGCCCATTATTTATAACAAAGTCATATACATTATCTAGTTCTAGAGGAAAAATTGATTTTATAATATTTTGTGTTTCTACTGCAATGGCCAGTTTATTAGAAGCATTACTTTTAAAGTTTTTATTTTTTAATGATACATCATGAACCAAGCCATAAATCTGTGGTTGGAAATACTGACTTAAATAATTTAGTCTAACAAAATCCTTATAGATTGATAGCGATGAATACTCCTTCACTTTACGGATTTCAAATGAATTTCCATCATTTAAATCTATAAAACTCAATCCAAAAGTAAGAAAACGCTTGGATTTATCCCCTAGCTTTTTTATTTCTATTTGAAATAAAGGTAATGTCGCCATGTCTTCGCTCATATCATAGGACATGCCTAACAACTGGGAATAAACTTTATTTTTGTACTGCCATGGCCCATTTTTTATATTAATTTCCTCTACAGGAATGGGAGGTAAAAACTCCAGCCCCTTTACCAAAGGAGAAAGTAGAAAAATAACTAAAAAAATCGGCACCATGATAAGGGCCAAAAGAAAAGAAAACAAACGACTAGGAGAATAAAGATATGTCCTTGTGATCACTTCTTTAAAAGAGCGTCTAAAAACAAAAGTCGGTAAATCAAAAACAATAAAAGGAGCGGTGAAAATACCAATAATTTCTCTAAGTATTCCTAGCGCGCGCACTTTAAAACCGGCCCCAAAAGATTTCGTACCTAATATAAAGTTCCCAAAAGAAACGCCAAGTAATGCTGTAGTCAATATTCTAAAAATAAGAACAACACTAATAACAGATATGACCCAATTAAGATCTGGATAGGCTACAATATCATTCACCAGACCATCGATTTCCGGTACCGCTAAAATAACTTCCTGAAAAACTCCTTTCAAAGAGCTTTCCCACACAGGCTTTAGCAACTCACCCAAACGAGTTGGTATTTGATTGAAAAAATTTTGAAAATCTATAAAAACATAAAAAATATTAATCACGGTATACGAAACAAGAAAATCCACGCACAAAGCAAAGAATCTAAAAACGACATTAGTTGCCTCTAAAAAAGGCTTGTAAACTTTTCTTTTTTTCGCAGATTTTGCACCGCTACTTTTAACGACCTTAGATTTATTACGTCTTAGCTTAAACCTACTCGCCCCACTATTGCGATAAGCTTGTAAAATAAAAGGATCAAGCTCAACCTCTTCAACATCCAATGCACCTATATTAAAACCTTTATTATTATTGGCCTTTCTACTCAAGGACATTAACTCGGATTCAACGATATCTTCTTCTATTTCATCATCTAGCTCATCGTTTTCAGCTCGAGTCATCAAGGTTTTTATATCAACTCTGCCAGAACCGCGATGTAGACTTTGTTCACCAATTTCAAACCCCATGTTTGTTTCAGCTGTTGCATCCGCTGGAACTTCGGGCATATCCAAATCGCTCAGGTCAGGAAATTTAGGCTCGGATAAAGTCATCTCCGCGGTTGGATCGACTTCTACATTATCAGAGGGTATATCTAAACTAAGTTCACTCAAGCCTTGAGTTGCTTGATCATCATCACTTTCCAAATCCGCATCAGTAATTGCAAAACTATCAGAATCAATACTAGTATTAGTAAATTCAACACCAGCAATACCTGCTGTATTCAAAATACCAGAATCCACAGCTGAACCGCTTGCGGGAATATCCAGAAACTCTACAATCGTTTTAAGCTCCCCGAGCTTAATCTCATCACTGGCATTTAAGATATAAGTTTTACCTGACTCTAATTTTTTCCCATTAATATAGGTTCCACTCGCACTAGAATGATCGATGACGGTGATAACATCTTTGTCTCTAATAAAGGTACAGTGACGAGGGGAAATACTAGGATGATCTACTAGTAGTTCACCAACCTGCCTTCCGACAGTGAGTTTAGGCTCAACTGGCGCAGATAGGCCTCCGTTAACCCCTGGAATTGTAATATACGCTGCTTTCTGCAATGCTCCCAAATCCAATTACTTACCTTGTATTATGCCAACTTTTATGGCCATTTCATCCATTTGCTTGACCTAAACGAATCTTAGGTCAGATATACAAAAATTGCTTTAATTCCCTATATTTAGTTTATCTTAACCTCACAAAATGCCAAGTATTAGCTGCTAAATACTCGCCTATTTTGGAGTATTTAGCTCAAGATATTATAATAGGAAGAAGTGTATTTATTAGCAGAATAATTAAATTTTAAAGGGTTACAACCGAAAAGTAAGTGAGAAATATTTTTTAAATAAAGGTAAGTTTTATGGGAAAAAATGCATTAAAAAAATTATTTAAATTTTGCAATTATATCCTGATCTATCAAATGACAGTCATGCCACTTGCTTTGGCAGCTGATGATACAAGTACTTCAGAAAATAACGATGGTCTTGGGCGACGTGAAACCTATTGGGATGTGGCCAAAGAAGTTTTAACAGTTGGGGCCCAAGGTTTGAACCAGGGAATCGGTGCTTATCTGCAAGGAAAACAACAGCAAGCTGCTGGTGGGGGCATGGGGATCAACTCATATGAAGCCCTGTTCAAAGATTATACTCCACAAATCGTTGATCCATCTCAAATCCCACCTGTATTTCAGGGATGTTTGGTCTTAGACGCTAGACCTAACCAATTAAGTTCAAAGAGTATGTGTTCGGCCCAACCCTCTGGAAATCTTGTGGAAGGTTACGCCCAGGCGCTAATAGCTAAGGCCAAGGATAATATCCACACTCTGCAAAACTTCCTTAAAAAAGGGCATGAGCGCTTCACCACTCAGGGAGCAGGTTGTTACGATAAAAGAATCGAAGACTTTAAGGCCATGCTAGATAAAAGAGAAAAAGAGCTCGACATACTAAGAGAAAATCTAAAAAAGCTTTTGGACAATTTTAAATTAGCGGCCAAAAAAGACCTGGAAGGTATCAAAGCAACCACCGCCATGCTTGATGGTGGAGACCCAAATAGCAAATACATGAAAGATGCCAAATTCGAAAACACACTTTTAGGTAACGATCCTGGAAATGTTTGTGGCTCCATTATCAGTGCGGCCGAAATCAAAAGCAATGGGATGAGAAGAACAAGTGGTAATCGTCTTGGAGGCCTAAGGGGAATTGAAAAGGCTTTATTTGATAAAATGAATAAACCAGGTAGTTCAGGTAAAGAAATGTCTGCCAGTGAATTCTTAAGTAAATCGGCACAGATCTCCAGTGATATTGACAAGCTTGCCCGTTCCTACTCCTCACATATGAAAGACTTTGAAGGGTCAAAGCTGGATAAAGATGATGTTGTTTATCGTGGGAAGCTTATTTCTAAAGAAAACCCTGCACTAACAAATATTCTCAAATAATTTAACGCCGACTTTGCAAAGAAGATTAACAAAATAAAATCTCAAAATAATGTCGAATCAGCGATAGCGGCCAATGATGTTGGTGGTGTACTCAAGTCTGAGCTCGCAGCTATTTCAAGTGGTAAAAAAGTTGACCTTGGATCACTAGAACAGCGCTTAGTTGCTTATGAAAATGCTCAAAAGAAAAAGTGCTTCACAGATATTATTACAAAGTCATTTGGTAATACAGAAAATTTCGCAAAAAGATTTAAAGATCCCAATGTATCGAAAGGACTTGGAAGAGAAGCTGACAACGCTTTGGCCAACTCTATTGTTTCTTACATGGGTAATGAGCATAATATAAATGATATTCTTGCCAAAGTAAAAAAAGAAGAACAAAAAGGAATTAACTCCAATAAGATTATGGTTACAGGAAAATCCTTTCAAGTGGGAGGAAGAACCATTAACGCCTCTACCCCACTAAGACCATCTAACCTTATAGGAATTTTGGTATCCAACTGTAATAATAATTTCAAAGCAGCACCTCCTGGAAGTCGCTTTTCTCCGGCCAATGCCATTAGCGCGATTAGAAATTTAGCTCGGGAGCGAGAACAGTTAAGAAAAGTAGCGGCGACTGATATTGGCACCCGTATAAAAAGAGAAATGAAAAACTGTCCTAACGATAAGTCTACCGGAATTGCTAAGCTCAGCTGTAGTGGAGCTCTTAACCCGGATAGTGCAGGTTTCTGTCTAAGAAGCGCTCAAACTTGTGCCTCTAACTACAAAGGTTGTTACGAAAAAGCAAAGGCACAACTAAGGTCTGTGGCCAGCCAACAAAAATCCTATGTAGATAAATATAATGGCAACGTCGATAATTTCAAGACCAACCTCAAAAAGGTACTAGAAGATATCAATAAGTTTGCTGTCAATCAGGCCATGCTTATCGATGCACAATTAAATATGGGTAATGTGACCTCAATCCCTAAATTAGGATTCAAGTTATCCAAAGAATCTTTTATGGGTAAAAAGGAAGGCTTCGACCCTGCCCTGGAGATCCAAGATCCAGAGAAATACATGGAAGCAGCACTTAAGGATGTAGAGAACATCCAAAAAGTACTTGAGAAACAAAAAGTAGCTTATGTCGGTGGTAAGGGAAAAGGCGGAAAACTGGGAGAAATGAAAAAGCAGTACCTACAAAATTATAAAGAAAGCATTGTTGAATACCAAAAAGTTATTCAAGACTGTCAAAGTGCTGCTCAAAAGGCTCAAGCAGAGGTCAAACAAATAACGGATCAGGCTAATGAAGATAATGCAAAGCTTTCAGATGCTTGTAGCCGCCTTATGGCCTTTAACGAAAACCCATCGTCAACCGAGCACGATCAACTGGCCGAAGATCTGGCCAAGATCTTACCGACAGCAGCGGTGGCCAATCCAATGGGCCCTGGTATGTCAGCGCAAGATCAGCAGGCCATTGCTAGGATTAGAAGCTTTAACTCAACTTGTGGAAATAGTGATTCAAAAGGTGGTGCTGGTAAAGTGAGTGTACACAATTTCTGTGGTAATAGTACCCGCGTAAAAAATGCTGGTGCCGATGCACAAGCAGCTTGTCGCATTATCAAAGAAAACTCAGGTTTTTCAGCAAGCAGCACTGGAACTTGTACCTTTGCTGAGTTTACAGACAAAATAGAAGGCCCAGAAGGAACAAAGTTTTGTATAGATAAGAGTACAGGAAAACCAGTAAAAGCAATTTCTGGTGCTAATTGTGACAAAAATAAAGAGACGAAAAAATTTGTTGTATTGGAAGACTATGAGTATTCAGCTCACAAGAAAGAATTATTTCGTATAGCTGGAGTTGAGCCATGTAAAATTGCAAAAGATAATAATAAAGATCAGTACGATAGAGCAAAAGAATATATTACAGATTTAGCAAATTCATACAATTGTGTCGAAGAGCAAAAGGCTTCCGGACAAATCAAAGTCTCTATTTGCAATGACCCTGCCAATGCAGGACGTTCTGTAGCTGGAAAAGACTGGGCAAGCCAAATGGCAACGCAGCTGGGTACTGCATTTGGGACCTTACAGGCCATTCAAAATTAGGATATGAGGTAAGTTTTAGATGATCGAAAGGAATCGTAAACAAATATTCATTCAGTACAGTACCAGTGTCATACTAGGTTTTGCCCTACTGATGCTGTTTACAAGTTGTGTCGGTATTACTGAAGTAGACCCGGCCAATAGCTCACGCTCTAATAAACTAGCCTATTTTGGTAACTATGTGGGACAAATATATCCCGACAACCCTGTCGCACTTACGGGTAAGAAAGTGACCCGTGCTGACTTTGATGGGTATCTTCAAAACCAAGTCATTGTAGAAAATGAGTACCTTGAAACCAAATGTGCTTTTACTCAATATTTTCCAGAAACACTGGACTCATCTCAACTCTATCCCTACACCGATACCAGTGTTGATGAGTGCTTAGTCACACTAAATGATATGAATACCAATACACAGGTTTTACAGGCACAAAATCAAAATTGGAGCTATCCAGTCGAGAGTGATGAGTTTTATCAGGTGAATACTTTTTATCACATCAATTCGCTGGTAGAGCGTTATCTTGAATCTTTAAGTTTCGTGCACAAATATGTACATCTAGAATCAAATATGATTATCCCTCCCGCGACCAAATATAACCTCGTAGATACGGGAACATATTGGCTTACAGATGACGACGGTCTAACCAAGACAGTCAAATCCTATACCAACTGTTTTGACGTTGATGATCTCACTGACTTAAACGCTTCTTTCAGTCCTGCAGATGATTCACTATGCTTTGGAATATCCAGTAGTAAAAGAGTTAAAATGGTTCAAGATCCAAGTGTTATTTACCATGAAGTTGGACATGCCCTGATAAAACTCATGATGAATCAGAGAAATGTTACAGTTGGAGTTGATCCTCTCTCCCCTGGTAGTACATATTTTGAGGCCCATCCTTTTAAATCATATCTTGGTGAAATTTTTTATGATGAAGCTGGTGCCATTAATGAGGCCATCGCCGATTATTTTTCCTATTATATGAACAAAAGAAATGCCGTGGCGGAGTTTGCCTTTAACCTCATTCAACATAACTATCGCCCACTTTCTGAAGATGAAGAGGCCCATGGAGCAGATGTTTCGACCACAACAGAAGGACGAGTTTCCTACCCGCAATTTGTCCATTATGACCCGACCTACCCTGATAAGAAAATCGAAGATATTCACTATGCATCAGCAATCGCTTCCCATTATTTTGTAGCTCTCACCAATGAATTTAAAAATCAATGTACTTTTTCAGCTACAGATGAGGATACTATCCACAAGGAAGCCACTGATTATATGATGCTCCTATTTAATGAGACTCTTGCTGAAGTCGGTGACCTTACGGCCAAAGGATCAGATTTATTTTCTCGCTACGCGACAGGAGACTTCACTCAACAAAATATTTATTTTACCAATTTAAATAAAGAGCAATCCTATCTTTGGACACAGATTGTGAACCCACCGAATTTTCGCAGATTTTTTAGAATTTTTGGAAAGAATATTCTGCACTATATTTCGACAGGTCTTTGTCCTTCATTTGATATCGATGAATCAGAAAAGTTATTAGACGACTATGGGCTTTTATTATTTAAATCCTATGAGGATCGAGGAAACGGTTTGCACTCACTTGCCTTTACCTCTCATTCTTTCCAGGATTTTGCTTATCGCAATGTCTTTAACGGTCGCAATCTAATTCCTTTCACATTGAATACGCAAGTCAATGAGGCCAACAGAAGAAAAAGTATTTTGATTTCTAAAAACTTTCTCACTTTGGATCAAGAAAGCTCTGCCTTTATTATTGATGGTCAGACCGATATTAAAAGACTTTTATCTAGCCTTACCTACGAAGGTGAAAATGTTACTGTAACCGAAGGGCTGGCAGGGCCGGAATATAATAATAATAATGTAAAAGTAAGCCCAGGAGAAGTTGTCGCTCTCTCCCTTAATATCTTTAATAACTCCAATTCTGTTATGGGAGGAGTTCAATTCTTGGCCAACGATTGGGATCATATGAAATTGAATAACCCCACAGAGCTCTATGTAGGCTCTACCACGAACTTAAATGGTCTCGGTTCTGGTGATATCAGTGGTGGAATTGCTTCACACTCTCCTTGTATCATTGATGGCTTTCCTTTGGAATCAGAAGGTGGTGTGCAAGACAGCGACTCCACCATGCAAGGGAATTGTAGCCATATCACCAAAAACAATAAATTAATTGATACGAGTGAAATCGTGGGAAGCACAACTTACTCTAAGTATGATTACGATGCCCCTCAACCAATCTGTATGGTTCAGTATCGTGATGAAAATGAAACAAAATGGGTGACGCAAGATTTCTATCGTAAATATGCGCTTGGCCTGGAAGATTCAGACTGCCTGAACAATCCTTCTATGTCAGGAAGCGGCTATAATCCCAATGAATGCTTGATTCGGGTACTACCAGGGGCCGCCCAAGGTGTACTTGGAAAAATAGATCCACAAAGCACTTGGTCTAAAACCATTCTCAATGAAGGTGAAACGAAATTTAAATTTGATGCTGGCCATTTAGTTTTAATGGAAGTTAATAAATGGATTACTCCAGGGACAAAATTTAATTGCCGCTTTAGAGCGCGTTTTACAAACTGCTCTGATTGCTTTGATGAATTCAATTTTGGTGATGCCGCCAGTTCACTACAAGATTATCCCGATTTTAGTTATGCTGGACATGCCCCTTACAAAGTTATCAACTTACAATTTACGGTACTAGACTAATGAAAAAAAAGAATATCTCTATTTTTATATTTTTTAGTTTAAGTGTGTTGGCCTTCTTAATCATTTCCCCTTCTCAGCAAAAAACGTATATGGCAAAAACAGCTCCATCAAACAAGCAAGCGCTACCTCAGCAAAACAAGACTAAAAAGAAGCCAGCTCATCATCCAGCCCCCAATCGTCATATTGCTTCTATAAATAAGCCTAAGCCGGCCAAAAAGCTGCCTCTACATAATCGTGAAGTTATTGGTGAAACCCAAGACCTGGCACAATTAAAAATGAAAAATAAAATCAGTAAGGATTGGCAGGATAAATACAAGAAAAATTTTATGCGCATGACTTTCGAAGAAAAACTAAAAGATTTTACAATCGAAAAGAAGCGTTCAATTATTAAAGTGCAAAATAAGATTGGCCGCTATTTAGAACACGTGGTGGTTAGATATGTCCGTCCTGATGGCAAACCCTTTGCTTTTGAAGCCTTAGTAGACAGCGAAACTGGCAGCCTGGTACAAACCTGGAATCGCACCCGCTATGAGTTTAAAAAACACGTCAAAATTGACGGTTCCAAATACCGCTATAAAGAATAAAACTAAGCAAAAAAATTAGTTTGCTGTGCCTTAATTTCTTTACGCTGGTTACAACTTCTACAGAGTATTTGTATATTTTCTGGCGAATTATCTCCTCCATGAGAAAATTTCATTTTGTGATCATATTCAAGGTCATACTGTTTGCCACAGTTCGCACATTTTCCGGTATAAACTTGCACCTTTGTCGTTTTAGAAATGTATCTTGAGTTTTTATAATTACAATTGCGCAATTTAAACTCTGCATCAGATTTCATAGGAGATTTTAATTCTCTCTCCAACATAACTTGTATCAATTCATAGGATGAAAGTTGTCCAACTTTCTCTCTAAGTCGATCCATTTTAATCAAAGTTCTTTCATCTAATACAAGGATTTCTTGCCTCGCTTTTTTGAATGTTTTTCTCAAATAGTCATCAAAATGACGTGTTGTAAGTTTTTCTGCTTTTTCGAGAACATCTTCAAGAATCTTTTCATCTTTTATTCTTTTCGTTGCCTGCTGCGTTTTTGCAGCATTGGTCAAAGACAAACTCCCATCTTTAATCTTGTTTTGGGCCTTATTGGACTTAAGCATTAACCTTACCGCATTTACTCTTACCACTGCTTCAGAGTCTGAATAATTCAACTCTTTTCTAAGATATTGATAAAGTGAAGGATACCGTAAATCAGCGTATAGTTTCTCTTTTTCAATAATCATTAAATTTTTAAGAATTTTGGCCGTGTAGCGTTTTTCAATTTGAACCAGACGTTTTGTTTCGGAAAAGATTTTATGCATAAAACACCTCCACGCGAAAAAGGGAGGTGCAATTTAATGCGCCAAAAACAGAATGGCAATTTTTTTCATACTTTCAACTAACTAATTAGACTTTTTTTTCAATTCTTCAGTTAACTCAACAATACGATCGTGCTCGACTTTCTTAACCAGACCTTTTGGTTTTTTCTTTAAGGCCACCCCATTAGCAACATAGTCTTTTAATACTTTAAACTCTCCCGTATAAATATCTTTTTCAAGCTCAGCTGGTAGCTCTCCAAAATACTCTTTAATTTTACTTGAAAGAGTTGGTAAATAAGGAGTGAATAAGCAGGCCAAGGTAAGCGCATATATCGCCGAGTGCGCGATGGTCTCTTGAGCAGCATTATCATCTTCTTTAATCTGCGCCCAAGGTGCACGATCAGAAAAGAAAGTGTTCGCAGAAAAACCTACGTGCATAATTTGCTCGAGTGCTTTTTTAACTTGGATTTTATCTAGGGTCTCATTGATCTCTTTAACTTGTTTTTGCAGTTCTGGAAACGCATCACTTTCGAAGAAGCTTAAAAACTTCTCCCCTGCAATACCGTCAGTCCAATTCTTATAAAAGAAGGTCAGACAACGATTCACAAAATTTCCAATATTATTGGCCAGTTCATTATTGATTTTAGCCTCAAATCCTTCCCAAGTATAACTGGAGTCATTAGTCTCTGGAATCAGTGTCGTTAAATAATATCTTAAAGCATCGGCACCAAACTCATTAACCGCCTTATCAGCATCCACATACCAACCTTTAGATTTAGAAAACTGCTTTCCTTCTAAATTCACATATTGATTGGCCGGTAACGCCTTCACTGCGTGAGCACGCTCTGAAGCGAGACTCATCATAGGAAAAATAATAGCGTGAAAAATAATATTATCTTTTCCAATAAAATTGGTGATCACCGTATCATCATTTTGCCACCAATCTTTTAAATAATCCTCACCCGTATCTTTTAAAAATTCTTTGGTGTTAGACACATAACCAATAGGTGCATCAAACCATACATAGAGCTTTTTACCTTTGGCCTCGGACAGTGGAACATCAATCCCCCAATCCAGGTCACGAGTAATCGCCCGATCCACCATCTCTTCTTTGGTAAGAGAGTCTACAAAAGAGGACACTGTCTTTCTCCACTCAGGCGACACGGCTTCAAACCACTCTCGATACTCTTTATGGTATTTTGACAGCATCAGATACCACTGATCGACTGACTTCACTTCAATATTATTTGAGCCACAGAACTTACAAACAGGCTTAATAAGCTTTACCGCATCAATCCACTCGCCACAGTTAGGACACTCATCTCCCCGCGCTTCTTCATAACCACAAACATAACAAGTCCCTTCCACATAGCGATCAGGCAGATAGTTATGACAGTCCTGACATTGCAACTGCTCCTCTGCCTTCTTCTCAATATAGCCTTTATCATGTAAGGCCTTAAACCACTCAAGCACCTCTTCTTCATGATACTTGGCCGAAGTCTGGCCAAAAAAATCAAATTCAATGCTGTACTTTTGAAATAGCTCAAAATGCTCTTTATTCCATTTATTGACGTAATCTTGGTAGGACTTTTTCGCTTTCTGGGCATTTTGCATAATCGCCACCCCGTGCTCATCCGAACCAGAGATATGCATACATTTCTCACCCTTCATTTTCAGGTGCTTAGTATAAATATCTGCGGGCAAATAAACCCCCGCAATATGTCCAAAATGAATCGGTCCGTTGGCATACGGTAGTGCCGAAGTAATCAAATGCTTCATAAAAAAATCCCCTAGATTTACTAGGGGATAATATACGTAAACTATTATAATTTGTCAGATAGAAATTAGTTGTATTGACACTCAGGGTCACCAAGAAGAGCTGTCAGACAAAATTCACTTCTTGAGATAAGTTCTCCACTTGAGTTCATTACCCAGTCCCAGCTATCCATATTCATCTCTAAATCTGCCTGAGTTGCCACAAGGCCAGTTGCAATACCGTAACTATCATAATTAGTGGCACCCACCATATAAACATTATTATTACTATTAATGGCCCCTGCGCCAATAATGGCTTGAAAACCACTTACAGGAAGTTGCGCCTTTGAATAATCAACGTAAACATTTCGCATATCCATACTTCCACTAAATAGTCCCACCAAGCCAAAAGTACTTGTTCCCTGAATATCAGCACCAGTGTTATTGTTTTGATTCACATCTAGCCAAACATAGGAATTTTCAATTCTCACACTTTGCCCACCATCGGATCTTCCGATAAGGCCAGCAACATTAGTTCCTCCTACAATTTTGCTTAGTTTGGCAAAAGAATTACGAATATTAAGACTTACAGTTGAGCCCATGTTCAGCTGTCCTACTAATCCTCCAATACTGTCAGTAACCCCGATAATGCTTCCTTCAAAGCCAGAGTCAGCAATTTCAACCCAACTTCCAGAAACAAAACCAACCAAGCCTCCTACAACTCCCGCAGAACTAGAGACATTACCATTTCTAACCACAACATGGATATTGGCCCCTTCGAATGCCTCTCCTACAGTCCCACAATTTAACTGAGCTCCACAATTGATAACCATATTTTCAATAATTAAAGGTTCTCCCCAATGCCCTAACTGACCACCTAACATGGGAAATAATCCTGCAGATGTTCCTGCTGTTGCATCATAAGTAATATTTCTCAGGACGTGGCCATTGGCCTGTATCCCCCCTCTAAACACTCCCTCCACTTGACCTGTGTCCGGATTTATAACAGAGCTATCATTTGCTCCAATCGGATTAAAATTAACAGCATTTGAACCAAAGTCTAAATCATTCATTAATTTAAAATGCTTTGACATTAAAAGCGCATCAGTTCCAATTCCGTTCCAGTCGGTCATACTAGAGATAAGAAATGGCTCAACTGAATTACCTGCTAAATAGCGATTTGAAGCAGCATCGTAGCCATACTTGCGCCATTGATGTTCAAATAAGAGCTCACATTTTCCTCCTGATAGCGAATAATCCTCAAATGGAGGCAAAACATTAGAAGGTGAAGCCCCACAATTACTATCACTCGTTATAACACTTTGATCAAGTAAGGATGCAGAACAATTAATTCCACACTCTGGTGATACACCGGATAAATTTATTATATTAGAAAATACAAAATCACTTGATGCAGTAGCAAAGCCACCTATAAGTCCTTTGCAAGTACCAAGTACTGAACCACAACTAGTAATCAACTTAATTGCCTGATAAGCTCCCATAACAGAAGCATCTACTTGCTTACCAATTATTCCTCCTGCACCTGCATCAACATTGGCTTTCAAAGCGCCAATATGTAACTGGCTCTCAAATATTTCACTCTGAGTTGCTTGGCCATAGCCTCCCCCAATAAGATTATCTCCAGAAATTTCAGAAAAGTTTGCAAGTGATCTTTCAACTCGACCACCAGTGATTGATCCCACAAAACCAGCTCTTTGAGTATTCATTGTATTTGCGACATTCGGATCTGCAGTTCCAATAAAACCTTCAGCTATAGAATTTTTAATAAATGCTGGCCAGCCACTATTCGCAGTAAAAGAAGCATTACCATATGCTCCTACAAAACCACCGATTGAAGAACCATCAACATGATTTTGTATATTAGCTTTAACATTATTAATACTTAATCCTCCCATGCTAGAACTATAGTATGCACTACCAACCATCCCACCAACGGAACTATAAAACGATGATATATCGTTAAGACTTAAATTCGAAACAGTCGATTCAATCATAAGACCATGTTCGCTAAGAACATTACCAACAACGCCGCCAATTCCTATGACCTCTGCACTATTTGCAAGGATACTAACCTTAGTAGAAGTACCTCTCACATAACTATAACTTCCTGTACCTGTACCGAACATCTCTCCTACCACTCCACCTAAGCCGCTAGCCCCCTTTACTTGAAGATTTACAAAAACACCTTCATGTATAGAAATATTAGATGCTGTACCAACAAGTCCGCCTAGCCTACTTCCTCCTCGAATGTTCAGTGCAGCTATATCTGATCCTACTTTCACCGATTCAAAGTAAACATTGGAATTACCTGTAAAACCTACCGCTTTTCCTACAATCCCCCCTGTGGCCATTATATAAGCTGGGTTAGCGTTTGAGTCTAATGCGGCTTGAGATTGAATATTTCTGAAATAAATTCGGTCTAACTCTGAAAGACTCAAATCAACCAGACCAACCAGTCCACCTAAATACATAGGTGATGTTGAGTTAGAATCTGTTATTTTTGCTAAACTAAGAGGATCAATAGAAATATTTGAGACTTCGAGCCTTGCATCAGTAGCAGAACCTCCACGTAGTATTTGATTTGCTAAAATACCATACCCACCAGCACCATTAGCATTTATATCAATATTAAAATTCTCAATTGAAAAATCATGAATACGACTATCAGGATTTAGGACATGAATTTTATCAAAGAGTGGATTATTCCCATTTCTTAAAACCCTCCTATCACCTTCCAAGCTACCAACAAAAGGTCCAGCAATCGGAGTATTACTGCCACCAAAATCAATATCAGTACCTAAAATATAAGTACCTGCTAAATCATTCGCAATTTTTGCGAATTGTCCTGCAGAACATAATAAATAATTTGCAGGATCACCTACCTGCTTACCAGGAACACTAACAGGATTGGTACTACTCAATTGAGTTCCCTCACATATATTAGTATGCGTCCAGATATCAATAGGTAGAGTTGCATCAGCCGAAATCACCATTCCCAAGTCACCATTTGCGTGTCCCTGTAGTCCATTTGGAAAAAGATACAGATTTGTAGGCGCAAGATTAGCATCACATTCAGCGGCCGATGCATAACCTTTTATCGCGTATCGAAGAGAAAAATCGATACTTCCCATAGGAAGCTTCACTCCAGTTGCGGCTTTACTATTACTAACTGGATAGCAGGCACTATCTAAACCAGGAAGAACAGTACCATCTTGTAACACTTGAGCGAGATTTATTTTAAAGTGGCTTACTGATCCCGGAAAGAAGTCATCTCCATAGCAATCCATTCCCTGCTGTAAATAAGCATCAGCTTCTCCATTAACAATATGTTTTTGAACATCAGAACATGAGATCAAGTTTGCCTGACGGAAACCACCAAAAATAGGTGCATTACAATTGGCCATCGTAGCATCTAAAGCAAGATTTACATCTGCCCCACTTACATTTACATTTGCGAGATACGCACAATAAGGGTTTCCTTCAAAATGGACAGTACCATCCCAACCAATAGCACTAAAGTGATAATCGCCACTTTCTAAATCTAAAATAATTGTGTCATCAGTTGTATCTAAAAAGCGTAAAACTTTTTTTTGTGTAAGGAGATTTTTGGCCTCAACATAAACACCACCAGAAAAGGCACTTCCCAGTGCTGCTGCAGATAAGGATACTTTCAAGCTCGTTTTTTCAGGTGCCGGCGAACAACCAGAAAGTCCAAGTAATATAGTTAAAGTTAATGTACTTAATAATATCTTCATAATTTCCTCACCTAGCTCTAGGAGCTTGTCGGTAAATTCCTTTAGTGAGTTTAATTATATGACCAAAATGTTCAGCTTTTCTTTGAAATACATATAACCTTTTGTTTTTACTAAGTTTTTTTCTTTTAACATTATATCCTACTTGAAAATAATATTTATTTACAAACAGCAGATTGCATACAAAACTTGGCGATTTTTGGCCTAAAAATTATCTTTCTTTACTACTCCCACAAGCGCTATTAAAGTAGTGCCATGATTGACCTCGGTGGATTGAACCCCCAACAACGACATGCAGCAGAAACAGTTAATGGCCCTGTACTAATCCTGGCAGGAGCTGGCTCGGGTAAAACCCGAACACTGACCTATCGAATTGGCCATATGATTGATAACTTGCGCATCCCGCCCAAAGATATTCTGGCCGTTAGCTTTACTAATAAAGCGGCCATGGAAATGCATGAGCGGGTGTCAAAGCTATTAGGTTCTCGCAAAAAACGCGGAATCACTCTTTCTACTTTTCACTCACTAGGTATTCGTATTCTAAGAGAAGATATTCATCATATTGGCTATAACAAAGATTTTACCATCTACGATCAAGGGGATCAGATGAGTATTATCCGTGAAGGCCTAAAGAAGATTCGTCTGGATAAAGAAGCCTTTGATAAGAAAACCATAGCTTCAAAAATTGGCTATCTTAAAAATGCCGGTATCTCGGCCGATGAATTCAAGGACACCGAGTTTTTTGACCCGGAAAATCCCTATGACGAGGCCACTGAATTTGTTTATCATTTCTACCAAGACAAACTGCATTTTTATAATGCTGTTGATTTTGATGATATTTTATTTCTTTGTGTGAAACTTTTTAAAGAGCATCCTGAAATCGCTGAGAAGTACTCTGAGCGCTATAAATATATTATGATCGATGAGTATCAAGATACCAATGGGCTACAGTTTGAAATGGTACGCGCCCTCACCAGCAAACATAATAATATATGCGTTGTTGGAGATGATGATCAAAGTATCTATGCCTTTCGCGGGGCCGATATAACCAATATCCTAAACTTTGAAAGGCTTTACCCCGGCACGGCGGTAATTAAGCTGGAACAAAACTACCGCTCTACTGAACCTATTTTAAAGCTCGCCAATAATGTCATCAAAGAAAATATTAAGCGTAAAGACAAAACCATGCGAACGGATAATTTTGAAGGTCCAAAACCGCAGCTGTGGGCCTGTGCCAATTCGGATCACGAAGCTCAAATTGTCATCGAAGAAATAATCAATATTCAAAAGGCCGGTAAGTTTCTAGGAGATGTGGCCATTCTCTACCGTAGTAATACCCAAGTGCCACCAATAGAGGATCAGCTACGCCTGGCCCAAGTTCCCTATACGATTATTGGAGGACAAAAATTTTACGAGAAAAAAGAGATCAAAGATCTTATTGCCTACCTTTCAGTAATTTTTAATCCAAAGGATGAATTGAGTTTAAGACGAATTTTAAATATTCCCCAGCGTGGTGTGGGAACACAAACTCTAAAAAAGTATCTCGCCATTGCACATGAAAAACATATACCTCTTTTTGAAGTTATTGATGCCGAAACTACGGCCGATGACTCTAAAAGAGGAAGAGCACTACAGGACTTCATCGCTATAATAAAAAAATATAATTACCTATTTGAGACCATGACGCTAACCCAGGCGATGGCCGCACTTATTGATGAGATTGGTTATTGGGAATTTGTGGCCAAGTCTTATGACTCCCCTAAAGTTGCCGCCAGAAAGCGCGATGACGTTAAAAGCTTTTTACTTTCTACAGACCGTTTTGTGGATCGATTTCGTGAAGAAGCAACTTTGCAAAACTATCTCGAGAGATTACTTTTGGCCGACAATCAGGACAACCAAAAAGATGATGAAGGCATCATGAAAAACGAAGTTCAACTAATGACTCTGCACTCATCAAAAGGGCTAGAGTTTGATACTTGTTTTCTTATTGGATTGGAAGAGGAACTGCTACCTCATAAAAATGTCATGAAAGAAAATGGTAATATCGATGAAGAAAGAAGACTTTGTTATGTGGGGATTACCCGGGCGAAACGAAGACTTATTATGACTTACGCTCAAATGCGTAAAATATATGGCAAAGAAATCAAAAGATGTATGAGCCGTTTTTTAGTGGAGCACGAAGATCATTTCCAACATCAAGATCGAAATTCTTTTGGGCATATGTCTGAAGAAGAAGAACAAGCTTATAAGTCCAATTTCTTTAACGACCTTTTGGCCTCTCTAGAAGATTAATTTAAAGGATAAAAAAGAAGGCCATCCTTGGCCTAAGTGGGCCCATCCTTGGACCCTATTTCGTTTAATTGACTTTTGCTGTTAATTCAAAACTTTGTGGATAATACATTCCAAAAGTAAATAACATCCACACTGCCTTATTAGTCGTATCAACCTCTTTGATAACTAAATCTGACACTGAATTATGCCCTTGCGCTAGAAAGACCTCATCTACTTTAACGACCTCTTCACGGGGATAAAGTCCCCACATATAAAAATCTTTCTCTATTCTCAATCTCACATCAGAGGTATTGCTATCTTCATAGTCAAAACTAGTCGAGATATTATTTGCGGACAGAAAGGTAACGCTTGAACAGCTAAAAAATAAAAACCAACTTAAAGAATAACTTAGTTTTAGCACCCATCTTCCTATTTAAAAAATTGCTATATCTTAATTTTTAAAAAAGTTGATTCGAATGTCAAAAACAAATTATAAAATAGATACTAAACTATTCGTGTTTGAAATCTACTTGACTTTTATTAAGTGATGCCTGGAGGGCACTTGCATGGTCCGACGTTCTTTGAGTGATTCCTTGGTACGCTGAAAGTAAGTCTAAGTTAGAATTTAAATCACTTCTATATGCCATATGAATTGCCCTTTTCATCATTTGAATAGCTATAGGGGCATTTTGATTAATTTTATTTACTACATTTTCAACTTTTTCTTTAAGCTCGTTTGCCCCGACGGTGTAGTTAACCAGTCCAATATTTAAGGCCGTTTTTGCATCAATAATTTCTGCTGTTAAACTTAGCTCCATTGCTTTGGCAAAGCCAATCACTCTTTGTAAAAAATATGTCCCCCCGTCTCCAGGAATCAATCCCAACTTGGCAAAAGTTTCTCCAAACTTGGCATGCTCACTCGCAATTCTAATATCACACATACACGCCAAATCTAAACCAGCACCAATGGCCGCACCATTAACCATGGCAATGGTTGGCGTTGAAAGATTTTCCATGCATTGTGGAATTTTTTGAATTCCTCTTTTGTAGCGCTCTCTCAATTCGTTGGGTTCACCGGCAAACATACCAGTTTTATCCTGCATACTTTTTACATCTCCTCCGGCACAGAAATGCTTTCCCTCTCCTGTAATCACAATAGATCTAACCTGGTTATCTTCATCTGCTTGAAAAAGAGTTGCAACTAATTCATTAATCATATTATCAGAAAATGCATTACTGGCCTGTGGCCGATTCAATGTAATCCACAAAGTCGAGTTGGAAAAATCTAATTTTAACTCGCTAGTATTTTTATAATGCATGCTAATTCCTTACTATTATTATTTAACGAATGTTTGAAAGTATTTTGAAGGACTTTGTTTTTCTACCTTTGCCAAAATAAATTTGGAAGCTGTTACTAATGCCTCAATATCAATACCTGTTTCTATTCCCATAGAGTTTAATAAATACCATACATCTTCAGTTGCCACATTTCCCGTGGCGCCTTTAGCATAAGGACATCCCCCCAAGCCTCCAGAAGAAGAGTCAAAAACGGAAATACCATGTTCAAGTGAGACTAATATATTGGTTAGGGCCATGCCACGAGTGTCATGAAAGTGCATGGCGACTTTTTCTTTATCAATATGCTTCAAAAACTCTTTTAGATAATCATTAACTTGAGTGGGAGTCGCCACACCAGTGGTATCACCAATACTAATTTCATAAGCACCGAGATCAAAGAATTTTTGTGCCACTTCAATTAATTTCTCTACCGAAGTATTGCCTCCAAAAGGGCAGCCAAAGGCCGTTGAAATATACCCTCTAATTTTGGCGCCATCTGCTTTTGCCTGCTTGGAAACTTCCTCCATGCGGACGAAGCTTTCGGCAACAGTACAATTAATATTATTTTTGGTAAAAGCATCACTGGTCGCAGAAAAAAGAGAAATCTCTTTAACTCCAGCTTTTTTGGCCAGCTCATAACCTCTCACATTAGGAATCAAACAAGGAAAGCTTAAGGCCGAGAAATTAGGCAGTTCTGTTACGGCCTTATATAATTCAATCGCATCGGCCATCTGTGGAATTTTATCAGCTCTAACAAAACTTGTGGCCTCAATAGTTTTTAGCCCCGTGAGTGAAAGCAAACGGATATATTCTAATTTGTCCTCTAAGGACAAAGCACGCTTCTCATTTTGTAAACCATCTCTTGGTCCAACTTCAACTATCTTTGCGTGTTTTGGTAACTGTTCAAACATGACACCCCTTACTCTATTTCACTATTCTATTTCACAGAGGAGCACTCCTCCTTGGATCTGGTCACCCGCCTGAAAAAAGATATCCTTAATTACCCCATCTTTTGGTGCGCGAATAGTGTGCTCCATTTTCATTGCCTCTAAAATTAAAATATCCTCACCCTTTTTTACAGACTGTCCTCTTTTGGCAATTACCTTAAAGATTTTACCCGGCATTGGACTTTGCATAGAGCCTTCAGATAAGTTTAAGCTTTGCGACTTACCTTGGGCCTTCGGTAATAATTTAAAAAGAACTTCCTTATCATTACAAAAGAGCTGCTTCTCACCTTGAGTATTAAATGAAAAAGTATTTATAATATAATCCTGCTTATTTCGTACAAGATGCACATGATGAATTGATTTTTCCAGTACCTCAAAGGTATACTTTATACCAGCTAGTTCAATCTCAACTTTTGTCTGAGTGCTTAGTAAATGCATAAATTTATGAGTATCTGCATTCACAGTGGCCATTTTTTCCACTGGAGAAAAATTCGCATCCCATACAGAGTCCTGGGTTTTATGCCCCAACTGCACCCCCGCGGCCAGTACTGCCGCAAGTTCAGCTTCTGGTAACTCTTTTAATAATAAATCATCCTGGTACTGATCAATAAAATGAGTGTGAATATTTCCTTTTTCAAACTCAGGGTGAGAAAGTAAACGACGCAAATAATCGCGATTAGTCTTGGATCCCCCGAATACCACTGAGCTTAGGGCCCGTTTTATTTTATCGATAGCCTCCTGTCTATTATCTGCATGAATAATTAGTTTTGCCAGCATGGGATCATAATTTGTGGAAATTTTGGAACCGTCGTAATAACCACAGTCTAATCTAAAATCAGTAAGGCCATCAACGCTAATTTGCTGAATCCTTCCACTGGTGGGAAGAAACTCATTATCAGGATCTTCTGCGTAAATACGACACTCAATCGAATGTCCCTGTTGCTTAATATCCTTTTGAGTAAAATTAAATGCTTCCCCTGCCGCTGCTTTAATTTGTAATTCGACTAAGTCATAACCCGTTACCATCTCAGTAACTGGGTGCTCAACTTGCAGACGAGTATTCATCTCCAAAAAATAGAACTGTTTAGCTGGACCTAGAATAAACTCAATGGTCCCAGCCCCACGGTAATCGATACCTTGTGCAATCTTAACAGCTGTTTCACAGATTTTTACACGCAACTCATTATCAAGAGCAGGAGAAGGAGTTTCTTCAATAACTTTTTGATAACGTCTTTGAATAGAACATTCTCTTTCAAAAAAGTGAAAGTGATTACCCTCTCCATCAGAAACTAATTGCACTTCAATATGTCTTGGGGTCTCAATATATTTTTCTAACAAAACCTTGTCGTTCGCAAAAGCATTCTTGGCCTCACGTTTAGAAGACTCTAAAGCAGATTTAAAATCTTGCTCACTGCGAACAATACGCATTCCCTTTCCACCGCCACCGGCAGTGGCCTTAATCAACACTGGAAAGCCAATTTTCTTTGCCTTTTCAAACAAGATGCTCTCTGATTGATCATCTCCGTGATAACCAGGAACAACAGGGATACCCAGCTCTTCCATTTTTACTTTGGATGCTTTTTTATCGCCCATAAGTTCAATTGCGGTTGTGCTAGGTCCAATAAAAATGATCCCCGCTTTGTTAACCATGCTACAAAATTCAGTATTCTCAGAAAGAAAACCATAACCAGGGTGAATGGCATCACATGCATGCTCTTTAGCTATCTCAATAATTTTTTCTTTATTTAAATAAGTATCTGCTAAAGCACCTCTTCCCAAACAAATTGCTTTATCCGACTCTAATGCATGAGCAAGACCGGCATCATCTTGAGCATAAATACTTACAGTTTCAATATCCAAACGCCTACAAGTTTGAATCACTCTCTTGGAAATTTCTCCTCGATTGGCAATCAGAATTTTTTTAATCATCTTTTATCCACTTTGCTTTTCTTTTTTCTAAGAGGGCCTTCATTCCCTCCTGCCCTTCTTCACTTACCCTGCGTAAAGCGATCTCGGAACATACATGTATCTTCAATGAATCTTTTTTCAACTTACGTAAATCTTTAATTAGTTTTTTTGCTGCTTTACTGGCCTCAGGCCCCGCCATCAGATAGGACTCAACAACTTCTTCTGTTCTTTTTTCAAAATGATGCTCATCGACTACTTCGTGCACTAACCCCATCAACATAGCCTGTTTCGCATCAAAACGTTCGCCAGATAAAAACCATGCCCTGGCATTTGCCTCTCCAATCTTGGAGATACAAAAAGAAGAAATAACAGCAGGTACCAATCCCAGACGAACTTCAGTAAAACCAAACTTAGCTCTTTCCGTAGTAATGGCATAATCGCAAACAGCGACAAGTCCTACCCCACCACCAAGAGCATGCCCATTAATTTTTCCAATTACTGGTTTACTGCAATTATTAATGGTATCAAACATATCAAAAAGGTCTTTGGAATCTTCAAGGTTTTCTAACTCACTGTATTCAACCATAGAACTCATCCAAGTAAGATCAGCTCCAGCACAAAAAGACTTACCATCACCAGTCAAAACAATTAACCGAATCTTGTCATCCTCATCTAATTCTTTAAACACCTTAGTCAACTCTGAAACTAATTTTGAATTAAAAGCATTGTGAATCTCTGGGCGACTTAAAGTGACTTCGGCCACTCCCCACTCATCTGTTTTTACTTTAAGTAAATCATACATAGATTACATCCTAAACACACCAAACTTGGTGTCTTCTATCGGTTTATTATGGGACACTGATAGCGCCAATCCTAGAACTGTTCTCGTTTCATCAGGAGCGATAATTCCATCATCCCAAAGGCGGGCACTACTATAATAGGCACTACCTTCTTTTTCATATTTATCTAAAATAGGCTTTTGAAATTCAGCAACCTCTTTTTCTGTCATTGCAGGCTTACCTTTATATTTAAGCCCATCTTGTTTAACTGTAGTTAACACACCGGCAGCTTGGCTTCCCCCCATGACGGAAATCTTAGCATTAGGCCACATCCATAAAAAGTTGGGGTCATAGGCTCGTCCACACATACCATAATTCCCTGCACCAAAAGAACCACCAATAACCACAGTAAACTTTGGTACATTTGCTGTCGAAACGGCCGTGACTAATTTAGCTCCGTGCTTGGCAATACCTTGGGATTCATATTCTTTTCCCACCATAAAACCAGTAATATTTTGTAAAAAGACTAACGGTATTTTTCTTTGAGCACATAGCTCTATAAAATGTGCACCCTTAACAGCACTTTCCGAAAAAAGAATTCCATTATTCGCAAGTATCCCGACTCGATATCCATGGATAGTGGCAAAACCACAAACAAGTGTTTCACCAAACTCTTTTTTAAACTCTTGAAACTTTGAACCATCGACAATCCTAGCAATAACTTCTCTCACATCATAAGGTTTACGAGTATCCTTCGATACAATTCCATATATCTCTTCGGCCGCAAAATAAGGCTCTTCATACTCTTCCTGTAAACTCAGTTTATGAGGATGCTTGATATTGAGGTTTTCAATTATATTTCGAGTTATAAATAGTGCATCTTCTTCATCTTGCGCGTAGTGATCAGCAACTCCTGAAGTACGGGTGTGAACCTCCGCTCCGCCTAAGTCCTGGGCACTAACTTCTTCGCCGGTTGCGGCCTTAACCAGAGGTGGCCCTCCCAAGAAAATAGTTCCATTCTCTTTCACGATAACTGTTTCATCACTCATGGCCGGAACATAAGCTCCACCTGCCGTACAAGAGCCTAAGACGACTGCTATTTGAGCAATCCCTTTGGCACTCATTTGAGCTTGATTATAAAAAATTCTTCCAAAATGATCACGATCCGGAAAGACTTCATCTTGTTTAGGCAAAAACGCTCCGCCAGAATCAACCAAATAAATACAAGGTAGATTATTTTTCAACGCAATTTCCTGGGCCCGTAAATGCTTCTTAACAGTTAAAGGGAAATAGGTTCCACCTTTTACAGTGGCATCGTTTGCAACAAACATACACTCTATCCCGTGTACCTTTCCTATCCCCGTAATAACACCTGCACTGGGAACATCCTGATCGTAAACATCATTCGCGGCCAGCGCTGATAACTCTAAAAAATAAGAACCATCATCCAAGATCTTTTGAATTCTTTCTCTCGCCAAAAACTTTCCACGCTTTGTATGCTTGGCCACAGCAGCTTCGCCCCCACCCGCATAAACATGTTTTAGCTTTTCTTCTAATTCATCTTTTAAAGACGAATGATAGTCTAAATTTTCAATAAAATAATTAGTGTGAACATCTAATTGATTGCCGATTACTTCCATAGATTTACTCTTAATTCAATAGCTTATGTCGTTCTATCCTAACTTTGTAGAGTAAATGTGACAAGTAATCCTTATGAAATCTAAGCTAAAGCTTGTTTTGACTCGTAGCGTATCCACTGGAAGTGCTCTTAAAGAGCTTATTTTTAATAAATCCATTGTTGGTGAACTGAATATAGTGCTTTAATTCTTCCACCATCTGCTTATCAACTTCATTTACTAGCTTCTCTGCCTCCAATTTATCATCATAGACTGCGAAACTTTGAGGCTTATCAGAAAAGCTTAAAAGATAAGGTGGCTTAAAATATAAATACCTTTCTCCAATAAAGTTAATCATACGACCTGGGTCTTTACTAAAAACGCTGGCCCCATAAGGTAAAAAGTTTGATTCTTCGATATCCAAAAAGTCCAGAACAGTGGGAAACACATCTACATGCTGAGTAACTTTAGCTTGCTTATATTTCCCCAGATCGTACCTAGGATGAAACAATAATAAGGGTACTCGATATTGCCCGAGAGTATTGAGGAACTCTTTTTTGGAAAGTTTTTGCGTATGATCAGCAGTAATAATAAACAAAGTATTTTCGAACCATTTCCTTTGTTTTGCCTTTTCAAAAAATAATTTCAAACTATGATCCACATAACCTATGCTCTCGTGAATCTCTAAATTACCCTTAGGAAATTTTCCGTTAAACTCAGCCGGAACACTATAGGGCTGGTGAGAACTTAAAGTAAAAATAGTAGAAAAGAATGGGCCATTTACGCTCGATAAATAATCACTCATATAATCAAAAAAGTGGTGATCATATATTCCCCAATTTCCATCAAAATGATCTTGATTAGGATAATCTTCTTTTCCAAAATACTTATCAATTCCTATCGCACGCGTGTAGCTATCAAACTCCATTGTTCCCCTTTTTCCCCCATGAAAAAAAGAAACGTCATAGCTATGCTTTTTTAAAATCTGCGGCAAGCTTATGAATTTATTTGTTTGATATTGAGACAATGGTATAGGTTCACCAATAATTGAAGGTATACCTGTCAGCAAAGATGGCAAGACCTCAACAGAACGTCTACCATTCGCAAAATTGTTATCGTAATAAAGCCCTTTTTCGGCCAATTCAGAAAAGAAAGGTGCATAACCTTCATTGATATATTCTTGCGAAAAACTTTCAATGATAATCAGTATGATATTTTGTCCTGGATGCCCTAAATATCCAGGCGCTATATTTCTAAATTTTTTTATATCATTTAGAACATCTTCGTCATCTTTGTAGTAACTAACCAATTTTAGCCCATCGAGTTCATAGGAGCGAACTAAGGAATACGCAGAATTTAATGCTAAATTACCTACTTCATATTTTACAAATTGGAACGCCTCCTTAGGAGAAATACTTTTCATTTGTAATCCTCCTCTAATTCCAATAAATGCTAGAACGAGAGCTAATAAACTAATAACTGGTGTTAACCAGATTTTCACTTTTACATCATGAGCGTGCTTATCAAACTTTACTCGCGGATAAAGTTTCCACAATATAAATGACATAAGCAAAACCATAATCACAAGATTCCAGTAATAAGCCATCAACTGAAAAATCTGAGCATTGATATCAGAGCCAATCGCCAGAACATCCGCTGTTAACTTTTTTCCATTAAATTTAAAAAACTCAGCATCAACAATATTAATGCCCAAAAAAATAGTGTTTGAAATAACAAAGACCACTTTCAATAAAATTCGGTACCAGTTTAATCTCACAGGGATAGTCGATAAAAGAATGAAAATAGCATTCGCTATTAGTAAAGTCGAAAGATCAAACCTTAATCCATACAACATACCCAGAAAAAATTCAGAGATTGAAATATTTTGAAAATAGTTATAATTAAAGGCTGCAAATATAATTCTAGTCACAGGATATAATACAAAAGCAAATGCGAGTCTTTTAAATATTACTGTATATTCACTGCGATACATCTTTATATTTTAACAATTTCCAAACAGGTTTAAAATAACCAAGACCGTTTTTTTCTAAAAATAAGCATTGAATTTACGTTATTATGTAAGACTATTCTACTCCAACACGTTATTAATCGATTCTATAACTCTGGATTAATCTCGTGATTACACAAAAAAAAAGCCCTGAATAAATCAGGGCTTTTTTATAATATAATGGGTGCATCTTGCTATTCTCACACTCAGTCCCCCGAGCACTACCTTCGCCGCAACAGGACTTTACTTCTAGGTTCGAGATGTAACTAGGTGTTTCCCCTGCGCTATCGACACACCCAAACTGTGTATCAATATTGTAGTGTGGTTTATAAACCACTTTTCATTCTTTAACAATCACAAAACAAGACCAGATAGAATTTTCAAATATATCCAAAAGTCCAAAACCATAAAACTTTTTAAAATAAAGCAAAACGAGTATTTAGTACAGGTCAGCTGAACACGTTACCGTGCTTACACATCCTGCCTATCAACGTCCTAGTCTAGAACGACTCTTAATAGATATCTTATCTTGAAGGGGGCTTCCCACTTAGATGCTTTCAGTGGTTATCCTTTCCGAACTTAGCTACCCGGCGATGCCACTGGCGTGACAACCGGTACACCATAGGTTCGTCCAACCCGGTCCTCTCGTACTAAGGTCAGCTCTTCTCAAATATCTTACGCCCACGGAGGATAGAGACCGAACTGTCTCACGACGTTCTGAACCCAGCTCGCGTACCGCTTTAATTGACGAACAGTCAAACCCTTGGGACCTGCTCCAGCCCCAGGATGCGATGAGCCGACATCGAGGTGCCAAACCTCC
>JBFEUX010000036.1:0-17145 GCA_041547255.1 Bacteriovoracaceae bacterium
AGATAGCTTGGAGTGGGTGTGATAATTATCAACGAGGAGAGATACTTTGCGAAATCGTTGATGGACAAAATAAAATCTCCCTACAATTTTTAAATAAAGGCTGTGAATTTCCTGAAGGAAATAAAATCAACTGTCTCTATGCCATCAGTTGCTTTAAAGGTGAGACTTATGTCGGTCTTGGCCGTTATATGAGTCAGGATGCATCTGAAGCCTTTTGTTTAACCGCTAAGGAGCAAGACGGTAAACTCTTAAAATCCTTCTTTATGGATGATCGACCATTCAACGCTGTACTTGATTGTGGTAAGTTTAAAGCTAAAAAAACAAATGAAATCAATCTTTCCCTAAAAAAGAAGACGACTACCTGTAATATCGATAAGGCCTTGAAAAAGCTTAGGTAAATGATATGAATGGTGGACCCTAGCGGGATCGAACCGCTGACCCCTTCGCTGCCAGCGAAGTGCTCTCCCAGCTGAGCTAAGGGCCCATTTAGATATCTAGACATTCTAGTGATTTAGGCTAGCTTTGCCAAGAGCTTTTTCTATAAAGTTTTTAGATAGGCAATTAGGTCCAGGCGGTCCTGGTGATCAAATTTTTCATGGCCATTTGCATCCAGCAGCATTTTGGTATGCCCTTTATTGGACATGCCTGGCACTGCTGTATTGTAGAAATATAGCTTATTATCACGGAATTCCTGGCGTACTAAATCAGGCTTTGGATAGCCGTTTCTTTCCAAATCAAAGTCTATTTTTTTATCTATGGCCGCTACCGAGATATAGCTTTTTGCTCTTTTGAAATCGGGAGTTAAAACCTCATACAAGCTCGGCACCGAATTGTTATGAAAATATGGCCAGCGGGCCCAAATTCCAATGAGTGGAGGTGGAATATATCCTTGTTGTGGCTCAACGACTGTATTGATAGTTTTGGATATTTTTAGTTTGTTTAGGTCTCGATAAAAATATTGCATACCTTTAAAACGATGTTCATCCGTTTTAACATCAATGGCCCTGGATTGTGTTGGATACCAAACTTTTTTATTTTCTAATAACTCTGCATAGCTTAGCAAATGAGCATCTGCTCTTGACCAATTCTTTTCATAAATACCATGGCAGCCTTTGCAGCTATTATTGAATAAAATTTCTCCGCGCTTGGCGCTACTGATATCAATGTGGTTAGGGAAAAAATCATTAAAGCGGGGAGCTTCCGTGTTAAAGACATAGGCGGTGAGTTCATCTATTTTTCTTTTATTGTTGATTAGCCATGTTTCTAGCTTGTGTAAATCGGCGCCTCTTCCTATTTCGTTCCATAAAAAATTAGTATGAATGGGATTTCCTGATACCAGGGAACCATCAGATAAAAAGCGTGTCTTGTATTTTAAGTTCCACCAGGTAGCTGGCTTGGAGTCCGCTGGAATCTTATGCAAAGGATGTTTTTTGTATTCCCTTCTTCGTCTGCGGTCATTTGGTTTTAGCTCGGCGTATGCATTATCCTGCCTTAAGGCAAGGGAGAGTCCCACTTGTGCCAAGGAGGTATCTAGTCCGATCGCCTTAGGCTCTTTTGTCATCACAAAGCTCATGGCATGTTTGGCCGTTTCGAAGTCTTTTAAATCTTCGGCGCTGGGATTAAGTATCAAAGAGTAAAGTGAAGTTGGAACTTTGGATATGGCCTTTTTCCCCACCACAAAAGCATGGTTGGCCCTGGGAAAACGATTTGGTAAACCAAGAATTTTGACACCAAACAGATCACTCGCGTGGCAAGCAGCACAGCTAAAGGATATGGACTGGTGGCCGTTGACATCGAAAATGGTAGTTCCCATAGGATATTGATTGGAATTGGCCATCTTAGGTATGTAATTTGGGCTTTCAGACTGTATGCTTTCAGGGTAGTTAACCAATCCTACAAATTTAAAAATATCGTCAAAACTACGAATATTACTAAGGGATTGGGCAATTTTAAAGAACAATCTTCTTAAAGGATTACTATCATCAAGTGCAAAGTATTTTTCCAAAGTTTCTTTCGGAATACGAATGCGAGTCACATCCACTGGATAGCTAAGAGTATGACGTGCACCAGCCTTTATCATTTTTTGCCATTCAGTAGCATCTTCGATTTCTAAAATATTTTTTCTATTACCATCAGAAAAACAAACGTGATGGCCACATAAGTTTTCACAGATTTGCGTGCCTGGGAGTTTCGCTTGTGTGCTCCAATCCGTAGCATAGCTTTGGCCGATATTTAAAATAAATATTAAGGCAGTTGCATACATTATTTTCATTTTTGGGCCTTGATAAGTTAATAATGTATAAATATGCTAGTATAAATGATTTTAATTGCCCATTTAACTTGGGTTAAAGTTTCCTGATAAAAACTGTCTTTCTTGTTGTTTTGCTGCTTTGCGTTTCGATTTGTTAAGCTCTTGAAAAGCTTTGATTTATGAAATCTCTTAATTTTCCCGGTTCAAATCCATGCTGATTTTGGGTATAACTAAGCATGTTCTGGGGGTTCTGTTGCTTTTTATCCCTCAGAATTTCCTCCCAGTAATAAATGGAGAAAAGCTAAAACTTATCTCCGTTTATTACTGGCCATAATTAAATACCCAGTAGTTTTTTTACCTTTTTTAGCAATTGCTCGCTGCTAAACGGATCTCTTAGATAGGCGTTGGCGCCATACTTAGATTTTGCGTGTTCTAGCGCTTTTTCTTTACTTAAGTTTTTAGCGATAATAACAGCTCTGGCGTGAGGAAATTTGAGCTTCATTTGCATCGTTAGCTGATTAACAATTTTAGGAGCTTCGTTGTAATAAAAAACCAGCACCGTTTTTTTATCTTTGGCCAGAATCTTATTAATATCTTTTAAGTCGGAATGGATGTGAGGCGTAAAGACTGCTTCTAATTCGAGAAGTCTTTTTTGAAAATAATCGGATTGATATTGGTAGAAATGAACTTCTGGTTTGTCAGTACTGTCATCTTTGCTCATTTCAGGCCCTGTTAGACCACTATTTTCAACTTGGATGTCTTCTTCATCGGTGGAAGAGATTTCAAATTCTAACTCATTGGTTTTAATTCCAAGAGAGTCATCATCTTTGTCCAGCTCAGCTTTGAGAGCATTAAAATCTAATATTAATGTCGACTTATCATCGTCATCTGTACTCATTTCACTTCCTTTAGCAGTATTTTAATGGATAAAACTAAAATTACCAAGTCTTAAGCTTTTTTTTATGAATTTTGTAACTTTTTAGGTGCAAATTTATGACTAAATATTACTCCTACAAACACCAGAATCATACCTATTACACTTAAGTAATTTATGCTCTCATTAAAGAAAATAATACCGGTTATAAAGGCATACAAGCTGGTAAGATAATTATAATGACTGATGCGAGAAGCATTCTCTAGCATATATGCTTTGGTCATAAAAATTTGGGCCAGTTGAGTAAAGAGACCAATAGAAAGCAGTATGATCAATTGTTTGGTGCTGGGTGTGACCCATATTTTAAAAAGAAAAGGCAAACAAAATGGTATGGTTACCATCGGAAAATAAAAGATAACCAAGGAGTGATGACATTTGTCTTTGAGCATACGAATAAAATTATAGGCAAGGCCTGCAAAGAAGGCAGCTGTCACTCCCATGAAAAAATGAGGAAGAGAGGCCCTTGGATCAAAATTTTTCATGAGGGCCGCACCAATAAAGCTCAAAATAAAAAATGGGTATTGCCATTTGCCCGGATGTTCTTTAACCAAAAAGATGGCAAGGATGACGGTAAATATTGGTGCGAGGTAAAGGACTGTTACGGCAGTGGCCAGAGGCATATGTTGAATAGTGTAAAAATATAAACTAAGGGCAATGGCCCCACTGAGTCCTCTTGCGAATAATAAGGGGGTATGTTCATTAAATATTTTAATTTTTAGTTGGGCCAAGCTAATATAGCTTATGATAAGTGAGACTACAGATCTAAAAAAGACGATCTCAAGGGCGGGAATATCGCCTAGAAATTTTACCAGGGCATTGATGATCGAAAAAAACAAACTTGCGATCATAATGTATAAGATACCTTTACTCATATAGAGATTATGGCATAACAAAAGGAGCGGGTCTATGGGACCTCAAGTATATAAGGAAGAAAGTTCAGGTTTAGAGTATATAAAAATTGATCGTGGTTCAGATAAATGTATTTGTTTACTTCACGGCTATGGCGCTAATATGTATGATCTTTTTAGCCTCGCTGAATTTTTAGACCCAACTTTCTCCTACGACTGGTATTTTCCTAATGGATATCTAGAGTTAGATATGGGAGCTGCTTATATGGCCAGGGCCTGGTTTCCTATTGATATGCAGGCTTTAGAGCTCGCCATGCAGCAAGGGACTCACCGAGAGTTTGGCGATGCCAATCCTCCGGAACTCGCGACTGCTATTAATAAAGGGCAAATATTTTTTAATTTTCTTGCTGAAAAATATAATAATATTTGTTTGGGAGGCTTCTCACAAGGTGCTATGGTAACAAGTCATCTGGCCCTGCAAAATAGTGAGAAAGTATCAGGACTTATATTATTTAGTGGAAATTTGATAGCGAAACAGCAGTTAATTAAACTCGGTGAGGATTCAAGTAAATTTCCTTTCTTCCAAAGTCATGGAAAACAAGACCCAATACTTAGTTATAGTGGGGCGAAGGATCTCTTTGAACTATTAAAGCTATGTGGTTATTCAGGAGAGTTTGTTAGTTTCGATGGAATGCACGAAATACCCATGGGCGTTTTAAATAAGGTCAAAGTGTTTTTGGAGAAACTTAATTAAGCAGCTTTCTTTTCTTCAATTGGATTTAAATTACCATTTTTTATTTCATTAATAACGTGCTTAACTTGAAGTGGATAGTCTACAAAATGTATCACTACTTGTTTCCCACTAGTCAGTTTAAAAACAATACTACTGAAATCACATTCATCAGTTGGTGTGATAATTTCTGCAATATCCTGGTACTTAATTCTTTGGGCCGTATTTAGTGGCTCAAAATAGATAAGAATATGGTCAGAATAAAGTAAGACGTGCTGGTAGTTATCGTAAACAAAGAGACCACCTACAAATAAAATTAGTGTCATCGCCATAAGGAATGCAAACTCACCCAGATTAATCCCCAGCTCTAATTTGGTGATCATAAAACATTGTAGTCCATACACCACAGTCAGTAGCGGAAGTTTGCTGATGAGATTATTCATATGATTTTGTCTTCCAAGTCTGGCAATTGCTTTTTCCATAGCAGACTTATCGGATATAAAGATTAAAGTCTTGAGCTAAAGTTTGATAAATTTATCAATAGTTAGATGCTTGATTTTATAGTAAAAGGCCCCCTGATTAAGGGGCCATTGTTTTTATTTGGGATCAACTGAGAAGTTATCCATAAGATGAAAGTTAAGATATTTATAAACGTTATTTTCTTTGCCTTGTATGGCCGTGTTTACCATTTCCAGATATTCATCTTTGGTTGGTATTTTTCCTAGTACGGAACAAACAGCTGCTAGTTCAGCAGACCCGAGATAAACGCGAGCGTCTTTCCCCATTCTATTGTTAAAGTTACGAGTGGAGGTAGACATGACAGTCACGCCATCTCTCACCCGTGCCTGATTACCCATACAAAGAGAACAGCCTGGGATTTCCAAGCGAGCACCGGCAGCTGCAAATTTGGCATAATATCCTTCGCTTGCAAGTTCGTCAGCATCCATTTTGGATGGTGGTACTACCCATAGACGTGTGTCCACCTGGCCTTTGCCCTCCAGAACTTCAGCCGCTGCTCGGAAATGTCCAATATTAGTCATACAACTTCCAATGAAAACTTCATCGATTTTATCTCCGGCCACCTCTGATAATTTTTTTACATCATCAGGATCGTTAGGGCATGCTAGAATAGGTTCTGTCATTTCACTTAGATCAATTTCAATTACGGCGGCGTATTCAGCATTTTTATCGGCAGTCATGAGTTTGCCATTTTTTAACCAATCTTTTACTTTGTCAATTCTGCGTCTGAGAGTATTAGCATCCTGGAAGCCATTTTCAATCATGGACTCCATTAAGGCGATATTTGAATTTAGATATTCTTCAATTGTTTCTCGTCCTAGCTGAATACAAGTAGCGGCAGCACTTCTTTCTGCTGCAGCATCGGTTAACTCAAATGCTTGCTCTACTTTTAGATTGGGCAGTCCTTCCATTTCTAAAATCCGACCAGCAAATACATTCTTTTTGTTTTTCTTTTCAACTGTAAGTAGTCCCAACTCAATTGCTTTGTAAGGAATCATATTAACAGCATCTCTTAGAGTGACGCCTGGTTGCAGCTCACCCTTAAAGCGGACTAATACCGATTCTGGCATATCAAGCGGCATAACTCCTAAAGCCGCAGCAAAGGCCACAAGCCCAGAGCCTGCAGGAAAAGAAATACCTAGAGGAAATCTAGTGTGGGAATCACCACCGGTACCTACTGTATCTGGAATAAGAAATCGATTAAGCCAAGTATGAATAACTCCATCACCAACTCTTAGCGATACCCCTCCACGCTCTGTAATATAATGAGGAAGAGATGCATGAGTTAATACATCACTAGGTTTAGGGTAGGCGGCCGTATGACAAAAAGACTGCATAACAAAATCGGCATTAAATTTTAAACAGGCCAACTCAGTCATCTCATCACGAGTCATCGGGCCAGTGGTATCCTGTGAACCAACAGTTGTCATGGTTGGAAGACACGCAGTTCCAGGTAAGATACCTTCAACACCACAAGCTTTTCCAACCATTTTTTGTGCCAGGGTATAGCCTTGATTGGCCTTAGCTTGAGTGATGTGTGGATTAGCAAACACATCAAATTCTTCCATAGAAGATTTGCCTAAAAGTTTACGTGCTTTTTCGGTAAGCATTTTTCCGATAATAAGTGGTACTCTTCCGCCCGCTCTGTATTCATCTAATATAGTAGAAGGTTGAATTTCGTATTTACTGATTTCATTGCCATTTTCATCATTGATGACACCATCTAAAGGTCGTACTTCGATGATATTTCCTGTCTGCAATTGTGAAACGTCACATTGAATAGGTAAGGCTCCAGAGTCCTCAGCGGTATTAAAGAAAATAGGAGCAATGGTTTGACCTAGAATAACACCACCACGTCTTTTGTTGGGAACGAAAGGAATATCTTCTCCAATATGCCAAATAAGAGAGTTACAGGCAGACTTACGGGAAGAACCTGTTCCGACAACATCACCTACAAAAGTAATTGGTAGTTTATATTTATCCTCTAGATCTGCAATCTCTTTTGGCCCATTAGGAAAAAGTACTCCACCCATAACAGTTGCGTGTAATGGGATATCAGCACGGGTAAATGCGTACTGGGCAGGAGAGAAATCATCTGTATTGATTTCACCATTCACTTTATATACAACTGTTTTTATGCTTTCAGGTATGCTTGCTTTATTGGTAAACCACTGAGCCTCGGACCATGATTCAATAATATCTTTCGCGTGAGTATTACCTTTGTCCGCTAGCTCTTTAATATCGTCAAAAATATTTACTGCTAATACCAGCTGCTTTAGCTCAAGTGCAGCTTTAGGGGCAAGATCGCCGTTTTCGGCCACCAGATTGACTAGTCCTTGCAGATTATAACCACCCATCATAGTCCCTAGGATTTCGACGGCCTCTTCTTTACTAATATGCGGACATTTATAAACTCCTTTAGTAAGGCCAATTAAGAAATTTGCTTTTACTTGAGCAGCAGGATCAACACCAGGGTTTACTCGATTTTTTAAAAGATCAAGTAATTCCTTTTCTCTGCCTGCAGTATCACCCTGAAGCATATCTACTACTTGTTGAGTTTGCTCTGCTGTCAGCGCTAGCGGGGGAATTCCTTGGGCCTGGCGTTCGGCCACATGTTTTTCATAGTCGGTGAAAAATTGAGACATAGTATTTCCTTTTGAAAGTAAATTTGTCCAATTGTAGTAAAAACACGACGTGTTTTAAAGGTTTACCGTGGCAAAAAAGGCCAGCTTTAGGTGGATTTTTCCGCTTTTTCTAAGAAGTCTTAAAATTTGAGTTTTTATCTCTGTGCGTCGAATAGCATAGGGATGGAAAATTTAACAAAGAAGTCATTGTATTTTGTTGTCTTAATAGCGCTGAGTCTACTCGGATTTTGGATATTTGAACCATCACCAGAATCCACGGCCGATAAATTCTCAAATTTTATGCCCCACTCACGGCCCAAGGCCAATAGTGAGAGTGAAAGTTCCCAGACGAGCTCTCATACAACTGCTAAAGCAGCTGCAAGTGAAGATAGAAAGCCTGCTCACAGAGCAAATAATAGTGGCCCTAGATATGTAACGCGACCTAGTCCGCTTGTACAACGACCATTAGGCCATGAAGTTGCGCCACCTAAATTAGAATATTTAAATAACGTGATTATTGATGAATCGCTACCTTCCTTGCAGTTACAAGCTTTAGAATATGTTAAATTAGAAAATCTGGTTGCGATCAGTCACAAACAGAAGCTAGGTCCAGAATACAACGTTGTAGGCAAGTATGGTTTTTTTCAATTGGTACGGCTTGAAGAAGGGCAGACTGCGCCAGGAAATGCACTTACAGTTATTAAGGATCAAGACTCCACGGATATTGCAATTTTCACCGGTATTTTGCGAGTTAAGCTTGTTGATTATGAAAAAGATGTTGAAAACATTATTCAGGATGCTAGTACTTATCTCTCAGATGATATTCATTTTAGTGGAGCTAGCATTAAAAATAAATATGACAAGATAAGCCTTGCAACCTATCAATTCGACGATTATTCCACATTAATTGCCATTTATAAGATTCTGTCTGGGCCAAGCTTTTCTGGCAGGGTAGAGCGTGTAACTATTGATTTAATCAAGTGGTCACGAGACGTTAGATAGATATGTAAATAACCGTTATTTAAGGGTAAGTTCTGAAATACCAGAAATATTTGCTAAATCTAGTGAGTTCTAAATTCTTCATATTTTTACCGGGGAGCTAATTGCCTTAAATTAGATAACTATTTATTTTTTTTAAGTTTTGCACCGGTTATGTCGTAAAATATGCTAAGGAGACGTCTGTGCTAAAGTATCTTTTTGTCATTTTACCCTTTATAAGCTGTGGCCCTCAACCTGTGGCCGAAAATAGTAGTAATTTAGTGGATGAGCCATATATCGCCAAACAAGCAGAGATTTATGTCGGAGACATAACGATTTTAGAGGCCGATGCCCAATCAGTAACGACTTTAGATGGGAAGGGCCTGTTTTTAGAAGACGTCAGTAGTGGCTATCTTTTTAGTTTATCAAATAACCCTTCACAATTGAGTGTTGATAGTGCAACTGGTGTGCTTAGTTATACCATGAATAATGTTACAGCAGGTCTTTACACAGATATCACGCTTAAGGCCAATCAAATAGCTAATCCAACCCAGGTGTTTACTGCCATATTTAGTATAGCTGTTAATGGAGACCCTTTAAGAAAACACGCTTGGCATATCGATAATACTGGCCAGACATCTTTTGCTGCACGCGCAGCACAGGCTGGGTTTGATATGAATTTGGACGAAGTTTTTAAAATGGGCATAACCGGTAAGGGCGTGCGAATAGCGGTAAGTGATACTGGTGCAGAAGTTAATCACGATGATCTTGTTAATAATCAATTGGTAGGAGAGCATAGAGATTATTCTTTATTTGCACCCTATATTGCAGACCCAACTCCAGTAAATGGCCATGGCACTGCCGTTACGGGTATTATCAGTGCAGAGGGTTGGAATAATTTGGGTTCATTAGGTGTTGCTCCCAATTCAAAATTTGCTCATTTTCAATTTCTCGACTCGTCCCAAACTGTGGATGTACTTATTCATCAAGCCTCAGGTGATTTTAGAGTTTTTAATTACTCCTATGGAGACGCTATTTTTCAAGACACACAATCTGAAGCGGATTATTTGGATTTCTTAAAATATTCTACCATTACTGATAATAAAATTTATGTCAAAGCTGCCGGAAATGAGCACTATACCTATGTTAATGATAATGGGGAACTAGTTGCTTTGTGTTATCCGCATAATGCAAATATGCCCTTTGAAAATGAATCACCTTATATGCTATTGGTTGGAGCGCTTGCCCCATCGAGTACCAACTCGAATAACCCCAGTTTAATTAAGGCAAGTTATTCTAATGCTGGTTCTAATCTATGGATATCCGCGCCGGGTGGAGAGTATGGTAAATATGATCCTGCCATTATCACTACGGATTTACCAACTTGTCTTAAAGGTTTTTCTAAGGCGGTTTCTGGGCTGGTGAATGATTTTGAATATGATCATCCGCTTAACCCATATTGTAATTACACATCTTCTATGAATGGGACCAGTTCAGCCGCTCCTATGGTAGTAGGTGTGGTGGCCCTAATGTTAGAGGCCAATCCTAACTTAAAAATGCGTGATGTAAAATATATACTTGCACATACTTCAGCTCATGACTCAATTAATACAGCTCCTAATGTAAATCCAGATCATGCGGATAATATTTTTGGTACATCTCACCCTTCTAATGAAATAGTTGCATGCTCTACCATAGCACCTGCCCTTAACCTGGCGGGACATAATTACGAACTTGGCTGGGTGAAAAATGCTGCAGGCTATTGGTTCAATAACTTTTATGGTTTTGGGCAGGTTAATGCTGAGGCAGCTGTCATCATGGCCAAAAATTATAGCTCTTATATGGCGCCATTACAGATAATTAATGAAGGATTTCTGGATAGCAATTATGCCAGTACTGTGAATGCCACGATTCCAGATGATGATGCCACTGGATTATCAAACTCAATTAGTGTTAATGATAATATTACTGTAGAAAGTGTGCAAGTAAAGATCAATGTCAGTCATGGCCAGGCTGGGCAAGTTGGGGTAGAATTAACCAGTCCAGGTGGAACGAAGAGTATCTTGTTAAATATAAATAATAGTTTACTTGAACGAGATACCAATGGTGATGGTGTTGCTGATGGCGATAGTGATCTTAATGTTGTGCTAACTTCAAATGCCTTTTACGGGGAGAGTTCTACGGGGATCTGGACTGTCAAAGTCATTGATGGAATGGGTGGGACAACGGGAACATTTCTAAATTGGAAAATAAGTATATTGGGTCATAATTAAGGATAGATTTTGACGGAAACAAAAATCACCAAAACACGACCTTCATTGGTCATTACTGTTTTAATATCTATTCAAATTTTGTTTGGGATAAATTTCCCTGCTAGTAAAGTCATCGTTGGACAGATGGATCCTGTACTTTGGTCAAACTTGCGCTTTTTATTTGCTGGGATAGGAATGTTTATATTTACCCTGGCCATGGGCAGAAAACACCCACCGCTAACAAAAGATTTCTTTTTGCCAGTAATCGTACTTTCTATTTTGGGAATGGCATTGGGGCAAGGTTTATTTTTAGTAGGGTTGCGCTACACTTCTTCAATAAATTCGGCCATCTTAATTACCTGTATTCCAATTTTAACCTTATTTATTGTTGTCGTCCGTAGACAAGAGCAGTTTACATTTAATAAACTACTCGGCTTTGTCATGTCCTTTATGGGCGTTTTACTTATGAGAGATATCACCAGTTTTAAATTATCTAATACTACTTTATGGGGAGATCTCTTGGTGTTTTTGGCTGCATTTTGTTTTGCGCTCTATTTGAGTTACGGCAAAAAGTTTTTTATGAAATTTGATAATATGTGGTCAACCACCTATATGTTTTTTATCTCCGCCATTGCTATGAGCTTTTTTAATTTTAATAAGTTCTCCGAGATTGGCTCAATAGATCTGACTCCCTGGTTTTTCTATTCGGCCGTTTTTTCAATTTTGGGTGCTACATTATTAACTTATTTTTTAAATAATTGGGCCTTAAAACGAGCTCCTTCAGGAAATGTGGCAATTTTTATTTATTTACAGCCTATCGTGGCCGGCTTGATTGGTTATTTCTTTTTGAATGAGTTGATCACAACCAGAATGATAATTTGTTCAATTTTGATTTTATCCGGACTTATGTTTTCTATTGCTAAAAAGAGTCGTTAGAGGAAGCCTTTAAAAGGAAAGCCTACAGAGATCCCCCAGGTTTTTGCTTTAAACTGATCTTTTCCCCAGCTGATAAGATTAAGCTCCCAAAAATAGTTCTTGCCCCAACGTACCCAGATATTTTCGTATTCAATGTCATTTTCTGTGCTGAGAAAAAAACCACCTGATACAATGTAATTTGGTATATCAAAGGCATGACGATACATAAACTCTAAGCCTTGTGGAAAGATCGGCTCACTGATATCTGGTGAGTCGTCATCGTACTTGAAATAAAGATATTGCACTCCTAACAGAGTGGTAAAGTAGATTTTATTATCCAGCATATGGCCAAAGTCTGAGCCTAAATATAATCCGGCATTATTAAAACGGGATTCCTGAAAAATTGCGGCGTCAAACCCCCTTACAGAAGAGGATTCGGATACTTTATAATTTAGATAAAACATAAGAGCTGGCGCCATATCTACTTGTTTGCTTTCGCTGACTTCATTCTCGCGGACAATTTCCGTATTAAAGGCATAAGGCCCAAGGCCATAGGCGGTAAATAATCGGTGCAGCCTTTTAGGGATACGCGCCGTAATGGTGATTTCTTTTTCTATACCGGTTTTAATATTTAAAACGCGAATATTAACTGGGAGACGATTTAAAAATGCAGCTTGATAAGGTATATGTTCAGAGCCAATAATTTTTAGCTCAGGTGAAACCCAGCTAATTTCCAGCATTGGTCTTTCCTTTCCAAACTTACCAATCCTTCTAGTATGACAGCCCAAAGAGATATGCTCATTTTCCAGACCTTTAATCACTATATCGTTTCGGGAGCATGTATAATCAACGATGACTCGATTTTTTTTGTGATCATTAAATTCAAGATCAATCTTTCCAATCAATTCTTTGCCTCTGAAAATTTCGACAGCGTGCCGTTCATATAAACTGTAGTAAAGTTCGGCATAAGAGGCTTTGTTAGACTGTTGAAAATTTATGGTAAAGTCTTTGTAGGCAATATGGAAATCAGGGTCATTACTTTGAATACGAATTTTTAAGCGTACCAAGGGCATTAATACTAGTTTATCAACCCTGCGCCACTCAAAGGAAGTATTGTCCACAATGGCCTTGATTTGTATGTCCTTTATTTCTTGGATATTAATTTTGATATCTTTTCGGCCAAATTTTATTCTGGCCTCTCCTGGTGGAGAGTTGATCATATCAATTCCCTTGGCATGGGTAATTGAACTGTACAGAAGGAGAAAAATAAAAAAACTATATAGCTTTAACACAAATTTGCATCCAAAATTTACCGAGATCTGAGTGAAAGGGGACTAATAGCACTGGGATTTTACTGTCTTGATAGATCTTATGCCCTCTTCCTCTCATTACTGAAGGGATGGCACGATCAAGACTATAACCTTTTTGGTTGAGCACTGCTTTAGTTTGGCCAAAAATTATATTTATAACTTCAGCTGCGCCATCCTGGTTATTAAGATCCACATCACCAATATTCTCTTCTAACATTTTACTAATAATATCTTTATATACTTTATCATCAAAGCTTATAGCAATAGAACCCTTAAAATAAGGAGAACTAATGGCCAGCGTGCCACTAATGTCGATATCAAGCACCTCACAACCTAATAGATAAGGTTTTTGTGCCTGCATATTACTGAGCCCACATAAGGCATTCAGTGTTTTCATGGAAGAATCAATAAATGGATTGATAAAATCAACATCTAGCTTGAATTTTTTCTTTCTTGGGTCTAATTTTGACAACTCAGTTATTTTCTTTGCAATGGCCTGATAGCCGCTGGGATTTCGTTGATAATCAATAAATTTTACATCACGGGTCTCTTTTTTGGCCGCAGCGATGTCCGAGGTGTAAATGAGAATAGGAGTACTCATATTATGGCCGGATTCTCTAATCGCCTCAACTAGTTGAGGTCCTGATATTTTCGGTATTTTAAATTCAGTAAGAATAACGTCAAATTTTTGATTTATGGATTTTTGAAAGGCTTGTACTCCATCGGCCGCTTCTACGATAACCATTTGAGTTAACTCTTCTAACTCTTCGGCCATTAGCTGCCTGATGTCATCCTTTTCTTCAACAATAAGAAGATATTTTCTTGTCATTTATTTTTCCTGATTACTAATATTATAACCGGAAATCTAAATTTTGCTTAAAAAAAATATATTCCATTAACGCAGCTTTTCCCTAGTGTTTAACTTAAATTTTTTGCACATCAATAATGAGTTTTTGTCCGGGATAAATGATATTGCCTACATTGTTGTACAATCGTAACTCTCTTATGCTCTTGTTGTGGGCTTGGGCAATATTGGCCAAAATATCACCTCGCTTAACGGTATAGTGAGTAATCTTACGAGGAGGAAGTTTTATTTTTTGTCCTGCATACACTGAGTTGCGGTGTAAGCGATTTAGCTTTTTAAGCCTTTGAGTATTAGTTTTAAATTTTTGGGCAATCTTGATGAGGTAATCGCCTCTTTTAACAGTGTATGAAGAGAGAATTTTTGTATGTTTACTACTTGTAGGAATTTTTATTTTTTGTCCAATATATATGGTATCTCTTCTGAGTCTGTTTGCGGCCTTTAGACTAGATAATTTAACGTTATATCTCTTAGATATAGAATGTAACGATTCATTTTTTCTTACCTGATGATATTCATAGTGAGTTGCAGATCTTCGTCTTTGTGTCTTGCGACTTGCCAAAGCTCTGCGTACATTTTTTTCAGACTTATTTTTAGCGAGATAGGCCAGAAATTGTTTGGTCTGCTTGGCATTGCTAGGTATGATCAGCTCAAAACCGTTTTTACCGGGTCTAGGAATATAACGTGCCTTAATGTCCTGATTGAGGTTTAATAGAGCTTGTGTTGGCACCTTTAACGATTTGGCCAGGGTAGCGATATGTACGCCTTGTTGGATTTTTATACTTTTCGTCTGAGTGTAAAACTTTGACTCTCCTGAGGGAATACGAAGACCATATTTATGTGCATTTTTAAAAATATCCATGACGGCAAGTACTTTTGGTACATAATTTCTAGTTTCCCGTGGGATTATTTTTCTTTGGGATAATTCGTAATACTCTCTGGTGTTGGCGCCACGGATTCGTCTGATAATTCCATATTCGCCGGCGTTATAGGCAGCTAAGGCCAATTCCCATGAACCAAAGATATTGTAGAGATCTTGAAAGTATAAGGCCGCAGCTTCAGTGGACTTATAGATATTTCTTCTCTCATCAATAGAGCGGTTAACTTTTAGTCCATAGCGACGAGCAGTGGCCTTCACAAACTGCCAAGGGCCAACTGCACCTGCGTGGCTAGTGGCACGATTTTGATAGCCACTTTCTATAATACCGACATAGTATAAGTCTTTGGGCAGGCCATATTTTTCGAAGGTACTCTCGACTACTGGGCGATAGCGCTCCCCATAATTAATAAATCTTTGTAATCTTTCCTTACCCTTAGTGGTGAAGTATTTTATCCACATCTGTTTTTTAGCACCTGCATGTGGGGCCAGAAAGTTTTCGTTTTTGTCACTTATTTTTTCCTGAGTAATTGCTTGTGTTAATTGCAGCCGGTCTGTTTCACTTTTAAAATTATTAATGGCCTGGCTTGGTGTGGCATTTGGTTTAGTCTTGGTAGTTGTGATGGGTCTTACATTAGCACAACTGGTAAAAACCGAACAAAGTAGTATCCCTTGAAAACTTTTTGCCCTTAGACTCATTTAGATCTCCTGTCTGCATAATTAGTGCGTATAGTTAATTTTAACATTTCCATAATTTATTGTTTAAAGGGGAATATATAACCGGGAGAAAATCTTTCCATATTAATAAGGATTATTTAGACTTAAGAGATACAAAAGGATTTTATATGTTAAAAATAGCGTCATGGTTTCTACTTGTAACCATACTATCTTGCTCCAGTTTTTCGGATTTACAACAGGCCAAGCTTATTCCTGGGAAAAAGCGCACGCAATACGAGGCTTTTGGAAAGCATTATATGATTTCCACTCAAGGCACTGCTACAACCAAGGCCGCTAAATTTGTCTTTGATCAGGGAGGAAATATTTTTGATGCCGCTGTCGCAGCATCTTTTGCCATATCGGTTGAGCGTCCTCATTCCACTGGTATTGGCGGGGGTGGCTTTATGATTACTCACCACGCCCAAAGTAAAGAAGATATTGCCTACGACTTTAGAGAGATGGCCCCACGTATGGCCCGTAAAAATATGTTTCTTGATAAGAATGGCAAACAAATTAAAGATAAGAGTTTAACGGGTGTCTATGCCTCTGGAACACCCGGGCTGGTTGCAGGAGTACTTGCCGTACATAAAAAATACGGAAAGCTCCCCCTTAAAACTGTAATGAAGCCAGCAATTGATCTGGCCCGCAACGGCTTTAAGGTTTATCCTGCTTTGACCACAGCAATACAGGCGGAGGCGGATAGGCTTTGTAAGTTTGAAGACAGTAAAAAAATCTTTTTAAAAAAAGGTTGTACCGCCTACGCCGCAGGAGAAGTATTAAAGCAAGAGGATCTGGCAAACACTCTGGAATTAATAGCCCAGAAGGGAACAGCAGGCTTTTATAAAGGGGAAGTGGCCCAAAAAATAGTGGACTCGCAAAAAAAATATAATGGCCTAATTAGTTTAAAAGATTTAGCTGGTTATAAAGTTAAAACCCGAAAACCAGTGATCGGGGAGTACAGAGGGCATAAGATCGTAAGTATGCCACCTCCCAGTTCAGGGGGAACTCATGTTATTGAGATTTTAAATATTTTGGAGAATTTTAAACTAAAAGAATATGGTGCTCAAAGTCCCACGGCCATTCATTTAACAGCTTCGGCCATGCAAATTGCTTTTGCTGATCGTGCAGCTTATATGGGAGATGCCGACTTTGCAGATGTTCCCGTTGATAAAATTATCGATAAAAAATATGCCAAGGGCTTGAGTTCCAAAATTCCTTTAAATAAAGCACTAAGCTCTAAAGATTTTCCGATTGATTTTGATAAGGTGATTAAAGAGCCAGAACACACCACCCATTTTACCATTATGGAGGATAAGGGGAATATTGTA
>JBFEUX010000343.1:0-2282 GCA_041547255.1 Bacteriovoracaceae bacterium
AAAGACAATCTTTTGCAATTAAAAAGTAAATATGGCAATAAATTGCATTTAAGGATTTCTTTGGATCATTTCACAAAAGCTGGCCATGAAGAGCAGCGAGGTTCAAATACTTTTGAAAGAACGCTACAAAGTTTAAAGTGGTTGTGGCAGCAAGGGTTTAATATTTCCCTGGCCGGAAGAAGTTTACTTAATGATAAAGATCCAGTCATAGGTTACCAACAATTACTTGAAGATTCAGAGATTGAAATTAAACTTATTCAAAATGAAAATATTGTTATTTTTCCAGAGATGATTCCAGATGAAGATGTCCCGGAAATTACCACCGCTTGTTGGGATATTTTAAATAAATCACCCAAGGATCAGATGTGTGCCACAGAACGAATGATTGTTAAGCGTAAAGGTGCAAGTACACCAACTGTACTGCCTTGTACTTTGCTTGCATACGATGAGAGCTTTGAGTTAGGAAATAGTTTAAAGGACAGTAATAAGTCAGTTTACTTAAATCACGCCTTTTGCGCTAAATTCTGTGTGTTAGGTGGCGCCAGCTGCTCTAGTGCGAAATAAAACGTATGTAAATAAAATACAAACTGAATAAGCTGAAAAACACAATCCCCGTTTGTGAGAGTCGCTTGAGTATTGGCCCAGGCCGATGTTGTGCTGGGATTGCTGGACTAAACATAACCCGGTAATTTAGATAAGCGTATATTGGGGCCACTACAAATGACATTGTTGTCGCAAAATCCACTAATGTTTTCATATTCTTTGTAAATACAAATAAGATAACAAGAGTTCCTGCAATTACTGGTACTAGCCACTTTAAATAGAGCGCATTTTTGTTAGCAGTAGGTTTTATTTGAAATAATGCTTCAGTTAGGGTTCTGGGAAAAGCATCCAGACAAGTAAGGGTGGTGCTAAACATTGTAGTAAAAGCTGCGGTGGCAATTAAAGGGAATGACCAATGACCTAAAGCACTTGTGTACATGTGAATTAGCTGGGCAGAAAACCCTACTGCACTGGCAGATAGCTCAATTCCTGAGCGGTACATCACTATGGAACCGATTGCTAAAAAACATACGGCCAGTACTGCGGTACCAATATAGCCGATATTAAAATCAATAAGTGAACTCTTAAGATCTACGTTGGCCGCATCATCTTGAGATTTTGCCATGGACCACATACTATGCCAAACAGGAATGTCCATCGGTCCAGGCATCCAGCCAATCAGAGCGATAAGAAAGAAGATATGTTCCTTATTGTTGAGGCTAAATATTACAGGTGCTGCAGGTTTGGTAAAATCAGCAGTTGCTCCACAAATAAGTGTGGTTAATGTGGTAATAGTAAGCAGAATAATAATAAATTTTATAAAACGATCTAGTATATGATATTTCCCAAAAACTAAAATAGCGGCACTGATAAGTAAGAGGATAGCTGAGGTTAATGAAGCATTAATTGGCAGGCCAAAAAGATTTATGGCCAAACCAGCTGTAACTATAGTGACCGCGCCTTGAATGACTAGCATCGTTCCTAGTGTCATCGTAATGAATAGGTAAACAGCACCATGGCCAATTTCTTTATAGCCATGGAGTAAGCTTTTTCCCGTAATGGCAGTGTATTTAGGAGCTATTTGGAAAAAAGGATACTTAAAAAGATTGGCCAATACCACGGCCCAAATCAGTTGATGCCCAAAATCAGCTCCGGCACGTGTTGATTGTACTAAATGGCTCACACCTATAGCGGCAGCCGCGTATAATAGACCAGGGCCTAGTTTTTTAAAAATAGAAATAAAACTCATAGTCTAAGCATAGCACTCATTTACTTATTTGAGCTACTAAAATCCTGAGTTGGGCTTCTAAATCTTTATTGCTATAACGATATTCTTGATATGTATTTATAATTTTCAGTAATTTTTCTTGCTGTGGGTGGCCTCCAACTAATTTTTTCATCTCTAAAATAGTTTGGCACTCAGCAAGTCGTAGACCTGGTAGTTTTAGCTTTTTGTCTACTTGCTGTAGAAGTTTGTCTGCAGTATGCATCCGCTGTTTGTGTTTGGGCCATCTAATGAAATAATAAATAACAAAAAGGGCCAATATAAGAAGTACACCCAAAACAAAAAATAGTTTGTTATTGAGATGTAAGGCATTGGATATTTTTTTCTGTTGTTCGCGACTATAATTATCTAGTAACAATGACACTCGATAGTTTAAATTATCAAAATACTGTTTTGTTTTGATGAAAAAACTAAATGAGTATGATCTGTCACCATTTCGCGCTATAAAGTCTTG
>JBFEUX010000248.1:0-3981 GCA_041547255.1 Bacteriovoracaceae bacterium
AAAAAAGAATGAGATTTAGGATTGCATTCTTCTAAACATAAGTCTTGCTGCATTTGAGTATCCATCGGCCCCACTTCTATATTTTTAGATGTAATAGAGGGGAATTCCTGAGAGATTTTTTCAAAAAAATATTTTGTGCCTGATTTAATTGTGCCGTACAAAGTTAAACCGCCTATAAAAGTCTCTGTGATTCTCGACGAGATGTTAAGCAATGTTAATTTAAAGTGGTTGTTCGAGATTTCAATTAGAAACTCTGATATTTTCACAGGAGCAATTACACCTAAAAATAAGTTCTTTCCTGTCAGATCTCGTTGCTCAATCTTTTCTTTATAGCACTGCATGTTCAAAGCATTATTAATAAAAATGACTTCTGTAGGGTTTTCTATTTTTATTCTGTTTTCGACTTCTGATAAGAAAAAAGCCACACCTTCATCTGTTCCCAGATCGGCCTTAATATGAAAATACTTTTCATATTGAGTATCAACCTCTCCTCTAGAATTACCAATAGTTGATAGCTTCTTTCTTAATAATTGCTTTACCAGCTCTGAGCCCAACCCCCTTGAACTCCCTGTTACGATAATTAACTGCTTATTTTCCATAAAGATAGCTTATCACATAAATGCAAACATATATCATAAAAGCTGAATATGAAAACTCACCTTGCATGGTAGAGATCAAATACCTTGTTATTTGTTAATTCAAAATAAACACAGGCCCAATTCGCAGCATCCCTAAAATTTGAATGAGAGATCGGCTCAGGATCCCCAAGCCATTCGTGGCCCTGCAAAGTCAGACCAGCTTCTTTGAAATATTCTATGTGCCTATCAAGATCTTCGAAGGCTTCTATCAATTGGTATTTTGATCTATGCTCGCATGGAATATCTATATTTTTAAAACAGTTTTGCTGTAAAAAATTAAAATATTCTCCAAAATTAAATCCATTGCCGATTAATTTTAAATAGGTGTAGTCATAGGCTTGTTTACAAAGACTGAACTCATCTTCGAATGTTAAAACTTTATCTTTCCCCGATATCATATCTGTAACTTTGACACCTTCACGATAACCAAGTTGTGCAGGATAGACATTTCCAATAAAGCCAGCATATCGTTTAGCCATAATAACATCTGAAATTATTAATTTACTTTCAGCCGTCCAAGGAAAAATAGCATCCCAGAAATATAGCCTTCCATTTTCGTTCAAGATAGATTTTAGTTGTTTAAATAAAGCTCCCTTGTCAGTGGAATGACAAAAAGTTGCTCCTGAGACGATCAAATCCAACTTACATTTTAACTGATCGATTTTCTGCTCGAGATGAAGCAAATCCCCTCCTAGAGAAACAAAAGAAAAATTATTTTTATTAAATGCTTCTGCAAGTTTATCTCTTAATACTTCAGTCTTCACAATATCCGTATCATACAAATATATAGTAATCTTAGCGTCAACATTCTCTACAAAGGGGGCTATTCCATTAACAAGAGGAACAATGGTATTCCCTGACCCGACCCCAATATCTAAAATATTTAAGTTTGTGCAACTCTTACCATTTTGAAAAATATCTGCAACATATGCCTTGGCCGCATTAGTTATCCGTACATTTCCTTTATTATAAGCAGAAGTCATTTTTGTTAAATCAATATCATAATTAGTACGAGTCTTTTCTTCATTCCACTCTATCTCATAATCCTTTTGAGCAAGAGCTACAAAGACTTCCCTATATAAATTTAATAACTGCTCCCGACTTAAAGCTTCAGTTTGCTTTTTTATAATCGGATCTGCTTCAGTAACAGCCTTATGCAGTAACTCGAGTGAAAGATGTTTGAAGATATCCCGCTTGTTAATTCTGATGAATGCGCCAATAGAGTTCATTGGGTAAGTTTTGTAAGAATAAGACGCATCAAAATATGGATCTAATAAATGCCTGAATTTTGGAGAGATAACAGATTGTGATCTACGAGATTCAACTTCATATCTAGGGTTGATAAGGTGTTTAATAATAGTTTGTTTTATATTCTCTTTCATCTACTGAAGATTATATGTGTTATCTTATAAAAATGACAAAAAAAACAGGCTAACAGCCTGTTTTTCAAAGGGTTACCCCTCCCAAGAATTAAGTCCTTCCCAGTTCATATTTCCTCCTAGTACAGGTTTGGATGCCTAGGATAATAGCTGAATTTAAATTTTTTAAAAGATACTAGAAAAAAATTACATGACTTGGCTGTTCATATCAATAAACATGATACGATGCGCAATATGAGAAATATTTTATTTATCACGGTTTCTTCATTCATCACTTCTCTTGGTAATTGGGCTGGATTGTTGGCTCTAACAACAGTTGTTTACCACAAGAACAACTCTATTGTAGAAGTTGGACTTCTTTATGCTGCTAAAGGACTAGGTTACTTATTAAGTAATCAGTTACAAAATACAAATTTCTTACGGTCACTCCCCTTTTCAAAGAAATTATTTTTATTAGACATATTATCTGCGATTTTAATTTTTACGATTTCGGTATTCGAATTAAACATATTTCTAGTAATTCTTATTTACTTTATTTTATCGATTTTTTCAGTCCCATACAAAGCATCTATTTTCTCTTCAATTAAAGCAAACTTCTCTTTAGATGACATACCCAAAATAAATGCAAAAATTGAAATAGGTAATAGATTAGCATTCTTATCAGGCCCAGCAATAATGGGCTTTATAATAAATTCTTATGGTACTCAAATAGGATTACTTATAGATGCTGCTAGTTATTTAATTGCTGGCCTTATGATATTAAATGTTAGTTTTAAAAACAAAATTCCTGAAAGTGAAGCTAATAATACATTACTTAACACTATAAAACAGAATATCCCATTAACAATATTATCCCTGCTACTCGGAGCAAGCATTGGGGTCATTAACATTTCAGAAGTAAGTTTCTCTTTCGTTGTCCTCGGAGGAGGTGAAAAAACACTCGGTTACTTAATAACTGCAGCGGGAATCGGAAGCTTATTTGCTCTATTCACCATAATTCGTTTTGTAACCAAAAAGAATTATAAGTATTTTTTCATATTATCATTGGTTTTATCTATAATTAGTACAACATTTCTTTCTTTAACATCTGATCAATTATATGCATTTATTTTAGTAAGTTTAATCGGTTTTTGTAGCATCATCAGTATTGTTGCCATTAGAACCTATTTTATGGAAATAGCAAGAGAAGATGAATTACATAACTTAATGACTTTAAGGGTTATAACAAATGAACTTGGAATTATAATAGGTTCAATATTAGGCTCGGTATTAGTACATCTAATAGGCTCTTCTTACGGAATTTTCTTTTCAGCAATTATTAAAATTATTGTCGTTATCTTAGCAGCACAAAAGATTCTTACACCAATTCGACTAAGAGCGCTCGTTTTTAGCTGCATTTCGTTTTTAATAGTTTTAAATCGAGCGACGGCAAATATCAGTAATGATAGAATTACAATCCTTACATCTAAATTCCCAGACTCTAAATACTTAGGGTTACTAAGTACTGAATCTGAAAGTAGCTTTATCGCAACATCAGGAACATATGAAACATTAGTAAAGCTTAATGATAAGAATCAGATAATTCCTGTGTTAGCGGAAAACTGGAACTTCAAAAATCAAGAAATTATTTTTAACTTGAGAAAAGATGTGCAATTTAGCGATGGTACAAAACTAGAGGCAACTCATGTAATAAACTCTTTTAATTTTCTCAAGAGGAACTCTGAATTTACAAATTTGGTACTTAAGGACGTAAAGAAAATTATTGAGGTTAACAAATATAAAATATCAATACAACTTAAAAATTCGGCACCAGGAATAATATCAAAGCTGGCTTTTTTCTTAAGGATTTACCCCTTAAAAACTTCACAGCAAAAATCTTTTACTAACATTCCAGGGTCAGGCCCTTGGAAGTTAAAGACAAAAAGCAAAACTCAACTAGTATTTGAACCACATGACATGTACTG
>JBFEUX010000376.1:0-1748 GCA_041547255.1 Bacteriovoracaceae bacterium
ACGAGGAAGCTGTCGATATCCCAGCATATAATCCGAATGACTCTACTCACGTACTCATTACTGTAAGCAATGGCAAATGGAACAGTACAGTTCTTAACGATTCAACTAAGAAACATTTTTATATTGAACCAGGTGATTATCTTACAAGAATAAAGCTAACCCGTAGTGGTACTGCTAACGATAGACGAACAGTTAGTCTCCATAATGGAAACGATACTCACCCTGCCTCTCTTGCCAGAAGTCAAGTTGCAAATGTTAGACTTACGCTTAGCGGTGGCAGCTACTGGACTTTTGATCGATTATCCAATTTTAATGATACTTATTATGGTTCCTTCAAACTTTACAATGGAGCAAGCCATAACATTTTAAATAGAATACACGTAAAAGATTACTATTACGGAGTACATATTGATAATGGCTCTAACTATAACACTATTCAAAATAGTTATATAGACTTCATGACTCATGCAGGAAGAGTTGGTGACAAAGTTGGTATCGCTATTAATACCCAAGGTGATAACAATAGAGTTGAAGGAACAAAAATCATCAATAATGATATAAGAGATGCTGGAGATGGTATTCAGCTTGTTCGAGATAGTGGCGCTCTAAATGTAAATTATCCAAATACTATTATTGATAGCAATAGAATTTGGGTTGATGAACATATTAGAACAAATGGTGATTATGCAACGAATGGATACAACACCGCTGGAGAATATCAAATTGCTGAAAATGCGATTGATTTAAAAGTAGGTTCAGATGATCCTAGTATGCCTTTAGTTATTACCAATAATATGATGTGGGGATACAGAACTGGAGATGAAACAGCCGGGGGATCATTCACTTCAAAATATGGGCCTGCATTCGTCGTCCACTACGATGTTAAAAACGTTATATTTGAAAACAACGCCATTTTTGATAGTGATGTGGCCTTTACTATGTCTGGTCGTCTGAGTGGACAAGTCTATTCCGGTAGAAACTGGAGCATTAGAAATAACACTTTTGCTGGTATCCAAGTAGTTAATCCCAAAAAAGATGCAACACGTGCCTTATATTTTTATTACGCCAAGGCAATTCAAATTGAGAATAACACATTCTTAAATATACCCAATACATATGGAGGATACTTTCTACGTTTCAATGCTGATACAATTGATTCAACTTTTAAAAATAATCTAATTATAAATTGTTTTGCGACATCATCAAGTTACAATGTCATTACAAACAATAACTCTTTTTACAACTCAACTCATTCATTTAGTGGAACGAATTTTTCATATCCAGATGCTTCTAGTGCGATTTTAAATGAGCTTAAGTTCAATTATAAGATTTTTACGACTTCACCTGAGGTCAAGATTGTACATCCTGCTCAGGGTATATAAAAAATAATCAAGTGAGTTAAAGCTTTGAAGGATAGGACAAAAATGAATATAGGCCAACACTTAATTTACCTCTTAATTAGTATCACATTCATGGCCTGTGCTCCAAAAACTTACCAAAGTATAGAGGATACCCAACTAGATACTAGCACGGACGCCTTGGCCAAAAAGCTACGTGAACCAGCGATGCTAACTTTATCTGGTCCCAGTAGTTTTCAATTTCAAGCCTCATTACAAAAAGATATCATCAAAGAAAGTTTTACTCTTTCCAATACAGGAACCTCAACAGCAACAAGTGTAAACCTCGGTGCTCTTTCCGCGCCATTTTCAATTGAAGCCAATACTTGTTCCAGCCGACTTAGACCTTCG
>JBFEUX010000221.1:0-4666 GCA_041547255.1 Bacteriovoracaceae bacterium
AGGGTAAACAGGTGCATCTTACTTTTGATGATGGACCTAACCTAAAAACGACACCAAAAATTGTAGCTGCCTTGGAAAAACAAAAAGTATCTGGAACCTTTCTTGTTTCAACTCATGAGTTAGAACATAAATCAAAGAAAGATTTAGCGGCTAAAGCAAAGCTTATGCAGCGGATGTTAAAAAATGGGTTTTCTATTGGAAGTCATGGCCATGATCATAATGCTTACGATTTACGCTATACTTCAGGTGGGAAACTGTTATCTAAGGGATATAATAATGGCGAAAAAAGGTCCCAGATTAAAAAAAGTGTAGATCTTTTGAATAAATTTACTAATGGCGGATTCAAAAAACAAAAACATAAGGTTATTAGATTTCCTTATGGCCGCGGAGTCTCTCCTTCGGATTTTGAATTAAGACAAATGAGAAGAGATGGACGGTATATTAAAGATGGTACTTATGCACAAAAATTAGATTATTATCGTGAGCATAGCCCCGCCATGCAGGCAGCTTCTGATTTTGGCTTATCCCATCTCGGTTGGAGTCACGATTCTCATGATAGTACCAGTGCGGGAGTACCCGCTAATAAAAATAACTATATCGATTCTGCTTTGGAAAGCTTGTGCGCAGGCAGAAAAAAAACAAAAATTGCTCTTTTCCATGATGTGAGACCAGTAAACAGTACACCATCAAAGTATTCAACTGCTAGTCGTCCTATGACTGTAATGGAGGAAATCATTGAAAAAGCAAAATGTATGAAAGTACAATTTGTTTCCTTAGATCAATTATTAGAAAAAAAACTAGGATTAGGTGAATATGTTCCTAGTTATACAGCTAAAAAACATATACGAGATATTGCGACAGTTTTACATAAGCCTGCAAAAATTGATCCCTTGGACATTTTAAAAAATTACCAGATTTGTGCTACCGGTAAAGTTTATAAGTCTGAAGAAAGATCATGCTTTAGTAAATATGCTGGTAAAAGTTTTGATCATTGCCAGGGAGAGAGTTCTTTTTGTATTGATGGCCAATGGATTACTAATAGGTCAGTAAGAAATTTAATTTGTAATAATATAATTGATTCAGAATCTGGCGTAGAACTAGCTAGGAATGTGATTGGTAAAGGCTGCCACTCAGCAAGTAAAAAATCTGAAGCGAGTATTCCCGGCAAGGTCAGTTGTTATTGTCAATACAAGGATAATTCTGAAGATTTAGTTTGGAAATGCTATGATGTCTCTAGCCCACATAAGTCTAAACAGCTTTAAAATTAATTCTCTTTGTCTTCTTTAACATCCCAAGTGTGGTCTGCAAGTAGTTTTACTTCAGCGACAAATTTTTCAAATGGCATGGACTTGCCCCATTCCGTGGGAGCTACCATTGAAAGAACTTTTTGTTGATCTTTTTTTGCATATAGAAAGTAGGTGTGCCCAATGACTGGTTTGAAGCTCATTTTAGCTTGATAAATTTCAATGGATATATCTGCGCGACGTTTTAACTTATTTGCTTGTTTTGCTAAAAGTTGCATTTGTTCATAGATCTGCTGCATTTGCAGGTCAGTTTGACCTTTCATCGCTTCTAGCGCCTGGCCTTTGATTGTTCCTTCTTTGGTGGGAACAATGGAAAAGCCACCAAGTGAATGGGCATATTCGATGAGCCCCGGTAAGTCAGTGGTACGCTCTTTCATTTCTTCTAAATCAATTTTATCAACATCAATGGCCGTAGGTTTTTTCCCGTCTTGTTTAGTCATTTTTTTTAGATATCAAGATAATCATGGGTTAGCAAACCAATAGATTTATAAAAAATCATAAAATAGAAGGTTATTTTAAAGACAGCATTGAGTATAATAGAGAGGCTAATAAAATTTTTGAAGGGGAGTACATGCACGATATTTACGCAAAAAGGTTATATATAGTCGATGATAGCGAATTTGCTCGTGCTGTTATTCAGAGTAAGCTTAAAAAAGCTGGTTATAATAATCTGGTTCTCTTTGAATCCAGTGTCGAGGCTTGGGATGCTGTCGCCAGATCAATTGTGGGTGAGGAAGATAAAATTGATTTACTGATAACAGACTTAAATATGCCAGGCTTAGATGGGATGGAGCTTATTTCCAAGCTAAAAGAAGACCCTTTGAGTGCTAATATTAAAATAATTGTGATCAGTGCAGATTCAGACAGAGTCGTTATTAAGATGGCCAAAACCCTGGGGGCCATTGCCTACCTAACGAAACCAGTTGTTACGGATGAATTAGTTGCTGTGGTTGAAGCAGTGCTTTGTGATAAGCCAGTTCCTGAAGTAAAAGGAATGTTTCCAGTCCCTGACTTATCAATTGATTCAATAGATTAATTATTAGCAGGTTGTCTGTTGTATTCAGTTACATCTAAGTAGTAAATAGTAAATCCCGCAAAGATCTTATTAGGATCTTTAATAAGCGGTTGATTGTGATGATATAAGTCTTTCCAATGGTTTGGAGTCTGATACAACTCACTTGAAATACTGCTTAGAGTATCATTTCTTTTGATTAGGTAAGGATTCCCACTAGGTGCCCAAACAAACTTCTCAGTAGGCTCAACCACTTTGATAACTTGTCCTGCTTGTAAGCTTTTGTACGGACTAACTTCAGGGTTTAATTCTTTTATTTTTCTCCATTGTTCGTAATCACCATAAAGATTGAAAGCGATTAGCATCATGGTTTCAGTTTTTTTCACTTCGTAATTGATAATATTACCTGCTACAGCTACAGCAGCAGTAGGTTCTTCTGAAAGCATTGGATCAGAGCTTGCCTCTAATGAAGATGTTTCTTCAGCTGGTTGAGATTCCATTTCTGGAGCACTGGCCACTTCTTCTGGCGCTTGCTCAATCGTGTCATCCGTATATTGTTCTTCGTAAATAGAATCTTCCTCTTCATACTGGTTTTCATCTTCTAGAGCTACGCTTTCATCAGCTGAGTCTATAGCGTTTTCCTCTTTTAGACTTTGTCCACTAGAACAAGAAACTAAAATTACCATAATAAAAAAACTAAAAAATTTTAATAAATTTGTCATAAGCCCACCTTTGGAAAGCTTTACGGCTTTCTATTAAATTTCTTGAGTAAAAAATATATTTTTAAATAGATGTAATTCTAGGTGCTTAGCGCGGTATAGTGGCTATATTATGCTATCAAGCTAATAATTTGCACTCTCTTGATGGGCGGGGAAGATTAGAGAAGAAAAAAGTATGTGTAAAAAGGGGTGAGAAAAGGATGGAAAAATTAGTTCATAAAATTTGCCAACCAAGAGAGTGCATTTTAGGAAAATAATCTTTTCTTATTTCCTGATATTAGTTTATGTACTTAACTCTTAATGGTTGCCAGTTTTATGTTAACTTTATGTCAATTTTAAGCTCGAGCTTATTTTAACAGTCTGTTTTCTATTGGAAATTTTATAAGACTGAAACCCTCTGACATTCTTTTATACATCTTTAGATTTGCTGCCTTTTTACTTTTCTTCTTATCGCTATAGTAAACAAAGATATCTTCTTCGGCCCCTACATTAAATTCTTCCATTTCAGATATTTTTTTCGCAAAAACATTACCATCTCCTACGCAAAGATAATCATAATTATTGCGGGCATAGATCATTAATTTTGTATGGGCATTTTCTATGCTGAATAAAGAGTTTGAGGTTTGTACTTTTAATTTTTGTTCTTTTTGTAACTTATGTAACGCAAGAAAGAACTTACCAGTTTCCAGCTGAATTATAAATTCTTGTCTATCGAATTTTAGCAGTTTTATTTTTCCGTCTTTAATCATAAAGGTTGAATTATTCATGTTTTTAATGATGATGTAAGAATTCTCGCCTCTGATCTCTAAGCTATCACCAATTTGCAAGGGGAAGCTCTTTGTCAGTTTCTCACCGTTAACTAAAGCTTTACCTTTGTATGTTTGAACACTGAAACGATTGGCGTTGGCAGGTATACTAGAAAAAATAAAAATCAGGATGATGAAAAACTTCATACTTAAGATAATAACGGTAAATAGCAGGAAGGAAAAGAGGTGGGAAAATTAACGGCCTATCGATCCCAGAACTCTTTTCATAAAAGCATTTAAAGCATCTTTGGCAGGGGTACCAGCCTTGATTTGCTTACTCACCTCTAGCGAACCGTACATATTAGATATGAGTTCTCCAATAACTTCGATCTCTTCATCTTTGAGGCCTTTGGCTTGTCCAACATGCTCCAATACCTCCAAGGCTTCAATGATGTAGTCTTCATCATTTTTTTCAATAAATTCTACAAGGTTTTTAATGATTGGTAATTTCATCTAAAATTTCCTTTACCTTTTCAATTCTGCCACCCATGGCCTGCTTTACCAATTTTTCATCTACAAAACCCGCGAAGGTGGGAAGATTTTCTATTTTTGCAAAATTGCGGGAGTTGGGAAACTCTTCAGCATCAACATAATAGAAGGCAATATCCTGATACTCTTTTTCAAGGGCAGTAAATTGTGGCTTGATAAGACGACAGGCACCACACCAGCTTGCACCATACTGCACTATTACTTTTTTATTTTCTTTAAGAATTTGATCTAAGTTATCTTGGTCTAATTCTTTCATTCTTCCTCCTGATAAGAAATTTTTCTTGGTTTTATCTTAAAGTATTATGATAATTTGTATAATTATCTCTTTCTATGGTG
>JBFEUX010000010.1:0-26995 GCA_041547255.1 Bacteriovoracaceae bacterium
AGAGCCAATTTTTAGCATGGGCATGTCCAATCGTGTGAGATAGTTGTGCAAGCCCCCCTGAACAGGGAATCATTCCTAATTTAGCATGATTAAAGTTTATTTTACAGGCCCTATGGGCGATTCTGATATCACAGGCCGTGGCCAGCTCACTGGCAATATTTTCGGTTCCCATTTGCAGGTCGATAATTACCGTTTGAGGTAATAACATAATGGCCTGATTTATTTTTTGTAATTTAGAGGTGAATTTTTGTAAGAGTTCTAGTTTGTACTTACTTAAAACGTTTTTGTTGTATCCGTGCGAAAAATATTCGCTGGTTGAGCTTATAAATATACTATTAATTTCAACCCTTCCACTACTCCATGCTAGTAACGATTCGAGTTCAAACAATGTCTCCATATTTAGGTAGTTATGAGCGCCTTGGTCGAGCTCAATAAAGAGGGTACGGGTCTCTTTGATTAATTCAACATTCAGTGTTTGATAATTAAAAATTGAATTCATTTTCCTTCCTTGGCAAATGATTTAGGTAAGCATCCTTGCTTACATCTCAATTTTTTCGTGAATCAAACTAATTGTCAATCAATCAAAAAGATAAGTTTTAACTCGCGTAAAAATAGCTAGTTACCATACACTATTTACGTAAAGAGGTAAAAAATTCTGACTTAAAAACTCTGTTGAAAAAATGCTAGGCTTTTCCGTTTTCTTCTAAGAATCTTTCTGCTCGGATTGCGGCCATACAACCACTACCTGCAGCTGAAATGGCCTGTCGGTAATAGCTATCTTGTACGTCACCACAAGCAAAGACACCTGCTACATTTGTATCTGGGTGTCCATCTCTGGTTATAATAAAGCCATGAGAATCCAATTCTATTTGATCAGCTAGAAATTTGGTGTTAGGAGAGTGTCCAATTCCCATGAAAAGACCATTCGTTTCTCTGTCAGTTTCTTCACCTGTCTTAGTGTTCTTTACCCTGATGCCAGTGACACCTGTATTATCAAAAAGAATTTCAGAAACCGAGTGATCCCACAACACTTCAATCTTAGGGTTATCAAAAACTCTTTGTTGCATAGGCTTGGAAGCACGTAGAGTATCTCTTCTATGTACAATCGTAACTTTTTTAGCAAACTTACTTAAAAACATGGCCTCTTCCATGGCCGTGTCACCGCCACCAACTACATGAACAATCTGATCACGATAGAAAAATCCGTCGCAAGTGGCACAAGCAGAAACACCTTTACCAATAAGTTCTTTTTCATTAGGAATCCCTAAATATTTGGCCGAGGCTCCAGTGGATATGATAAGTGTCTGTGCTACATATTCTTGTTTGTTTTCACAGCTAACTTTAAAAGGACGTTTAGATAGGTCTACTTCAGTAACTTGAGAGGTAAGAAATTCAGTACCAAAGCGTTCGGCTTGTGCTTTCATTTTCTGCATAAGCTCAGGGCCCATAACACCATCTGGAAAACCTGGAAAGTTCTCAACGTCAGTTGTTGTTGTTAATTGACCACCTGGTTCGTGCCCCATAATGACAAGAGGTTTAAGATCGGCACGACTTGCGTAAAGTGCAGCAGTGTAACCCGCAGGTCCTGAGCCAACAATAATAACATCTCTAGTTTCCATGAGTGTTTCCTTTTTTTATAAATTTTAAATTATTCTTGAGTTTCTTGAGTTTGTAATTCGCCTAGACGCTTTTTAATATCTTCAGGTCTATCATCGTGTTCTGGGTGCATCTCATACCAGGCACGCACACTCATTAATTCATCCGGATGCTCCGCCTTTGCTGTTACTTTATAGCTTTCACCGGTTAGTGAACATTCATATGTGTAGATTTTTTTCTCTTTTCTGCGTTTGGCCATAAGGCACCTCTCTAATAGTTTAAGCACATATATAATTGATATTTCATAAAAATTCAATACTTGTCTATTAAGTCTTGCGTCATAAATTGATTCTAGATATTGGTAAAGGCGATGACTTAAAAAGCTTTTCAAATGACGCTCAAAGTATAAAATATAAGTATGTTAAATTACAAAGGCCATGGATGACCCGTTATTGTAAGGCATTATCTTTATTGATCTGGTTTATTATACCGTATAGCTTCGGATACGACGATAGTATGGTCGAGCTAACCAGCGTTTCCACTAGTGGTCGTACTCTTACATTGAATCGAGGTCAGGTCGAAAATATCGGCAAAGATGATTTTGGTTTTCTCATAGAAAAAAAACAGGTGGGTGACGATAAGTTTATTTATAGGCCGGTGGCCAAACTTAAAGTCATCAAGTTGATGGACCGAGAGTCCATCTGGATTGCCTATAAAGTATTTTACCCTAGTGCGATAACCAGGCGAAAGAGCTTTTTATTACTTTCAGAAACGGCATTATTACAAGGACGCCAGAAGTTAGAGCTCTCGCGTATGGACTTGGTTACCAACAAAGATCCAGAGCAAGAAGTTGAAGACTTTATGCTTGAAGGTGATGATCTGGCCCGTAAAGACCAAGACTATATTGTTGTAGGTGCTGGCCACAAAAAAGAAAAGCATTTTGATAATGATGGTAAGTTAATTGATGTGTCCAAGTGGCAAGAGAAAATGGGTGATGACAAACTCTATATACAGGGAGTTTATCAAGGTCCACATGCTGAACAATTTGCTGATCGTCGTCGTTATCGTACCTTTGAAAAAATGGTGATGGCCTTTTTGGAAAAGTATAATGACCCTAATTATGAGCCAGAACAATTTTATGGCAGGGCCGCCTATACAAAAATTGAAGATATTGGCCTGCGAGATTCTACTTATGGTCTCCGTGAGATTAAAAATCAACAAAGGGCAAAAGAAGATCTTAAAAAAGAAGAATTTTATCGCAAACTTAAGCAAAAAGGTGGACGTTGGTCAGAGGATTATAGTGATGAGGAAGTGAGCGATATTCTGAATCAGATGACTATTGTATACGAAAAAGATAGAAGGCGTGCATTAACTAATTTTCCATTTAAATTTCAGCTATTTTTTTCTACAGGCTTAAATGTTCTTAATAATGAAAATGCTAAAGATAGTGTGACTAACCAATCTATTCGCAATGACTATGAAGCTTCTGTTGAGGGATATCCTCATCAAGAATTTAAACGTTTAGAAGTGATCACTGCAGAGCTTAGTTTAAGAAGGGCCAATGATGGGTTCTTTACGGGCAAGCTAAATGCTATTATTGAAGAAACCAGTATTGGCCTTCATCTCAATTATTATCCTTTTAAAAGAATGAATACTATTGAGGATACGATTCTATACTTTGGAACCCATGTACGCCTGGGATATGCACGATTACTCAATAATACTTATTCTGAACAGGGGACCTACCAAGTCTCCTCTTTCCCGGGATTACGTGTCGGATTAAAGTATAACTTTAATAATGGCTTTGGAGTTCGTTTAATTGGAAATTATGAAACAATACATGTTGATAGGATATATAAAGCTTTTAAAAATGGTATTTTGCCTGATCGTAGCTCCTATCAAGAGGCCAAAGTAAGTATAGGTTTAAGTAAGTTTTTTTAGGATATATTTATGAAATTTTTAGTATTTTTGTTAATCATTTTTCCCCAGTTATCACTTGCCTTGGAAGTTGATGAAAAACTCACTTTAAGAATTGTGGGTACCTCTGAGACTCAAAAGACCATTCTTATTAACAGGGGGCTGGAAGATGGTCTGGCCAAAGGCGATCATGCAAAGTTTTTTGTTAGTTCAGGTGTTGTTGGTCGTGGTGTTTGTATTAAATTATCACCAACTCGATCTGTATGGTCCATTTATCGCAAAGTTAATAATGATTTCTTACGTAAAGATCAGGTAATGAAATTAAAAATTACCCCTGCAGTTAAAATCACTAAGGATGAGTCAAGAATGCTGGTTGAAGACGATACTTCGGTGACTCCGAAGGATCCTAGAGACTTGGGAATTCCATTGGCCGAAGGAGCTGACGATATAGATGCTAATGCACCAGTGCGGGCAAGTGGCGAGTCTTTCGATCAGGGGCCAGTTATGGTGACAAGTATTGCTCATCGTAATAAGGAAATCTATGGACTGGTTCACTATTCCTCTCATTCTGAAAAAGCCTTTCCAGATAATAACGGTGACGAATACATCCAGGACGTAAGTAATTTATTTTTGCAAATAGGGGGAGAGTGGTACTTTCCACAAGATACGGGTTGGTATAGTAATCTGTCTTTTCAAGGTAGCTTTACCGTTGACCGTCAGGCCGTCATGTCTCATATGGGGACATATGTGAATGAGAAAAGTAGTGAGTTTGGCATTGGTGTTAATATGTATCCTTTTGCAGCACCTTCCAATACTTACAAAGTAATTACTTATTTAAATTATACTTTTTCTTTAGGTAGTACGAATTCAACTTATAGCAGTGGAGATGAAGCTGCTACACCGATCGATACCAGCCTCGATGCTTCTGTTCTGAAAAATAGCTTTGGGCTTGGGTTTAAATATTATACCGGAGGAGGTTATGGGGCAAGATTACTATTTTCCTATGATTTGCGAGGCGATACCTACGCTGCCGATTCTCTAAACGTCAAGTGGACAAAAACGAGAGTGGGACCTCGACTTCTAGCTGGGTTCTCTTATAGATTTTAAATCCAAAGAGTCTATGTATTCTGTGATTTCTTCGTCGTTTAGATGCTTTAAGTTAGGCAGTGACAGTCTTCTGTTGAGTAGGTCTTCTCTAGTTTTGACATGTTCATTTTTAAGAATTTGCTCTATATCTTCTTTTGAAACTTTTTGATTAAAAGGATTTGTCACAATAGAAGTTGTTTTTAATGTTTTAAGTGTTAGTTTCGGATTATGCTTAATTCCCATCTTTTTAAAGATAATCTTATTTAAGTCCTCTGCCATCTTTCTAAAGGTGGTATATTTACCGCCCACGAGTACATACATATTATTTTGTGGATTGAAAATCTTGTGATGTCTAGAAGTTTTAGCGCTAGATTCACGGCTTCTTATTAAGGGGCGTACAGCTGCAAAACTTGAGATAATATGCTGCTCACTTACGTTTGCATTAGGAAAATATTCATTTAACACAGTTAATAGATATTGGATTTCTGCAGCACTAGGTTTGATATTGAGTATCTTTTCATCTTTTCCTAAGGGGATTTCAGTTGTTCCCACTAGGATCGCGTTTCTTTGCGGTATAACGAAAATAATTCTCCCATCTTTCGTTTGTAATACCATGGCCTCTTTTATAGGTAGTGCATCCTCTTTAATCCACAAATGCGTTCCTTTGGAAGGCAGCACAACTGGTTGCCATGGAATATTAAGATCGCTCATTACCTGGTCAGTAAATGGGCCTGTTGCAAATATAACAAACTTTGAGCTTGCTGTACTTTGCTCACCAGTAAGCATATCTTGGTAGGACACAATATAATCTTTATCAGCGACATTCTGTATGTTGGTGACTTTTTTATAATTTAGCGCATTACAGTTGGGGTTATTGAGACCGTCATAGATGCATTCTAGCCCTAGCTTGGCATCATCAACCACTCCGTCATAATAAAGGCCACAACCCTTTAGGTTTTCTTGTTTTAAACCATGTAAACGCTTTAAGCACTGTTTTTTATTGAAAATCTTATGAGGAGAGTTTTTAAAAAAGGAAAGCAGGTCATATATGAATAGGCCAATTCTTAAAAAAAAGACAGGCCATTTACTTTCTTTATAAACTGGCAGATGAAAAGGGATTTCTTTTGTCAGGTGTGGAGTCAGTTTTAACCAAAGATTTTTTTCTTTGAGGGCCTCAAAAACCAGGCCAAAATCCATATTCTCTAAATAGCGAATTCCACCATGAAGCATTTTTGAACTCCCTTGTGATGTTTGTGAATTAAAATCTGCTTGTTCTAGAATAAGTGATTTGACTCCATGTAAGGCTTGTTCACGAAAAAGACCGGCACCAACAATACCGCCTCCAATGATTATAATGTCATAAACTTGTTGTTCTGGAGTTAGTTCTTTTCCAGCCATACCATATTTCCTGAGCATAATATTTGATAAATAGATTGGCCTCTAAGATAGTTATCCATTCCGATGGGATTGATGGAGAAATTGACACCGACAATCCCATTAGCTGACTTGCTTTTTGCTTCAAGCATAAGATCATTAATTAAGTCATTATAAATATGAGTTAAGCCTTTATGCTTTTTGTTCATATCCGGGTGAGTTGCTAAAAAATGTGCCATATCGTGGTATTCTGATTTTGCCGCGATATGATTTTCTCTTTCCAATCGCATCGCTTCTATCTGTGTCTTTTCTTCATGATCAAGATTGTTTATAATCTGATCTTCTAACTCTGCATTAAAAATTTCTTGTTGAGGAACATTCTTAACGGAAGTGATGACTCCCAGATAATCCCTTATGATATGACCTTCTATTTTATCCAAAGTACTAACCAATACATCTTGTTCAATATATTGTTGATTAAAGTTGTGATGAGATTTTTTATTTGCATAAAATGTATTTTTATTGGTTAGTCCCTTGTCATTACTTTGATAGCTTTTAGGCGGGTTGATTTCCTCTGTTAGTCCCATAAGTATTTCTATATCAAAGGCCCTGAGCTTGTGGCATAGAATAATGGCCGCATATTCACTCAAGCGTGGGATGAGTAGTTGGGATTGTTCTAATTTTTGCTTTAATTGAGTAAGATTTTGTTCATCGACAACTTTTGACTCTAATAATATTTCACAAATACTATCGACATCCTCATAATACTTTGCATTTTTTATAATGATACTAAAAGGGGGATTTCCCTCAGCAGCAAAGTCACCAAAACTCATATCTGTCGCAAATTGCTCAACTTCATTAAAATTCTCAGTACTATTTGTTTCAGTTATTTTTTGGGGTTCAATAGGGGTTTTGTTTTCTGACGCTGCTTCTGTTGTTTCGCTAATAATATTTAAACTAGCTTCAGGAACGAGGGATGAACTGGTAGATAGTTCATCAGTTCTCTCAGGAGTTTGCAAAACCTCTTCTTGAACAATAGCTGATGGCGTTTCAATACTTCCCAACTCCTCTTGCTCATCAGAATCATTGGGTAATTCTTGTTGTGATGACTCTTCTGTGAAGAAGCCATTTACAAGATCAGTACTTGTACCTGAGTCGAAACTATCAAATTGCCCAAAGTCGTCTTCATGGTTTTCGACTTCGCTATTTTGATCATCACCATCATAAGAGTCAAAATTATTATCTGAGCTAGTTAATAACTCATCCTCAGTTTCATCACTTGACTGTGTGGAAGGGAAGTCTTCTGGAACCTCTGGAAAGCCATCAAGGTCGGAAAGGGATACCACTTGAGTTTTGTCTTCGCTATCAGATGCTAGCCCCATGTTTTCGGCCATAGAATCTAGGTCAGTAAAATCTTCATCCTCTTCGAGTACTATGTCTTTGAGGTCTTCAATTTTAGTAATTTCATCTTCGTCGTTGTTACTCAAGTGAAATATCCTCTGTTAGTTAAGCTCCATGACAATGTTTGAACTTTTTACCTGAACCACAAGGGCATGGGTCATTTCTCCCTACCTTTACTGTTTTACGCTGCACAGGCTGATTTTTTGCTTCAGCAGCTCTTTCAGCCTCTTCCTGTGCTCTACGGTGTGCTTCAAGCTGAGCTTCAAGTGCTGCCTGCTGTTGTTGCTTGATTTCCTCAATTTCGGCTTCAGTATAAAGTCTTACATTGAATATTCTTTCTACAACTGCTCTTCGCACTTCTTCTTTCATTTGTTCGTATAGGTAAAAAGCTTCTCTTTTATATTCTACGAGTGGATCTTTTTGTCCATAGGAGCGTAGATTGATCCCTTCTTTCAGGTGATCCATATTAAGTAAATGATCTTTCCAGAACTGATCAAAAGTTGAAAGAAGAACTTCACGCATGGTTACTTTTACTTGGTAATCATCGTACTGAGAAAATTTCTGATCTAGTATTTCTTTGGCCGTATAGTTTATGTATTTGGCCAGATCTGAATGAAAGTTGTCTGAGCATTCATTAACATTTAATTGCTTTTCTGCCCCAAAAATATTGTGAAAACCTTTATTAATATTATCCCAGTTCCACTCATTTAATGGTGCTTTACTATCTTCAGGGCGATTCATTTCCATTAAAGCATGGGAAATATCTTCAATCATCTCATCGATAAGTTCTCTATTGCCATCGTCATTAAGTATTTCTCTTCTCAAACGATAGATAACTTTTCGTTGTTCATTCATCACGTTATCGAAGTCCAGTAAATGCTTTCTAATGTCAAAGTTATGTCCTTCAACTCTTTTTTGAGCTTTGGCAATCTGATTTGAAAGTATCTTTGCTTCAATGGGCTCATCTTCTTTCAGTCCCATGCGCTCCATAATACCTTTTACCTTATCGGAACCGAAAATTCTCATAAGATCATCTTCCAGTGAAAGAAAGAATTTCGATGCTCCTGGATCACCTTGTCGGCCAGAACGACCTCTAAGCTGGTTATCAATTCTTCGGGAGTCGTGTCTCTCTGTTCCGATGATATAAAGTCCGCCAGCCTTTTTTGTTTCATCGGTCAGTTTTATATCAGTCCCTCGTCCCGCCATGTTGGTCGCGATGGTTACTGCACCCGGTTGACCTGCATTGGCCACAATTTCTGCTTCTCTGGCGTGCTGTTTGGCATTGAGGACTTCATGTTTGATGCCGAGTTGATTTAAATAGTTTGATATAATCTCTGACTCTTCAATGGCAATCGTTCCAACCAGTACTGGTTGATTTCTACTATGACATTCATTAATAAGATCAGCCACTGCTTTATATTTACCCTGTTTATTAGCATAGATAACATCTGATTGGTCATCTCTTGCAATAGGAAGGTTGGTAGGTATAACGACAACTTCCAGGTTGTAAATTTTATTAAATTCTTCAGCTTCCGTATCGGCAGTACCAGTCATCCCTGACAGTCTGTTATATAACTTAAAATAGTTTTGAAAGGTGATTGAGGCCAGTGTTTGGTTCTCTGATTTTATCTTTACACCTTCTTTTGCTTCAATCGCTTGGTGAAGACCATCAGACCAACGGCTTCCTTCTTTCAGACGACCGGTAAACTCATCGACGATAATAACTTTACCGTCTTTAACGACATATTCTTTATCCAGGTGGAAAAGGGTATGAGCACGTAAAGCTTGGTTTATATGATGTAGCTTTTCCATGTTTTGCACATCAAATAAATTTTCAATACGAAGTATTTCTTGCACTTTTACAACACCATCATCTGTTAATACCGCTGTATGTGACTTCTCTTCCACTGTATAATGTGTATCTTTTTCTAGTTGAGGAATGATTTTGTTCATGGATACGTAAAGATCAGAATTCCCTTCAGATGGACCTGAAATCAATAGAGGAGTTCTTGCTTCGTCGATTAAAATGGAATCAACCTCATCTACAATACAGTAGTTGTGCTCCCTTTGCACATAATCATCTAGATCAAATTTCATATTATCTCTTAGATAATCGAAAGCAAACTCATTGTTGGTCCCATAAGTAATATCACAAGCATAAGCTTCTTTACGATCTTCATCATCCATGTCGTGAACAATACAGCCAACAGTAAGGCCTAACCATTCATAAAGCATTCCCATTTCTTTTGCATCACGAGAGGCAAGATAATCGTTCACGGTAACAAGATGGGCGCCTTTTTGAGTCAGGCCATGTATATAGAGTGGCAGGGCCGCAGTGATTGTTTTCCCCTCTCCGGTTTTCATCTCGGCAATTTTGCCCTCACTTAGTACCAGGCCACCAATAATCTGCACATCATAGAGGCGCATGCCAAGGACTCTTTTACCTGCTTCTCTTACGGTCGCAAATGCTTCTGGTAGGATGTCATAAATAGTAGCTCCATTTTTGAGCGCCTCACGAAACTTTTGGGTTTGCGCCTTCAAAGTTTCATCATCCAATTTCTGCATTTCATGTTCGAGACTATTAATTTGATCAAGCATGGGCCTAAGGGCCTTAATGTCTCGATCTTGTTTAGTTCCAAAAACTTTTTTTAGCACGTTTAACATATATTCACTCCAAATTGATTTAATCTAAAATAAAATACAACGGGTCCACCGCAATTCCATTAACCCTAACTTCGTAATGTAAATGGGGACCTGTTGAGTAACCAGAACTTCCAACTCTAGCTAATAAATCACCACGTTTAACTTTCGCACCATTTTTGGTAAGAATTTTTTGTGAATGGGCATAAATTGTTTCTATACCATATCCGTGATCAACTTGCACAAAAAGACCAAAGCCTGCTTTGTTACCAGCAAAAGTCACAATCCCATCAGCAGGGGCCACAATTGAGGTACCATAGTTGGCACCTACATCGAGACCTTCATGCATTTTTCGAACACCTGCAGTAGGGCTGATACGGTGGCCAAAATAACTGGTGAGCCAACCTTTTGTTGGTAAAATGGTTGGGGTTGATCTTAAGATGGATTCTTTGTCCAGAAGGTATTGGTCTAGATGATGTATTTTTTCCTCTAGGTTGGACGCAACCTCTTTTATTTTTTTATAGCGAAAATCAAAATGCGAGTATTCTCCGGCAAGTTCAAAACTTTTCTTGATTAAATCAGAAAACTTTTGGGTAATTTTGTACTTTTCAGTCAGTCCAAAATTAGCAGCAATCTTTTGTTCGTAAAGAGTTTTCAACTGCTGAAATCCGGGGCGTTGGTCAATGTTTTGAAAATGCTCCATGATCGGAATGTCTAACTCTACTGAGCTTTCTTCAGGAACCGTAGACCTAATCTCGTTTGATCCATGATCGTCCATCATCATTTCTTTTTTATCTTCACTTACAGGGATGATGGCCTTGGTGCTGGTCACATCTTCCAATCCTGTGATGATTCGCAATTTATTTTCAAATGTTTTGATGCGTTGAAAATCATCTGTTAGTGAATTAATTTTCATTTGAAAAAGTTGTATTTGCTCTCGCAGTTGTCTGTTTTCCAGATTTAAATGTTTGTTCTCAGATATCTGCTGTAAGATCTTCCAGTAATCGTAAATGACTATGGTGAAGAGGATCGTTAGTAAAACGACAACGAAAGCGATGGATCTAACCAGCACCGCTGGTAATTTGAAAGAACGAACTCCCTTATCCTGTTCGGGAATAATCATAATCGTATAGTTCTTATCCAAGATTTGTCTCCGTGCTTAATTTGTACCAATAATTGTAAATTGAGCTAAATAATAATGCAAATCATTAATATTGTTTGTTTTAGATATATAAGTATATGTGAGGAGTTATTGCTCTGAGCTAATTTACTGCAGCAATAATCACGGATATATTATCCTGTCCACCATTATAATTCGCTTGCTGAATTAAATGATTAACAGCATTATTAACTTGTTGTTGAGTAACCTTGGAGGTGTCCGGAATATTTACTTGCATAATTTTTAAAATGTCATGATCACAAACTTTTCCATGTAGACCATCTGAGCAAACCATAAAAATTGCATTTTTTATTAAACGAAATTTAAAAATATCGACATTTACTTTGGGTTCAAAGCCCAATGTACGGATAAGCACATTTTTTTGAGGGTCATTTTTAGCGCCTTGTCGGTCATAAATATTCAAGTTAAGTTTTTCTTGCACTAGTGAGTGATCTCTAGTTAATTGAAAGATCATTCCATCTAAAAGCATATAAACTCGCGAATCGCCAATATTTGCTATATTGGCAAATTTATCACTAAACATAACTCCGCTGATGGTAGTTCCCATACCTTCGAGTTCTTTGTTTTCTTTTCCATGTAGGTATATGGCCTCGTTTATATTGATAATAGTATCGTTAAGAAACTGGGGGATATCTTCAGTATCGTAAGGACTGTTAAGGGCTTCACTGAATAGCTCTACAGACATTTGAGAAGCTATATCGCCGCCGTTATGCCCACCCATTCCATCTGCAACGACAAACAGTTTGTGCTCAGGAATAACGCAAATAGAATCTTGGTTGGTTTTACGTTTTTTTCCAATATCAGTTTTACCTAAGGAAATAATACCCATCAATTTAACTCCAATAAAGGGGGTTGCCAGCAATTTATTATAACTGATATTTGAATAAACAAAAAGAAAATATAAAACTGAAGAACATAAGTAGACAAATGAAGTTAAGTAAAAAATACATGCAAATTGCTTAAATACCTTTATTTTACATGTTTCCATAGTGTAAAATAAATTGTGGCCATGTAAGGCCATTTTTATATGTGGCACCTAGTTTTCCGGAGGAAATATATGAGCATAGACATCCAAAATTTTATCGAAAAAAATTACTCGAAAAAAGATTTTTCACATTTACATTGGGAAGGAAGTTTTCAAGAATACATTGATCTTGTAACAAAAAATCCTCAAATTTGTAGAAATGCTTTTCAACGAGTACACGATATGATCATGTCTTATGGAACTTCTACTTATACTGAATATAAAAAAGAGATTACTCGTTATCATTTTTTTGATGACCCAATTGAAAATGGAAAGGATGCTATCTTCGGAATTGATGTTCATCTTATGAAATTGGTAAACTTCTTCAAGTCTGCGGCCAGAGGATACGGAACAGAAAAAAGGGTTTTATTGCTGCACGGGCCAGTAGGTTCAGCTAAATCCTCAATTTCAAGATTGCTTAAAAAGGGCTTAGAACACTATTCGAAAACGGATGAAGGGGCACTTTATACTTATGAATGGAAAACAGATGAAGTAACAGAAATTTTGGGTGGGATGAATCACTTTCCTAGTCCAATGCACGAGGAGCCATTAAAGTTAATTCCACTGGAAGTTCGCGCCAAGTTCATAGAAGAGCTTAATAAAAATATAGATTCTCCTTACAATATTAAAATTAAGGGGGAAGTAAATCCTGCCTGTCGTTTTATTGTTTCTGAGTTTATGAAGCAACATGATGGTGATTGGAATAAAGTTATGCAATATGTACGTGTAAAACGTCTGATCCTCTCAGAAAAGGATCGTATTGGAATTGGAACATTCCAGCCAAAAGATGAAAAAAATCAAGATAGTACAGAATTAACAGGTGATATCAATTATAGAAAAATTGCCTTGTATGGATCAGATTCAGATCCAAGAGCTTTTAACTTTGATGGAGAGTTCAATATTGCCAATCGTGGGATAGTTGAATTTATCGAGATGTTAAAACTTGATGTTGCTTTCTTATATGATTTACTCGGGGCCTCTCAGGAACAATCTATTAAGCCTAAAAAATTCGCTCAAACAGATATCGATGAAATCATCTTGGGACACACCAATGAGCCAGAGTTTAGAAAGTTACAATCAAACGAATTCATGGAAGCCTTAAGAGATAGAACGGTTAAGATTGATGTTCCTTATATTACGCGTCTAGATCAAGAAGTGAGAATCTATAAAAAAGATTTTAATGAAACGACAATTCCACATATGCATATCGCACCTCATACGCTAGAAATGGCCAGCTTATGGGCGATTCTTACCCGACTTGAAGAGCCTAAGAAAGCGGATTTAACTAAATTGCAAAAGTTAAAACTATTCAATGGTAAAACATTACCTGGATACAATGAAGATAATGTTAAAGAACTGAGAAAAGAAGCGGTAAGAGAAGGGTTGGATGGTATTTCACCAAGATATATTCAAGATAAAATTTCCAATGCCCTGGTAAAAAATTCTCATGTCGGTTGTTTAAATCCATTCATGGTTTTTAATGAACTTGAATCTGGCCTTAAACACCATGGTTTAATCAGTTCTCAAGATCAATTGGAAACATTTAGAGAACAATTGGCAGTCGCGAGACAGGAATATGAAGACATTGTAAAAAATGATGTCCAAAAGGCGATCAGTGTCGATGAAACAGCGATTGAAACTTTATGTGCAAATTATATCGATCACGTGAAGGCCTACACGCAAAAGGAGAAATTGCGTAATAAATATTCTGGTAAACTTGAAGATGCTGATGAAAGATTTATGCGTTCAATTGAAGAAAAGATTGATATTTCTGAAGCCATTAAAGATGATTTCAGAAGAGAGATTATGCATTTCATTGGTGCTTTGGCCATTGAAGGAAAGCAATTTGATTATAAGATGAATGAGACTCTTCACCGAGCACTAGAGTTAAAGCTGTTTGAAGATCAGAAAGATTCGATTAAACTGACCACTATTATTTCCAATGTCGTAGATAAACAAACTCAGCAAAAGATTGATGTTGTTAAGTCCAGGCTGATTGAAAAGTTTGGATATTGTGAAATCTGTGCAACTGATACTTTGAACTATGTTTCTAGTATTTTTGCCAAGGGTGATTCTATAAAATCATAGTTCTAAAAACGAGGAGGGATGGTGGATCATCCAATAAAAAGAGACCATGCTCGCTTTAGAAAAATTGTTAAAGGGAAAATTAGAGATAACCTGAGAAAGTATGTATCTCAAGGTCAGCAAATTATCCCTAAAGGCAATGACCAATTTAAAGTTCCTATGCCAAGCATTGATATTCCTCGTTTTAAATTTGGGGATAAGTCTGAAGGTGGCACTGGCCAGGGACAAGGTGAACAGGGAGACCCTGTTGACGGTCAACCAGGAGAGGGTGAACCAGGACAAGGTGAAGCCGGACAAGGTGAGGGTAATAAAGAACTTGAAGTCGAAATGGGAGTTGATGATCTCGCTAAGATTTTAGGTGAAGAACTTGAACTTCCTAACATAGAGCCAAAAGGTAAACAACAGCTTTCATCAACTGTTGATAAGTATACTTCTATTGGTAGTACCGGGCCTGACTCATTAAAACACTTAAAAAGAACCTATCGTGAAGCCTTGAAAAGGCAAATGTCTATGGGGACTTATGATCCGATGAATCCAAAAGTCGTACCCATTAGGAAGGATTTTCGATTTAGAGCGGCCGATACCAAGATTGAAATGGAAAATTCAGCGGTCGTAATTTATATGATGGATGTTTCTGGATCTATGGGAGAGGAGCAAAAGGAAATCGTACGAACTGAAAGCTTCTGGATTAATCTCTGGTTAAAGAGCCAGTACAAAGACATTGAAATTCGTTATATCATCCACGACGCTACGGCCAAGGAAGTAGATGAAGATACATTTTTTCGTACTCGAGAAAGTGGAGGGACTCTTATATCATCCGCGTTTAAATTATGTAAGCAGATAGTGGAAGCTGATTATAATCCTAATGAATGGAATATTTATCCATTTCATTTTAGTGATGGTGATAACTGGTCAGCTGATGACACGAAGGTTTGTTTAGAGCTATTGGATGATTTTATTTTACCAAATTCAAATATGTTTTGTTATGGCCAAGTAGAAAGTCGATATGGCTCTGGCCAGTTTTATAAAGACCTTAGTCAAAAGTATGGAACAGAACATGATAGTGTCATCCTAAGTAAGATAAAAGATAAGGATGCAATACTAGACTCTATTAAAGAGTTTTTAGGTAAAGGGAAATAATGTTACGAACTAAACAAATTAGCGGAGACTTACTTAAATTACAAAAAGAGATTCAATCTTACGCTGATTCCTATGGCCTAGATTACTTCGATCAAGTGTTTGAGATGTGCGATTACGATACCATAAATATTCTTGCTGCGCAGGGGGGGTTCCCTATTCGTTATCCTCACTGGAAGTTTGGTATGGACTATGACCAACTTTCTAAGGGCTATCGCTACGGTATTCAGAAGATATATGAGATGGTGATTAATACCGATCCTTGTTATGCCTATTTATTAGAAGTTAATAACTGGTTGGATCAAAAATTGGTTATGGCCCATGTTTATGGCCATAATGATTTCTTTAAAAATAATATGTGGTTTTCCAATACAAACCGTAAAATGATGGATGTGATGGCCAATCATGGATCTAAAATTCGTCGTTATATGGAAAAGTATGGCCAGACTAAAGTAGAGCTTTTTATTGACCGTGTTTTGTCCTTAGAGAATCTATTAGACATCAATCAATTATTCGAAACCTCAGAAGTTCTACAGAGTAGGTCGGAAAAGCTGAAAAAGTTCCATCAGGAAAAAGAAACTGGTGGTTATATGGTAGACGATCGGTCTCAAGCTTTGAAATCCTTCATGCGTGCCAAAAAAAAGCAAGATACAAAAAGTGTAGAGATAAAAGAAGAAGAAATTGTCGCTGAAAAAAATATCTACAAAGGTGAAAGAGATATTTTAAAATTTCTTATTGAGAATGCTCCTTTGGAGGAGTGGGAAGCAGATGTATTGGCCTGCTTAAGAGAGGAAGCCTACTATTTTCTCCCGCAAAGAATTACTAAAATCATGAACGAAGGTTGGGCCAGCTATTGGCATTCTACCATCATGAACAATAATGCCCTGGAACCTTCTGAGTTTATTGATTTTGCCAGTAAACATGCCGGTGTAATGGCCATGAGTAAGCGTAATATCAATCCTTATAAAATAGGTATAGAATTATTTCGTGATATTGAGTATCGTTGGGATACAGGTCGCTTCGGTAAGGAATATCACGAGTGCCCAGACATGAACGCCAAAGAAAACTGGGACACTGGGGCCAAGCTTGGTAAAGAGAAAATTTTTGAGATTAGAAAAACTCACAACGATATTTCTTTTATCAACGAGTTTATGACTCCCGAATTCTGTAATAGACAACAATTATTCACTTATAAATACAATCCGAGAACACAAAGGATGGAAATAGATAACCGTGATTTTGAAGCAATTAAACAAAAATTGCTCACTCAGTTAACTAATTTTGGTAGTCCAATCATCGAAGTTGAAGATGCTAACTTTAAAAATAGAAAAGAGTTATTGTTAAAGCATCAACACTATGGCGTTGATCTAGATATGCAATTCGCAGCTCAAACTATGCAAAACTTATATTCTATGTGGAAGCGTCCCGTGAATCTTGCTACTAAGTATGAAGACAAAGTTGTTATATTTAATTTTGAAGGTAAAGAGCTTAAAGTCTTGAATAATTAAATAGGTTTTTGGCCAGTGCAATTGCTGCAAATAGTAGCAGACCTGCAAGAAAGCTTGCTATAAAATTATTTTCATTGTCCCTAAAGTCTATCTGAGCACAATGGCCAAAAATAGGAATTCCTAATATTTCAGCTTCTGCCTTATGTGGATATAAATAACTTACCCCATGTATATCATCCATTCCTAGCCATTTTTGATATTTACCTGAAATACTGTAATACATTAGGTTGTATTGATACTCACTATGTCCCAGGCCAAAGGCATGTCCTATTTCATGGGCGATGATAGCACGTAAGTCAGCGTCAGACCTATTGGGTAAATTAGAGTTGGCATGCGCATTTAAAATAAACACCGCTTTACAGTTATCCCCATTACAACTCATAAGGGTTGAGCCAAGAATACTGCCATTATCAAAACCATTGTCCGGATTGTCATTACAACCCGCCAATATACTATTATTTGGAACTTTTGCTAAGGCAGTGTCATGGGTGTCTGTCGCAATATCAATATCAGAGCGTATGCCTTTATTATGTAAAGCAAGTGAAGAGGTATCCACTGCATTCCAATAATCCTCTATGGCATCACCTAAGAGTGTGACTAATTGCTGTGTACTGAATCCTGCATTCGAACAGTCTGTGTCTGCAATAAAAATATCGATATTGTTATCCTGAAAGCCTCGACCAGTGTGCGGAGTTAGAGTCCAGCTGTATGAGCTTAGTGGCAAAAAAAGTAGAATGCTAAGTATAAACTTTTTCATTTTTAATAATACCAGTTAAAAGTGAGTAAATAATTAAAACTAGACTCCGAAAGATTACTTGGCCCCATAGATTGAAAATCTAATCGGGTAGAGTATCTTTTGTTTGTATATATGTATTCAAGACCGAAATCTAAAGTACTAAAATAGCTGATGACTGTTTTTGAAGGAGAAGGAAAGGTCGTAGTGCCTGTCCCGTTACTTAAGCTTACAGTTCCTCCTTTGCCAACTAGTCGATACCAATTATTTGTAAAACCATAGCGGAAGACGATATGTGAGCTTATAAAATAACTAAAAGAGTAGTGCAGAAAAATGACGTCGACTTTTGTGTTTTTCGCATTTTCCAAATAAAAACTATAACCGAGTTCAGGAGAAAAATAATTCAGTTGTGTCAAAGGGATATGTACACCGCCAGAAAAGTATGGGTTGTAATCAAATGTTTGTCGCGCCCCTTGGTTGCTCGTTTGGGCCCGGTTAAAAAATGGAACATAGGTACCAGTGGTGAAGAAATATGCATAGCTGGTTTGACTTAAAAATAAGAGGAAGAATAAAAAAAATTTCATAGATAGCTAAACTTGGCCAAAAGCATATTTTGATTGATTTTATCTGAATATAAATGAGAAATGGTTTTTGTTAGTGGCCAGTCGTTTATTGTTTCTCCAAAAATTTTGGAGTTTATTTTTTTTACCGGCATAATTCCACGTGTAGATGAGGTAATAAAAGCCTCATCTGCTTGTTCAATATCCTCACGAGTAATAGTAGTCACTTTGTAGGGGATATTGTTTTCACGACAAATTTCAATCACTTTTTGGCGGGTTATACCTTTTAGAAGTCCGCTCTTAAGATCTGGAGTGTATAATATATTATTCTTTATAAACCATATATTAAAAGTAGTACCTTCGGTAATTTCATTATTATGATTTACCATAAGGGCATCATCGGCCCCTACCTTTTTGGCCTCCGACATCGCCAGTACATTATTTAAATAATTTCCTGACTTAGCGTTAGGATCAACTGATTTAATGTCATTTCTGATAATTTTAGGAATATAGAGCTCTAAACCATTTGTGTAATATTTTTGTGGGTGAATGGGTTTAGGCTTTACGATAATAATAAGATTATTTTTAAATGATTCATTTGGATCCAGTGTTAGCGCCGTTTCACCTCTGGTAATTATAATGCGAATATAGGCTTGTTTTAGCTGGGATTCCTTACATGTTCGTAAAACCTCATTAATAATGTCTGTCTTGCTTAAGAAGATATGCATATCCAGTAATTGAGCAGAATTAAAGAGCCTGTCTAGATGTTCTTCAAAAAACAGTAAAAAGCCATTTTCACTATAGGTAACCTCATAGATGGAATCCCCATAGAGAAAGCCTCTGTCAAAAATAGAAATCTTGGCCTTGGCCGCTGGAAGTATTTCTCCATTAATATTAACGACAGTTTTACTTAGTAATTCCTGATAGTTTTGCTGCTGATCCATATACAGCAATATAACAATATTTCTGTTACTTTAAAATGATTAAATTATTGTCTAGTTCTTCGATAAGTTTTTGCTCGACGAGTATTTCTTCTTTGATCTCCTGCACTGGCCCTGGACCGGTTAACTCTTCAACAAGATCTTTGTTTTTTTGGTGGATGGTCTCATCAGTCGTTAGTTTTTGATAAGAATCTTCCCAGCTATGAGCAAATATTAAAAGCCAGCAAGAAAGACCATCTTTACCGCTACAGCTATTGGCCGCGGCATCTTCTATGGGATTATAGTCGTGCAACATTAAAGAGTTTAATATTTTTAACTGAGAGATTTCAAGTGATTCAGAGCGATTTGCCTGCTTAGTATCTTTACGCAAATACTCTTTGGCCGCCTCGTGTTTGTTAAGCAGCGTTAAAAATACGGCCATTAAGGTGTGGTTTTCAATACGCTGCTCATCTTCTATTTCTATATTTTGCAGATATTTAACACCTTCGTTCCATTGATTGAGCTTCCAGGACAAGGGAAGTAGTCGGTTTAATGCGTTTTTTGAATTTGCTTTGCGCTTTAAGGCCAGTTTATATTGTGCGTAGGCTTTAGGGTAGTTTTTTTGTACTAAGTATAAATTTCCTTTAAAGACTTCAGCATTTGCTGTTTGCAAATTTTCCAGTAATTGATAAGCTTTCACAATATTTCCATTGCGATAATAGTTGAGTCCGATAAGCTCCCTATGAATAGGATTTTCCAAGGGGGCAACACTAAAATATTTAAATCTAGGAATAATTTTATCTTGCTGATTTAGATAAAGGGCCAGCTTTAAATAAATTCTGAGCATCTTCTCGTCAACGGTATCAATGGCCATATCTTTAAAAAGTTTTTCAGTATAATTTTTATCTCTATTTGTTTTAAGATCTACAATGATTTGCATCCAGGTCAAATCTGACGGAGAATAATAGGATGTTATGCTTTGGCAGTCTTTCCATGAAATCTTAGCTTGCTCTGGGCGGTTAATGATAATTTGTGAAAGTACTTTAAGAAAGCATACTTTACTTTGTACGTCCTGAGTTTTCATTTCTTCGGTACTTAAGATATCAATTACCTTTTGGTATTTTTTTTCAATAAAGTAGATAATGGCCAAATATCTAAACTGGATTGCTTTTGTAAAGTTTACGGATAGGCTTGACTCATTCAGTAGGATTCGTGCTTTCTGTAAATTTCCTGTAATAATATGATACTTGGCTTCTTTGAGGATGTTTTGCGCATTGTAGTTATTCAACTCTTTACTCTTAATAGAGCCTTCTATAGCAAGCTCTTCTCCTTGCGGATATTTATAGTTAAACCGGGATGCCAATGATAATGGATGATACCCAAGTAAAATGAACAGGAAAAAGTAGACGCTATAGCTTTTCATAATCAACCTATCGAAACATTTAGTCGATAATTAAAACAAAGGTATTGTGGTTATGAAACTAGTCATTTATTTCCTCTGTGTACTACTCAGTAGTAACGTCCATGCACTCATTCCCATAGAAGGATTGATATATGGTAATGTAATAGACATGGAGCAAACAGACCCATTACAGGGGATACTTAGTTATACCTCTGGATCCGATGCCCCCGACATCGAAAGCGGCAAACTTGAGCACTTCTATTCCATATACAAACAAGGACTAGACTTAAAAAATTATTGTGAACAGGATATCTTGCTTCGCTACGAAAATGATTGGCAAAAACAAAGTGCGGCCAGAAGTGTTGCCGCCACACTGCAATACCTGGGGATAGATGCCTCTTTAAAGGCAATTACCGGTTATGCTAAAAAACTTGAGTTTTCTGAGGATAAATTTAAGACGTTGGTAGATAATTTAATTAAAAGTTCTTGTTCTAAAAACATAACGGTATACTCACTAAAATTAATTCAAGATAACTTTAAATACGAGTGGGATAAAGAGCAAGATTTTAAACTTCCTAATATTACTAATAGCCCTTTTTATAGTACATATTTGAAGAAAAGACAGAATACATTGGAAGTAAGTAAGCGTGAGCTTAATTATAGTCTTCGTAACTTTAGGGCCTTTTGTTCTTGGAATGGAGATGTCGCCGATTATCGTTTACTGGTACCATATTTAAAAAACCCTTTTATTATGACTTTGGTTAATAATAATTTACGTCAAAAGCGTTTGGCGCTAGATAAAAAAACTAGGGAGCTTGTTCTGGAGGATAATCCAAACTCAGTACAAGTTGCCTGTGATTCAATGATTTGTAGAAAAAGATCGCCAGCAGAATTTAAAAGATTATTTCCTCATATAATTGGTAGTACTCGGCTTAAAGATGACCTTTATAATTTATACTGTGATCATTTTTCCAAAGTACGTTTAAATAAAGCTCAAATAAATCCAAATATAAAGCAATGGATAGAAGAATCCTCAGCGTATGCAGGAAAGGTTGAAGCCTTGCATTTTCTTTCCTATTTTACCGGCGTGCCTGATCCTATGGTAACCGCGAAAAAATTTGAAGATATTCCTGAGTACCTTAAGCAAAATATCAAATTACGCTGGGACAATTGGTCCGATAAAAAGCTGGCCTTATTTGATAATGATCATTTATATGAAGAACCCTTGGAGATTCGACTTATCTCCCAAAAAGGAACAAACGAACTGCTGGAGGGAAAATTTAATTTATTATTCGATGTTGGCTTAAGTGAAATTGATAGAGTATTGGATGATGTAGATAAAATCGATACTTATTTTAAGCTTAAGTTCTCTATTAAATATCTGGCGTATCTACGAGATCAACACCGGTTTTATCAAAAGATTGGTGATACAACTAAACTTGAGAATTTGAAAAAAGATTTGCAGTTACGTGTTAAAACACAACTGGTTCATAAACAAAAATATTTTAAAGTAAAAATATGGACCGAGCAAATGCCTAGAATCATTTCAGATGAGTTATTAAATCAATTGAATTATTATTTAGGTAATGAATTAAATAAGTTATCAAAGAAGACAGTGCACATACCAGTAAAGTTTAGATTTGGAATTTTCGCTTTGCGCTATATAAATCAACGCTACAAGTTTAAGCAAAAAGAAAAAATATAAGGTAAGACTTTCCATTAAAATTCCATATTTATTGTGTTATATATGGGCCGTGACAAAGAAAAAAGAAAACATAATTGAAGTATTAGATGCAGAAATTCTTCCGAAGGAAGAAAATAATCACTCGTCTCAATTCAAAGATGATGTTGTGGATTATATCGATTTAGATCAAATAAACGGCAAAGAACAAATTGATATTATTCAGGACTTACTTCCAACGACTACTCAGGCAGGGCCATTGGTTCCGGTGGGTAAGGCCGTTGGTGACCCGCTTAGACTATATCTTCAGCAAATTTCCAAATATAAACTACTATCTAGAGAAGAAGAACAGGATCTGGTTAAAAAATTAAATGAAACCGGTGACATTACCTACGCCAAGCAATTAGTGCTAGCTAATTTGCGATTAGTAGTAAAAATAGCGATGGAATATAAAAGCGCCTATAAGAATGTTATGGATTTGATTCAGGAAGGGAACTTGGGACTTATGAAAGCTGTCTCCAAGTATAATCCTGAAAAAGGGGCCAAGCTTTCTTATTATGCCAGCTGGTGGATTAAATCATATATTTTGAAGTTCATTTTAGATAACTTTCGTTTGATCAAAATAGGGACAACTGCGGACCAGAAAAAACTTTTCTACAACCTTATGCGCGAAAAAGAAAAGTTGGAAAACCAGGGGATTACCCCAGAAACTAAGTTAATCTCCGAATCTCTAGGGGTTTCTGAAAAAGCAGTTGAAGAGATGAATTTACGTCTAAGTAGTTCTGGGCAGGAAGTGAGTCTTGATACACCTGTGGGAACGGATGCCGGTGGATCAACATTAGAAGACTTTATACAGTCAGACACTGAGGATATTGAAGAGGCCATGGCGCACCAACAAGGTATGAAAATCCTGGAAGACAAATTGGAGAGTTTTATCAAAGATCTTAAGCCTCGAGATAAAGAAATCTTTAAAAAACGGCTACTTAGCGAAGTTCCTCCTTCGCTGCAAAGTATAGCTGACGACTATGGAGTCAGCCGGGAGCGAATTCGCCAGATTGAGGCCCGTTTAATCGATAAATTAAAGGTTTACATGTCAGATTTTATTCGTTAAAACATGGCGCATAATAATGAATCTATATCTAGGATCCAAAGCTAATTTTGGTTCTTGGTTTAGATGGTAAGGAGAATACAATGTTAACAAAACAAGAAGTCGCAGAAATCGTAACTAAATTCGGTGGAGCTGAGAAAAACTCTGGAAAAACTGAAGTTCAAGTTGCTCTTATTACAGCTAAAATCAACTACCTAGCTGATCACTTTAGTGCTCACAAGCACGACTATCACTCCAAAAGAGGTTTGATGAAGATTATTGGTAGAAGAAGAAGACTGTTAAAGTATCTTAATGCTAAATCACCTGAAAGGTATCAAGCAGTAATTAAAGAATTAGGACTAAGAAAATAATTTTTTATCCAGAAAGGGAGCTTTTAAGCTCCCTTTTTTATTTCAATCTTGGTAAAACTTATATAAAATTACGCTAATAAAAATGGAAGAGTTCAAAGATGTGTTTGAAGGGATAAATAGCAGGATTATTTTAGTAATTGTCCTTCTTTTTATCTTTTTAAGACCATATTTGAACAACTCCGAAATTGTCACATAAAAGGAGTTTGTTTATGGTAAACAACAAAAAAGAATTTAAATTTGAGTACGGTGGAAGAGAAGTAACCATCGAAACAGGAAGAATTGCTAAACAAGCCGATGGTGCTGTTTTAGTTACTAGTGGTAATACTCAGGTATTAGTTACTGTTTGTAGTGCTAAGACTGTTAATGATGGACAAGATTTCTTTCCATTAATGGTTGATTACAAAGAAAAATTTACAGCTGCCGGGAAGTTCTTGGGTGGATTTTTAAAGCGTGAAGGTAGACCTTCTACTGATGAAATTCTTCTTATGAGAATGATCGACAGGCCTCTTCGTCCACTTTTTCCTGAAGGATATATGGCCGAAACAATTGTTATGGCCCAAGTTATTTCATTTGAACCAGCTGTTGATCCTGAGGTTCTGGCAGGACTAGGTACTGCTGCGGCCCTAGAGATTTCTGATATTCCATTTGCAGGACCGATCGGTTTTTGTAAAGTCGGTAAAATCGATGGCCAATTGGTGCTTAACCCATCTCACGCTCAATGGCCTGAATCTGATGTTGAACTAGTTATTGCCGCTTCTAAAGATGCCATCATGATGGTTGAAGGGGAAGCGAATGAAGTTTCTGAAGCAGACATGATGGAAGCTCTTCAATTTGGTCACAATCAAATAAAAGAATTTTGTACTGTTCTAGAAAAAATTAAAGCTGAAGTTGGTAAGCCAAAAAGAGAATGGATTTCAGCTGCTGCAAATGAAACTATGATGAAAAAAATGCAAGATTACACTGGCGATGCCAGAGCTTGTCTTGCGATCAATGCAAAATTAGAAAGACAAAATGCTGTCGGTGAATTAACTGCAAAAGTTAAAGAAGCAATCAAAGCTGATCCTGCAGCTTTTGGCTTAGACAATGCTGATGAAGCAGGAAAAGAAGCTTATAAAGGCGTTGATGAACTACTTTATAAAATGATGAGAAATGATATTCTCGCTGAAGGTAAGCGTATCGCTGGTCGTGGTCTTACTGAAGTTAGAGATATTGAAACAGAAACGTCTGTATTAAAATCACCTCATGGTTCTTCTTTATTCACCAGAGGGGAAACTCAGGTTATGGCCTCAGTTACTATTGGTGGTAAAGAAGGTGAGCAAATGAAAGATAATATTTATGGATTATCTTATCAGAACTTTTATCTTCACTATACCTTCGCTCCTTATTCTGTTGGTGAAGCAAGAGGATACCGTGGGGTAGGAAGAAGAGAAGTTGGTCACGGTAATTTGGCCGAAAGAGCTCTTAAAAAAATGATGCCAGCGGAGTATCCATATACAGTACGTGTAACTTGTGAAGTAACAGAATCTAATGGTTCATCTTCTATGGGATCTGTATGTTCTGGTTCTATGGCACTTATGGATGCAGGTATTCCATTACAAAAGCCAGTTGCTGGTGTGGCCATGGGTCTAATAAAGGAAGGCGATAAGTTTACAATTTTAACGGATATTTTAGGTGATGAAGATCACCTAGGAGATATGGATTTTAAAGTTGCTGGTACGACTGAAGGTATCACTGCCATCCAAATGGATATTAAAATCACTGGTATTACCAATGAGATTTTCACTAAGGCCATGGAACAAGCAAGAGTTGGTAGACTTCACATTTTGGAAGAAATGGCTAAAACAGTTTCTTCAGCAAGACCATCATTTAAAGATGGTGTACCAACTATTCAAACAACGAATATTAAGCCAGATAAAATCGGTGCTCTTATAGGGCCAGGTGGTAAAAATATTAAAGCAATTCAGGAAAAATACGAAGTCTCTATTGAGATTACTGAAGAAGGTCTAGTTAAAGTATTAGGAACAAGTTCTGAAATTCTAGATACTGTTTGTAACCTAATCGATATGCAAATTAATGGACCTAAAAAGGACTCTGAATATGATGCAAAAGTAGTAACTATTAAAGAATATGGTGCTTTTGTGGATATTGCTGAAGGAGTTTCAGGATTAGTACACGTATCTGAAATGGCCAATGAAAGAGTTAAAGATCCTGCTGATTATGTTGCAGAAGGTGATATTATTCGTGTTAAAGTTTTAGATGTAGACCGTTTTGGAAAAGTTAAATTAAGTGCGAAAGCAGTTCAACCACTTACTAACAAAAATCCAAAGGCCAAAAAGGAAGAAGCAGCTTCTGTGTCTGATAATGCTTAAAAAACTTGATTTCACAATCATTGATAATTTAGAAAAGGGACCTATTTATAGGTCTCTTTTTAATAATGGTGCCTGCTTATTGTACCATCAAGCCCAAGGCTTTGTCGGGGCGACGGTAAGTCTTAATTTTCTGGCCGGATCTATCTTTGAAAAAGAAAGTGAATTCGGTCTGGCCCACCTTATAGAGCATTTAATTTTTAAAGAAACAGATAGCGACAATATTAAACAACTAGAATTAAAAGGTGCGGAGCTAAACGCCTATACCTATAAAGAAAATGTTTGTTTTGAAATGTCTTGTCTGGCGGATCGTTTAGAGGAACTTTTACCTCTATTCTTTGATGTGTTTTTTAAATTAAATTTTACACTTGAGCAGTTAAATAAAGAAAAGAAAGTTGTAATTCAAGAGCTCAACGAAGATCAAGATGACCACGAAACACAAGGCTTGGAAGTTTTGTTTGCAAAAAACTTTACTGCGGCGATTGGGCATCCTGTAGGAGGCTCCATTTCAAAAGTTCGATCTTTTGATGAAAAATCAATTCGCTCTTATCATAAAAAATACTTCACTCCTGAACGCATGATTCTCACCGTGGTCTCTGGTATGGTTCATCCTGACTTAGAAAAGATATACATGCACGCGATGCAAAACTATTTTAAATTTAAAGAAAAAAGGCCATATCGTTTCAAAAGTTTGGATAGAATTTCTAAGATCAGTCATTTTCGTGCAAAACGCCAAAGAAAGATGGAATCGGCCATTAGCTATTTTAGTTTTAATGGGCCTAGCGTTCGCTCTAAGTTTGCTTATGATTATGTAGTTCTCGATGAAATCCTTTTTGAAGGGCTATCCAGTAAGTTTTTTCAAAAGTTTAGAGAAGAGCAAGCCTTAGTCTATGGCCTGGGTTCTACCATTAATTCTTTCGCTAATTG
>JBFEUX010000142.1:0-7602 GCA_041547255.1 Bacteriovoracaceae bacterium
CTAGAATAAATATATAAATGATGAAAAATATTAAAGAATTACATTATGAGCATATAAAATGGTTAAGTGAGCTCGCCTTAATAAAAAAAGAGCTAATGGACTTTTCCCGTTTTCAAGCGAAATCCTTGCAGGCTGATATCGAAGCACTAAGCAAACTTTCCTTAAACCTTGAGCATACTATTAGTGAACACGAAAAAACTTTGGCGTTAGCGATGAAGGCCACTGGCATAAATGATTATTATGAAATCTTTCAAGATCATGAAAAAATTCGAAATGAAATGGAAGCCTTAAATTTTAAAATTAGTAACATAAGACCCTTAGTGGCTAAAGAGCACAAGCATACAAGTATCTAGCGGAAATCTCTTGCTTTAATCATTAAATGCCGTGAGATGTTTCATTACTTCTTAGTTTGAAGAACTGTAAAACAAACAGGTGATTTAAATGAACAAAGGAGTTTTTTAAATGAAAAGATTTTTATTAGTAATGACAATGCTTACCAGTATACTTGGGCCAGGTTTATCACATGCCGAGGATACCGTAATTGCTGAAGAGGCCACAGTTATTAAAGAGTTCGGGTGTATCATTACACCGCAAGCTTCGGGACTTCCTTCCACCCTTTTTACAACAGATACCCATTCAGTTGTGACCCCTTCAGGCAATACGGTCTTAAAATGCTTTTTTGATATTCCAGAGATTATGATGCCTTCAAGTACTATGCGCCATACAGGATTTCTGTGTAACACTTATCTTGGGTTAACTACTAACTCGATGGCCGTTACCAATGTAGGCGGACAAGTAGCTCTTACCTGCCAAATAAAAGCGAATTCAAATTAAAATATAATATCAACCTTGGGCCGTAATGTTCAAGGTTGTTTCAAACTGATTGCAAATAAGTGAGTAGATAATGAAGACAAAAGAATTTGTTAGATGGTTTAAAGATGTTTCAATTGATGATGTATCATTAGTAGGCGGAAAGAATGCCTCGCTGGGAGAGATGGTCAGAGAGCTCACACCAAAAGGTGTACAAATTCCGAATGGTTTTACTATCACAGCCAGCGGTTACCGTTATTTTATTGAACATAACAACCTAAGAACAAAGATTGGAGACATCACTGCCAGTTTAGATGAGGCTAATCTGACAAGCCTTAGAGAGTCCGGCCAAAAAATACGAAAACTTATTTTAGATGCAGAAATACCACAAGACTTACAAAGTGAAATCGAGCTAGCATATAATAAATTGGGTGAAGAATATTTTGTAAATCCCGATGTCGCTGTCAGAAGTAGTGCAACCGCGGAAGATTTGCCTGACGCAAGTTTCGCTGGCCAACAAGAAACTTATCTTAACGTACAAGGAACGTCCAGCCTTCTCGACACCTGTAGAAAATGTTTTGCCTCTCTATTTACTGATCGGGCCATTTCTTATCGGGCACATAAGAATTTTGACCATCTTAAAGTTGCACTTTCTATTGGTGTCCAGAAAATGGTGCGCTCTGATATGGCCAGTTCAGGTGTCATGTTCTCAATTGATACAGAAAGTGGATTTAAAGATACCGTGCTCATCAATGCATCTTATGGACTAGGTGAAAATATCGTACAAGGCTCTGTTAACCCCGATGAATTTTACGTATTTAAACCGAAACTCGAAAATGGGCTTAAGCCAATTCTGAGAAAGCAGATGGGGAACAAAGAATTTAAACTAGTCTATGATATGGGTGGATCAAAAATGGTAAAGAATATCCCCGTCGCGATTGAAGATCGTAAAAGATTCTCTATAAGTGATGATGATATTTTACAACTTGCCAAGTGGGCCACTATTATTGAACAACATTATTCAAATAAGTATGGCCATTTTTCTCCTATGGATATGGAATGGGCCAAAGACGGCGAAACTGGCGAGTTATATATTTTGCAAGCAAGACCAGAAACAGTGCAGTCCCAAAAAAATTTAGATGTGATCGAAACCTACAGTCTTAAAAAGCATAGTGAAGTATTAATCACAGGCCGCAGTGTGGGCGAAAAAATAGCCAGTGGTAAAGTTTGTATTATCCAAAGTCCGCACGAATTGGAAAAACTGCAACGTGGTGACATATTAGTAACAGAAAAGACTGACCCCGACTGGGAACCTATCATGAAAAAGGCTTCGGCCATTATCACCAATCGTGGTGGGCGTACATGTCATGCGGCAATTGTTGGCCGTGAGCTAGGACTGCCTGCTATTGTAGGAACCGAACACGGAACAGAGGTGCTTAAAAACAATCAAATGGTTACTGTCTGCTGTGCCGAAGGTGACACTGGGTTCGTTTATGATGGAGAACTTCCTATTGAAATTGAAAAGGTAAATATCCAGGGATTAATAAGGCCAAAAACGGCAGTTATGATGAATATCGCCAATCCGGATGAAGCCCTACACCTTGCCAGTATACCCAACGACGGAGTTGGGCTGGCGCGAATGGAGTTTGTGATTAATCACTCGATTAAGATCCATCCTATGGCGCTTATTAACTATGATAAACTAAATGATCTTGCAGCAAAAAATGAAATTTCAGAGCTCACTTATGGTTATGATGACAAATCCCAATACTTTGTCGATAAACTGGCCGAAGGAGTTGGGATGATTGCTGCAGCATTCTATCCCAAGGATGTCATCGTCAGAATGAGCGATTTTAAATCAAATGAATATGCCCAACTTATTGGTGGCAAAGAATTCGAGCCAATGGAGGAAAATCCAATGCTTGGTTTTAGAGGTGCTTCCAGATACTATAACCCAAGATATCAAAAAGGGTTTGCTCTAGAATGTAAGGCCATGAAAAAGGTCAGAGATGTCATGGGACTTACCAATCTTAAATTGATGATCCCTTTTTGCCGCACGGTTGAGGAAGGAGAAAAGGTTCTGGCCGAGATGAAGAAAAATGGGCTAGAACGGCGACAGAATGATCTGGAAATTTATGTAATGTGTGAAATTCCAAGTAATGTCATTATGGCCAAGGAATTTTTTAATATATTCGACGGTTTTTCCATTGGGTCTAATGATCTCACCCAACTGGTTTTAGGGGTGGATAGAGACTCAGAAATTGTCTCCTCTGTCTTTGATGAAAGGAATCCTGCGGTAAAAATGATGATTTCAGAAGTTATACAGGTGGCAAATCAAATGAATAAAAAGATAGGAATATGCGGCCAGGCCCCTAGTGATTATCCTGAATTTGCGCAGTTTTTGGTGAAAGAAGGAATTAATAGTATATCACTTAATCCGGATGTTGTTCTTAAGACAACCAATCAAATTAACGAAATTGAAAAGAATCTATAGAAAAAAACTTTAACTAACTGGTCGCTCATCGTAAGAAGGCGAAAAGCCAACCTGCAGAGATTTATTCACATAAAAATAAAACTCAGCACCTTTGCCTATTTCGCTAATAACATTCAGTCTACCTCCGTGGGCTTCCACAATCCCTTTAGAAATAGCAAGACCTAAACCAGACCCATAACGTTTAACGTTATCTTCTTGCCAATAAAGATTGAAAATCTTTTCTTGATTTTCTAGAGATATACCCGGCCCCTGATCTCGAACGCTAATGATGGCCGCGTCACCTTCGTATCTCAATTTAATAACGACTTTACTATCATGAGGAGCAAATTTAATAGCATTACTTAAAAGATTTACTAAGACCCTTTGCAACTGTTTTTTATCGGCACGGATAAAATCCTCTACTGAATCATCAATCTCTTTTTCGATTGATATTTTTTTCTCCTCGGCCAACGAGCTAACTGTTTGAATTGAATCTTCAATTAAACCTTTTGCTGAGATAGAAGAAATCTCTACTGAGTAGTGGCCAGCTTCCATTTTTGAAAAATCGAGTAAATCGCTAATCAAGTCTAGCATATAATTAGATGAGCGATTTATTATTTGTAAGTACTTTGTAATATTAGAATTAAGTTTTTCCTTTTCCATTTCTAACGATAATACTTGTTCCGAAAGCATAATATTACCCAAAGGATTTTTTAAATCATGAGCGACTTTAGCAAGAGTCGATTGTCGTATTTCTAGTGCATTTTCCAGGACAAGTCTTTTATCTCTTCTTTCATAAATTCGCCCCATTTGAATTGCAATTGAGTCTAAAACTTGTTTCATATCACTTGTAAGTTGCACATCTTTAGTAGAAAAGAACTCTATATAGCCTTCAATATTATCATTAACATGAATAGGTAAAAGAATAATTGACTGTATTCCCAACTGTCTAAACACCTGCATTTTTCTCTTAGAATATGCTAGGTCAGTGTCCTCTAGATTATATACTTCAATTTTTTTTAGATATTTTTCATGCTCCAACATCTTCTTAATCATCAAGTTTTCTTGTTTGCCTAAAAGATTTAAGCGAGTCAGTAAACTTGCTTTAGTTGTGGACCAGATATTTGTATCTACATACTGTTTACTATGAAGATCCTTTTCTACTAAATGGGCAGCATCAAAATTCATAAAAGTATTTATGTGTTCAAAACACATTCTCATAACACTTTCAACAGAATTGGTTTCATTTACAATCTTAGTAATTCGATGTAAAAGCTGAATAATTGTAAATCTCTTTTCTAATCGCTGCTGTTCAATTTTTCTTTCCGTCATATCACGCATAAAGGTAGTGACATATCCTTCGCCATCAAATATATGGGTCCCCAGACTTATCTCTACCGGCACAAGTGTTCCATCTCTCTTTTTTGCCCATAGATCTACGCCTTTATTCATTAATCCTTTCACAGGATTTTTAAAGTACGCATTGATATTATGGGAATGTTTTTCTTTTAAGTGATCTGGTACGAGAACATTAACAGACTGGCCAATAAGACTAGAGCGATCATATCCGAGCCAACTCTCTACTTGTTCATTGACCTGTACAATTTTGGCATTGTGATCAACAATAATAACTGCATCAGCGGCAGTCTCCAATAAATTTTGATAACGTGCTAGTAAACTAGTAACATGTTGTTGCATTAAACTCTTACTTTTTTCTTCGCTTTCAAATGAAAAGGCCAACCTTAGGAGAGCAAACATCATTACTACACTATTTAATAATATAAAAAGAGCAACACTGATCCCTCTATCTATTTCGAAATAAGTATTTAGAAAAAATAAGAATGCACCAATCCCTAATGGAGAAAGTAAAATTAATCCCCCAAAATTTCTCGCAAGCCGGTTGGCATGTAGCTTACCACTTAGTAAGCGCATAACTCCAAAATCAGTTTGCCCCATCAATAAGGAAATAGAAACAAGAAAAAGACCAATGGTAGTATGCAATGCCATCCCAATTTTACTAGATATATCTGGTACGGCAAAAATCTGATCAATATTAAAAATATGGCCTAACAAAATAAAATATAAAATAGCAAAAGCTATTCCAATAGCCGCCTGCCCCCAAAGCTTATACTTTATATCCTGTAGCCATATAATCCCCAGCCCAATGAGAATAAACGAAATAGCAGTTTGTGGAGAGCTTCTACCAGGAAAAGGATTATTAGGATCTTCCACTGTGAATAATAAGTGATCCACAAATGTAGATATCTGGAATATATATTCAAGAAGTGTAGTAAAACCTATAAAGATAGCAATACTGGCAAACAAATTAATGGCAAGTTTGGAGTGCTGCTGGGTGATCGCAAAACTGGCCAAGGCAAGGGCAATAATTCCTAATGCAGTATTTGGCATCATTGCAGGAAGGTTTGATGCCACTCTTACCAAAATATCTATATGAAATAACCATCCTAAAATGACAATTAGGCCCAAAGCAATGGCACATATACTTAGTAGTTTAGAGGTGGTATTTGAAATAATACTTATTTTTTCGTTCCATACTTCATCACTTATATGCGTAGAATGTAGGCTCCACTTTCCTGATAACATAATACAGGATTATAGAGACAAGTGATCTGGCTAGATATGAAAAAAACAGGAGTGAAACATGATCTTAATCATGAAATTGATTAAACTCAGGATTATTGCATAAAGTCCCATTTTGGGTAATTGCGAGTTTTATAAAACTCATCTTCACTCATAAAATAAGCCGTTTTCTTACGAGGATCACCTTTTAAGAACGCAACAAAATCAAGTTCACGAGCACGCATACCTACTACGTTTTCATCGTAGATTTTACGCACAAGGTTAATTACAGGTAAAGTCGAGCGCCCCATCACCATTTTTAAATAAAGGCCCTTGTCGATATCATAGTTAATTGAGAGACTCTCTGGTTTACCTTCCCTTTTATAAAAAGACTTAATCACAAGCTCTGAACAAACTAGGCGGTCATCTGTATCGTAATCGAAATCAAAATCATATTCCAGGTCAAAACTTGCCATCGCATCCTCAATTGACATGGCCTTAGTTAGCTTAGAAGTTCTTGGTCTCATCGCCCCCAAATAATCATTAAGAAAGGTATGACGGATGCTGGAAAAATGTACACCTTCAGATGTAGCTTCAATTAGTGCATTCTCATGGCCATATTGGTCTTTTATAAGAAACGCTTGCCATGCCTTTTTGGTGGCCGCAGAGTTTGCCAGATAACCTTGCAAATCAGTACAAGGCAAGACTTCTTCTAAACATTTTAGCAAATAATGCTCATTCACCTCAGCGGTATTGAAATAAGCCTTAAACTCAGTTGGGGTGCCGGTATAAATAAAGGAATGCATCCAAAAGCCAGGAAGAAAAAGGTTGGATAAAAACCAATTAGTACGGGAAATCATAATATCACCGGGCCTAACTTTCTTTTGAATTTCCTGAGCAAGCTTAAGGTCAATTAGGGTTTGCCCGTTATAATAATCTGGATTGCGATTACGAGTTTTCGTATCACCTAACCAAGTAGAAATCTTTGTCATTAATTTATAAAAAATGCTCTTAAACTGATATTTCAGGAAACGAAATTTTAAAACCCGCATATTCAGTGAGCTAAGAACAAAAGTCTGATAGGCTTCATAGCGTTTTTCTACCACTTCATTCAGTTGTTCTATTTTTAATGCAATATCGCTTTTATCTACAGCAAGATCTCTTGTCTTATAAAATTGGGTTTGATCCACTGCGAGCGCATAGGTAGGAAAAAGCGTGGGAATATCATTTAAATTCATCCCTTTAGTATTTCTTACACTGCGAAACAGCTCATTAACCATGCTGATATAGGAGCCCCGGGGAACTTCCCGAGTATTGGTCTTATTAAGTTTCTGTCTTGCCCCTGGAATATCCCATAAGTCTTGTGCCAAAATAACTGCAGAGAATTGCAAATGCAAATTAACACTATAGAGAATAAGATCGTTCTCATAAGATGCATCGAGACCTTTACGACTATTATAAATGGTATGCAAGGCGATACGGTGATCGATCAACTGGGTCCAAAACTGGTCAATCTTTTCATTTTCATTTCTATCAAAGACCACATGGGAGTTTTTCTTGTAACGCTTAAGCAGGGGTTTGACTTCGTCATTGTAATAAATAAGAAGCTGATCTATGCGCTTTATCGACTCATGCAAAATCGCTAGATCTTGTGAACGAGCCTGAGAAGTTGAACTCATAAGCAAAAATAAAAGTATAAATACTAACTTCATAATAACCTCTGCATTATTTTTGTTACA
>JBFEUX010000215.1:0-4766 GCA_041547255.1 Bacteriovoracaceae bacterium
AGTATGAAAAGCTCTTGGAGTTCCGGCGATAATCGCTGGGTAACTAGCAGTATGCCCAACTAATAGACTGGCCGATGCTCTTCCCATTTTTGATTTGGCCACTAAAGTAACTGTTTCCAATTGCATATTTTGTAAGTTCACCCCAGGATTGTTTTGGGCCACTAATTGTTTTAACCTAACGATTTGATTTCCTCTACTGTACTGATCGTACATGGGAATACGAAGCGTCCTTCCCTGTCCCATAGCTCGTTTATTTTTAACAATAAGAACAACTTTTTTAACTTTGATTAGCCCTCTTAATTCAATTTGCCATTTTCCCATGGAATCAAATGAAGGGTTTTGGATCTTAATCTTGTCAAAAGTCGCGGGAGCATCAATATTAAAAGTTCCAGGATTTCCAGCAACTCTTTCAGGGTAACTAGCATTTTGTCCAACTAATAGAGTTGCTTCCCCTCTACCCATTGCCGACTTTGCAACTAGTTTAACTGCAATTAGATCTAAATTATTAACATTAATTCTGCCAGGATAGTTATATTGTAATTCCTGCTTCAGCCTAATAATATTAAGCCCACGGTAGGTTTGGTTAATATTTAGAACTAACTTTTCACGCTGTTGACCATAGTTATTAAAGCTGTCGACTGCCAGGTTGGTATTCCCTCTACCATGTCCAGCTTCTGCGGTAAAAGATACAGTTGCCGTTATTAAACTAAAAACTGTTACAATCGCCAAATTTTTCATCATGTTAAACCCCTTCACGAATTAGTGTTGCCTTCTGCAAAATTAAGCTCACCAAATTCCTTTCAGTGTTCTGTGTACTCAGGTATTCGCAAGATAGATGCCATAAGATGATGACCTAAAAACAGCAACTAGACGCGTCGCGCGGTGCATTTTATCAGTGTCAAACTGGATAAAAAAAGAAAATTAACACTTTTTGACCAATAAGCTCGGCGACAAATTCCAGAGAATTAAAAGTCTCGCGCCATCAGGGTTTTTCTTCCATCGCGATGAGCATTTTGAGCTGCTTTCGAGCAAGCCTCTCTTAAAAGATCAGAAAGAACGGGAATAACATCTGCTGAAGTACTAAGTCCCGAGCTTTCTTTAACAAAAGCTTTTAATTTAGAAACAACAACCAGCACATCCTCCGTATTGACATCATTTGAACCCATTGGTGCGGAAGACTCTTTCTTTGCCGAAACAATTCTAACCTTGGGCCCATTGGCCTTGCTCGCAAGCCACTCGGCTTTAGATGGAGAATGAAATTCTTCGGCCCAAGCTGACTTATGACTCATGATAGAGCGATGAACATCCCAGCACTCAACACTACAAAATTGGGCGGGAGAACGCTTTTTATCACAGCTAGTAACAGAACATTTATAATACTTTGTCGAAAAATTAATTGGCTTTTTACAAACGATACACTTACGCCAATAACTTTGATTTTCATCCATGAAATTAACCCTCTGATAATTAAAGTTTTCCATAATGATACTCAGTTTGGGGTGGCAAGCAACACACAAATACCTGACTGTTTTAGGTGAAATAGTCAGGTAATGTTGGAAAATTACACTTGGCGAAGGCTCTGCAAATATTAGAGAATTTTTAACAATTATAATAAAGATTTTTTCATCAAGGAGGAAGACGTGCTAAAAAAACTAAGTCTTATTATTACAGTTAGTCTTGCAGCAAGCCTAAACGCATCAGCTTGCGATATCAATGGTAATTCAGGATTTATGCCAGAAAACGATATGTACATTAGTGTTAATGCTAAAGTTAGATCTGACATGACAGAAGAGCGCTTTAACGAAATCATCGATAGAGCGGATAAGTTTTACCGCCCTATTATCGAAGATTTAGGTGGAAAGTTAAAATGGAGCAGAGGATGGAATGACGGTACAGTTAATGCATCTGCTCAGAGACAATGGAAAACTTATAAAGTTAATATGTATGGTGGTTTAGCTAGGCACGCGCTGGTAACTGACGATGCGTTTGCAATGGTTGTTTGTCACGAACTTGGACACCACTTAGGTGGAGCACCAAAAATTGGTAACTTCTTTAATAAATGGGCATCTAATGAAGGACAGTCTGACTACTTCGCTGCTCTAAAATGTTTTAGAAGAATGTATGAATCAGATGATAACATCGCAATGATGGCCAATGTAAAAGTTCCTACAACTGTAGTAAAAAAATGTGAAGCTAATTACTCTGACGCCAATGACATCGCTCTTTGTAAAAGAATTTCTTTGGCCGGTAAAAGCTTAGCTGATCTACTGGGATCTTTAAGATCGAGTCCTGCAACGGATTTTGATACTCCAGACACTGGTGAAGTCAATAGAACTAATAACTCACACCCTGCTGCTCAATGTCGTCTAGATACTTATTTTCAAGGTGCTATCTGTGACAAGAGAATTAGTGATGCGCTTGACAATAAAGATCCTCTAGCAGGTACCTGTAACAGATCTCAAGGTTACACTGACGGTGTTAGACCACTTTGTTGGTATAACCCAAAAAAATAATTTAAATTAATTTTTAAATAATAGAGAAGGCCCTTACTATTTAAGGGCCTTTTTTTTATACTTAAACTATGAAAAAGCTTGTTGATTTACATACTCACTTAGAAACATTAGCAGAAGTATTTCAACTGCGCTCCCGATTGCAAGATCATGTCTGCTCACTTAGGGCCCATATAAAAAAAGATCACAAGATTATTTTAAGTGTGGCCATGTATGTTCAGTTTTATCAAAAATATGATGATCTCATACAGCTCATCAAAAACTTTAAAAATGAAATCCGCCAAATAGAGGGTGTAAAACTTATTCTTAATAAAGATGACCTCACAGCTGACTTTAGTGTAGGTATCATTTTACATATTGAATCCGCTAGAACCTTGAAAGATCTAGATCAATTAGATGAACTACATGAGCTGGGTATTCGTGGAGTAATTCCTGTGCATTTTCACAATAACAAAATCGGACAAAGCTGTGATGATTTGGCCCGTAGATTTCAGTTAAGAAAAAATGATCCAGGACTCAGCGAGTTTGGAATTGAATTTGTTAAGGCTTGTAACCAAAAAAATATATGGCTAGATCTGGCCCACGCGACTGACCATACCGCAGAGATGATTCTGGAACACGCCAAGCATGTTATGGTCTCTCATGTTGGGATCCGAGATCTTGTTGGTAGCAAACGCAATCTTCCCATTAAAACTTTAAAGAAAGTGGCCGAAAAAGATGGACTCATTGGACTTATCCCCTGGAAGCACCTAATTGGAGATGAAGGTAATGCCTATCAAAAACAGATTGAATTTGCCTTAGAGCATAATCTAGCCAAGGCCCTATGCATCGGCTCAGACCTTGGGGCCCCTATCGCCACCCATGAAAATTATCGCTCCCTCTTTGACTTAGAAAAGGCCGTAAACGAATTTCCCGATATCGCTCAAGATATGAAGTGGAATAATGCACTTAATTTCTTTAAAAAATCTCTTTAAATTTAATTACTTAGCAACAGCCTGTAATAATTGCCTCACCGCAACATTTTTATCGTGTACGTCCTGTTATGTGTTATAAATGCACAAAATTTGAGGAATTTTTATGAGAACTGCACTTTTATTAGGATTAAATTTTATAACAACTTCTGCTATTGCTGGCCTAAGCCTGGAAGAAAAAGTGGCAAATGCCTATGAAAGACAAAAAACGGAAGCGCGGATTTTTTGTCAGCATCCTGGTGTAAAAGAAATCAGCTCAAAATTAGTCAAGGGCAGTCATATCCAAACCCTGTTTCAAATAGAAGATTTCTCGTTCACTATTAGTGTCGACAAAAAGGGAAACACTCGATTTCACTCCAAGAGTTTAAATCTGACCGACTCACTAGATAGAAGAAAGAATATTAAATTTAATTTTGATCGTACAAACTCCCTTGTAACTAAATTCAAGTTAAACCAGCTGCAATGTGAAATAGGTGTTTATTATGATAAACCTATTAAGGTAAACACGACTAACGTTCATATCAATGTTCACCCACATCAGCGTTATGACAAAGATGGAATTACAATTGATACAGTAGAGCGATATTTAAATGATAATCATTACACCAGTATTGTCCTGTTAGATAAAGAAGATTTTCGTCATGCGACTCGTAATAATTTAAGAAGTTTTATCGAAGATGGCCGAAGTAATTTTAGAACGTCAGACTTTGGAATGCCTGTGGTTAATATCCCCCAGCAAACGATGATCTACTCGGCGTCTTCAGGGATAAGTCTGTATGATATTGAAGTAGACAATTTAAACATAACCTACACAGGTGGAAATATTAATTACTGCATGTGGAACAATACTTTAAGCATGATTCGTGGTTTTATGAAAAACTCTACAGGAGGCACTTTAAATCTAACCTATGATATGGATGCTCTGGTCGCTCAAAAGAAAAATAAATATTTTGGACCTACTTTTAGAGATAACGGAAAATACAACTCAATTAACGTTCAAGCTTTATTTAAGCGCAATACTCACTTAAGAAATGAGTTTCACAAAGACTATATTGAAAATGTCTCAAGATATGAAATCCAATATCGTCAAAATTTTTATAAAACACTAACCTTTAAATATAGTGCGACAGGTACAAATTATACTAAATTGTTTAAGGGAACCGGTAAAGGCAATTACACCATCCACATGCAATATATAAATGAATAAACGAATCTATAAACGAAGACTAGAGTAGTTTTTCTTCTTACGGCTAATAAGTCCAAGAATCCAACCTAAGGCAAGAAC
>JBFEUX010000084.1:0-11471 GCA_041547255.1 Bacteriovoracaceae bacterium
AAAAGTGGGGATAATTCTCATATATTCCATCTCATATAGCACGTAGTAATTACACACTATTTTACGTATTTGATGTGTTGCGTTAATTTTATGGTATATCTAATACGCTTAAGAACTTTATGATTACTTAAGAAAGTAAATTTATGGCACCACCTAAAGAGGTGCAGTGTCAAAAGGAGTCTAGGCAGAAGCATGGCGATTTAGCTTTGATATTATGTGTTGATTATTTTTTTGTAATCAGTTCGCTCATAAAAACAAAGACTTAATAGTTGCTTCTTATCATTTTCAATAGAAATGATAAATTGGTCACCTTTTTTGCATAAGGGATCTAAATCAAAACGGATTTTGATTAAATAAACATTTTTTTGAGGAAGAAATGAAATATTTAATCTTATTTTTAACATTGTCTATTTCGATTCTGTGTCAGGCACAAACTGTCACAAGCAATATAAACAGCAAAAATGCTGAAGCAAAGAAGAAGAAATGGAACAATAGACTGGATGTTAATTTTACGACAAATAGCCAAGTAGTTGGAAGTGATGATAAGACCTACAATTCTCAAATTTGGTATTTTTTAAGTTATAAGATCAACGAGAACTATACAGCACGTTTATGGCTAGATATCGCAAAAGATCTTTCTGAAAGTTACGAGGAAAAATTAAATAACACTCGCTTATCTCTTATGCATAAGGGGTATCAGATTTCAGAGAGACTTAAATTTATTCCCAGTGCAAGTCTCGTTTTACCTACCAGTGAAATGAGTAAGCGCAACGAAGAAATGAATTTAGGAATTGAACTTAATCCAGCTTTTGCCTTTAAAGTAAATGATAAATTAAGCTTAAGTTATTTGCCAAGATTAGCAAAAAACTTCCACGAATATAAAGTATCTCGCACTAATAATATTAATACCGAATACAAGCTTTTACAGTTTTTATCAGCAAATTACAGTCTTACTGACTCTATTTATACCTCGGCAAGTTTAATTTATGCCAATACTTGGTCATATTATGGAACAAGAAGAGATCCAAGTTATGTCACCTTTTGGGAGCTTGGGTATAGTATTAATAAGCAGATGACTGTCGCGATGGGTACCTTGACTGGAGGATCAATTTTCGATCGTCAAAAAGGCCCAGATGAGAATATTAAGATTTATGATGAGCACGCAACAAATTTCTACGGAAATTTTGTTTTTAGATTTTAGGAGAATAGACATGAAAAATGTATTGGCCCCAGCAGTTTTGCTTCTAACAGTCCTGGCAGGCTGTGCTAAGGAAAAACCTTATGATGAGGTAAACAAGACTGCAGATCTACTGAGTCCGGAGTTTATCCAGTCGAAACAAAGAATGCTCGATATGTGTTCAGCACAAGATCCATGTTTATATCTTCCTAGTGTCGGTAACTCACCTTATGCTGTGACGGCTTCGCGACCATTCTCTCAGGGTGAGCAGAAACTGGTTGTGACAAAAATAACAAAAGATAAACTACAGTTTTTAGAGCTTGATCCAGATAAAAGATATCAAGACAATGAAAACAATAAAAGTCCTGTTTTCAATTTGAGTATCCAGCATCTAGATTATAAATGTAAAGAAGACGATTTTGGTGATTGTACTAATAAAGAAGAGGTTGATGATGATAAACATTGGAGCGCACGTCGGCAAATAAAAATCGATGATGTAGAGGTTGTTGAATTAAACTCTCTTCCACTTGATTTTGCCAATATAGTAGGAAAAGGATGTTTATCTGAAATAGATAAAGAAATAAAATCATTAAAAGTTGAAAATGATTCTTTAAATGTTTCAGTTAAAAAGACTTATAAAGGTTCGGCAGACTGTGTCGGAATTGATAGTTTTGACGAGGTTAGATATTTAAGATTCAGCATTGATTATAAATATTCTGTAGTAAAACTATCATCTCTTACTGATAAGTCCTATACTGCTGTCGATTATCCACAAGAAGATCAAAATGTGTTTGGTTTCTTTAAGTCTGATATAAAAAAGAAAACTGTGGACAATTATGATCATGTGACAGGTGTACGCAAATCATTTTTAAATAGATGGTCACCGAATAAAAAAGAAGTGATTTATTATTTAAATTCTGAGTTTTATAAGCCTGGAAAAGAGGTTGTCTTAGCTGCGACAATTCAAGCAATAGATAGTGTAAATAGATCTTTACGAAAGGCTAAGGCCAATTTACAGATCGTTCTCAAAAAAGGCGATGATTCAGAAATCGGAAACCTGAAGAAAAACTTCATTGTTCTTGTTCATGATCCTCAAGCTTCTGGAGTCATTGGATACGGGCCAAGTGTCGCCAATCCGAAAACCGGAGAAATTGTTAATGCCAGAACTATTATGTTTTACGGTACAATTCAAAAGTTTGTAGGACGGGCCTATGATGAATTAGCTGAAGAGCTAACTAAAAATTACTCTGGAACGATGCAAGTGTCATCTTCTCTTGGAAATGTTAAGACCAAGGTCGCTGACAATTCGGCCATGCAATTTGGGCATTCTGCAGATGCTTCAATTGATATTGATGATAGCGGGCTTATGCGTATGGTAGGTCGTTTGCAGCAAGATTTAAATGCAGCTGGCAATGCACCTAATGTATTCGTGAGCGAGCAAGATAGTGAAAAAGCATTTAAAAAGTTTATAAAAGAGACCTCAAGTAATAGTTTTAGTTTTGAGCAAAAAATTGCCAAAATGGCGGAAAAAACTTTTTTCCACGCCAGTCATTTTAATTTTGATGATGCTGTAATTAAGGCCCTTAAAAAGAAGCTACAAGCAAGTAAAGATAAGACGCTTGCTAAATGGGATGACTTAACAGAAAAAGAGCGTGCTGAAATGATGAAGCATCTAGTGCCTTATGTTTGGGAACCAACCCTTGTTCATGAATTTGGTCATAACTTAGGGTTGAGACATAATTTTAAAGGTTCTTTTGACAAAGCAAACTATTATGTCAGTTCTGAAAGAGAGGCCATGGGCTTAAAGCGAGATGTGACTTACTCATCCATCATGGACTACGCACCTCATACGAATAATGAGTTAAAAGTTATGGGGAAATATGATATTGCAGCCTTAAGATTTGCCTATGCCCGTGAGGTTGAACTTAGTAACGGCGCTCATGTATTGCTCGAATCTACATTAGTAGAGAAAAGCAAAGAATTAGTTTCTATGAGTACAGACTCTGCAGAAAGTGTTACATTAAAGCCTTATGCTTATTGTACAGATGAACACGTTGCCAGTGATCTACTTTGTAATAGATTCGATGATGGTGATTCATATGAAAAAGTAGTGAGTGGCTATATTGAGTCTTATAAGAAAAATTATGATAAATTACACCATAGAGGAAGACGTTATAGTTTTGATGGTCTCTATGGAGATTATAATTATTTGAATCGAGTATTTGGTACATTCAGTCAAATTCAACAGTTCTTTGAGCGATACGATAGAGTTGCTCAAGGCCGCGAATATGAAGAAGCTTTGGCTAAAATGAATAGCGAGGGACAAAAACAAGACTTTATACAATTAAAACAAGCCGTAGATAAGTCTTTTGAATTTTTTAAAGAAGTACTTGAAGTTCCAGCTTATCACTGTGCAATTCTCGATGCTAAAACAAAGACAGTAAAACAAGTTATGCCTTTTGTTCAACTTGTAAAAAATTTCGATTATGTCACTGATTTTAAAAATGGTTGTAAACTATTTGCTCTTGGATTACCTGAAGGCACAGTTATGGGCGAATTTGGTACGTATTTTAATAATGCATGGGATATAAACCAAGATCGTTCGCAGATAGTTGCGGGCGATCCTACCCAGATTGATATACGTGGCAATTGGATGGATAAAGTTCTTGCAGGTTATTTACTCTCAAAAAGAAATTATACACCTAGTACCGTTGGTGCCGTTTCTGCTGGTAACTATCTAGATTACCAGGAATACAGAAAAGATATAATGAAAGTGCTAGATGAAATGTTTCAGGATTCTATACAAAGAGAAGTCACCATCAAGACTTATAAGTATGATGTGTTAAAAACTGAAGTCGTGGATGGGGATTCTTTTCCAGCACAAGTAACTTTTGGTGTTGAAGATAGTCAGAATATTAATCGATCGTTTCATCCGGCGGTTAATGGAATTATGGGATTATTTAGCCCTCAAACAAATATTAAAACCACTCTCATGCGTTTTGTTAAGAGCGGCTTAATTAATACTGCCGATATAACAAATGTTGAAAATGAAGAGGCTCTTGATGTTTATTTAAAGTTTGATGTGGATAAGGTGAGTACTCGCATTAATCTTGATCGATATAATTACGATAAAATTGTAGAGTTCAAGTCTAAGAGCGGAGCGGTTAATCACAGATTTGGTATCTATAACTATAATGATAAGGCCATGAAGTTGGCCCAATTTAAAGAAGGTTTGGATATTGTAGGGACACTAACACTGGCAGATGAAAACAAAGGTGAATCAATATACTTTGCAAAGGCTATCTTGGAGAATCCACAAATCACTTTAGATGCGGTTCGTTCAGGTGGTGCTCTCGATGAGGCCAAGATAAAAAATACTGTTCACGTGGTTGAGGAACTTTATCTTAAGGGAATGACAGAAGTGGCATCACTTAACATGAAGCAATGGGGCTTAGTTAAAGAAGCACTTTTAAATTCGACTCTCGATTCGCTTATTGCGGTTGTAGATGAGGAGTCTAAAGAAAAAGTCTTTACCCCAGAACAGATTTTCGCCTGTAAGGTCTATCTTGCGAGTAAACTAGAGTTCTCAGCAGGTTTCTTAAATGGAACCCTAACTGAGCAGGTTCTTTTAAGCTCATTTATTGCTCTTTCAAAATAAATTAATTCATAATTACGTCAAAAGGTCCGGATATTCGGGCCTTTTTTATTTTAAATACGTGCCTAGTTTACTATAATTTTCATATGGATATGCATCGCAGTAAAAAACGGGCCATTAGAGTTTCATTAACCAGCATGAGTGTTAATGTCTTTTTGATCTTTGGTAAGATTTCAGTGGGTATTATTTACCATTCACAGGCCCTCATTATGGATGGAGTTCACTCTTTATCTGACTTTTTAATGGATGGCTTTGTTATCCTTATAAATCAATTTACATTTGAAGACGCTGATGAAGAACATCCTTATGGACATGGTCGCTTTGAAACCCTGGGGACTGTCGTTATTGGATGTTTGCTGATATCAGTCGCTTTTTATTTGGCCTATGAGAACATAGATTTATTTTTACATGGGACAGAGCGGATGATTCCTGCGTGGCCTACGATGGTGATGGCCGCTGTATCTATTGTGTTTAAAGAAGGTCTTTATCAGTATGGTAGCCGAGTAGGCAAGGCGATAAACTCACGTATTTTGCAAGCAAATGCCTGGCATGATCGATCGGATGCTATTAGTTCAATTATTGTATTCATTGGGCTTGGTTTAGCTATTAGTGGATTGCCAGAAATAGATATTGTGATGGCCATTGGGATTTCTCTTTTTATTGGTAAGTTGGGATGGGATTTTATTTGGAAAAGTATAAAAGAACTTTTAGATACTAGTCTAGACGAAACTATACGTACCGAAATAAAAAATATTATCACAGGCATTCCTGGAGTGAAGGATTATCACAATCTACGTAGCCGTAAGATAGGTGATAAGGCCATTTTAGATGTGAATATTGAAGTGGCCCATAATATTACAGTATCTGAAGGGCATGAGATTGCGACTCGTGTGGCCTATGATATTATGAAGCACTTTGATAATGTCTATGATGTTACGGTTCATACTGATGTTGAAGATGATCGTGAAGAAGGGGTGACTTATATGACCAGTGAAAGTCGTGTGCTGCCTTTGAGAAATGAAGTTCTTCCAAAAATTGAAAGTATTCTTGGAGATGATTATGACAAAATGGAGGATATCAAGCTTCATTATATTCATAATCAAATTCATTTAGACTTAATTGTAAAAAGCGGACAGCAAATTTCTAAAGAAGACATTCTAAGCAAATTTAGTCATGAAGATCTTTTTGGCCGCATTAAATTCTTGCAAGAACTCTAGCTTTTATTTTTTATTTTTCATGGCATTGCGGATGATAGAACTTGATAGTTCTTCGTATTCATGATTTCCAATGAATTTTATTTTTAATCGGGGATTAATTCTTTTGAGGTTAGCAAGCTGTTCTAACTTCAATTTTTCGTCATCTAAACGGGATGCTACATAAAGTGTGCTTAATTTATTGATGACATCATAAGCATTAATCCATCTATCAATACTTATATAAGTATCAAAGCCCATAAGTAAGGAGATGTCTTTATCGGGAAAATCCTCTTTTACCTGGGAGATCCAGACGTGAGAAGGGTTTTTCTTATCTTCAAGTAAGAATTCATCAAAAAGAAATGTTTTACTTTTTATTGTGCCAAGTTCATGTCTGATTTCAGCAACACTGGATTTCTTATGGGTCGTTCCCACAAAGTCTTTAAACGGATTATGATCTGGGATAACAATTATAGGGTGACGATCGGGGGCCAAAGTTAAGCAACTAGTATGTCCTTCATGCCAAGGGTTGAAACTTCCGCCAAAAAAGACCAGTTCTTTGGATTCTTTCAATTCTTGATGTTGGTTAATAAAATCTTTTAAGCTCATATATTAACTTTTATCTTCTTTGTTAGCTTAACCTCTTTTGGGGTTAACACACTTTGATAGGCCAATATTTCAACACCAGCTGATTTTGCATCTTTTAATAGTTTAGCATAAGTCGGATCAATTTCTGCTGCCGGTGCAAAAGTATCCACGTCTTCACGGTTGATAACATAGAACATAACTGCCCTGTGTCCTGCTTGTTTAATCTTGATGAGATCTTTTAAGTGCTTTTGTCCCCGGGTAGAAACTGCGTCTGGGAAAAGTGCTATTCTGTCTTCCCCCAGCAACGTTACATTCTTAACCTCAACATAAGCAATATCACCATTATCTTTTTCTAGGTAAAAATCCATACGGGAGTCAAATATTTTTTGTTCCGGTTTTATATGATTAAACTCTTTGAGTTCTGGGATTTTTTTCTGTTCAAGTGCCTCATGTACTAATTTATTAGTAAGAGAAGTATTCACATTGATTAATGTGTTGCCATTATCAGTGAGCTCAAGAGTATATTTTAACTTTCTCTTGGGATCGTCAGTATGGGTTAAATAGACATCCCAACCGGGTTCCCAGCAGGTTTTCATGCTACCTGTGTTGGGCACGTGAGCACAGACTATTTGTCCATCTGCTAGCTCGATATCCGATAGAAAACGCTTATAGCGTTTAAGAATTGTTCCCTTAATCAGAGGTGTTTTATATTTCATAGGGGAAGCTTATAGAAAAAAAATGGTCCTTGCAAGCAAGGACCATGGGGAGAGTTATTGGCCAGAATACATTTCTGCCCAAGTATAATGGACGTAACTAAATATTGATGAATTTAAAACTCACATTACATGGCTCTGTAGGAGGTTCTGCACTTGGGATCTTATGAGAGAAATCATCATCGATGGGTTCATCCGAGACAATTTCTGGTCTTGCAAAACGTACGAAAGCGGCTTCTGATTTTATTTCTAGGCTTCTAATACGTATTTTTTCAGTAAGTGCTACTTCTATCATTTGCATGGAATCAGTTAATTTTTGTGAGAGAAGAGGTGAGCCATTTAGAAATACTTGCATGCTCGCATCATTTTCAATCCCTTGGGCCTTAATTTTTATGGCCCTTAGCTTGGCGAGTTCACTTCTGCTTAGTTCCAACTCTTCTAACAAATCAATTTTTTCACCTGAATAGAGGTATGTATTAATTTGACTTGTAATTGGACCAACATTTGAATAGGCGTATTCGAAATTTAACCCCAATAAAATAATCAGAGTAAGAACGATTTGCACTGCGAAAATCTTTATACTTGTTTTTAAACTTTTACCCATCTGAATTCCCCTTAAAATGAGTTGCGAGTTTTTATGCTCGAAGTTCTACGCCGTTATACGCAATAAATGTGCCAAGAGAGCGATCTAAATAAAATTTAGTATTCAGATAGGGTATTCTGTGTTAAATACTCGTAAAGATAGAATTTTTAGAATTTAGTTTAGAGTTTTTACTCTAAATGACGTGCTGCAGCGGGTTTTGCTAAGATGGCCCTGGTGTCAAAATAGACCGACGAATTAACTTGAGTTAGGCCAAATAGATACCGAATAGCAATTAAGTAAAATATAACTTTCATAATTTTTTCTATTTAAAAAAGGAGCCTTTATGTCTAAAACGGCAAAGCTGAATCTAGGTGAACAAGAGATCGAACTACCAGTTATTGAAGGTACTGAAGGTGAGAAGGCGATTGATATTTCGACGCTAAGAGCACAAACAGGTTTTATTACTTATGACAATGGTCTGGGTAATACAGGTTCATGTATATCTAAAATTACTTATATTGACGGAGTGAAAGGTATTTTAAAGCACAGGGGATACCTTATTGAAAACCTTTGTGAGAAGTCTTCATTTTTAGAAGTTGCTTACTTATTATACTATGAACGATTTCCTTCGGATGATGAATTAACTCATTTAAAAACTGCAATTAAAGAAAAAAGTCATCTTCCTGATGGCATAAAAGCATTAATTAAATCTTTCCCTCAAGATGCCCATCCTATGTCAATGGCATCATCTGCCATGGTGGCCTTAGCAGGACACTTCCAGGAACTTACGGACCAGGATCCAACTGCTCATTGTAAGGACGAATTATTTAGATTTATGCTTGGACAATTAAAAAGTATTGCAGCAGCAGTCTATCGTCATGGTCTAGGTAAAGATCCAATTGAATCAGATGCAAGTTTAGATTACGCATCAGATTTTCTTTATATGATGACTGGAGAAAAACCTGCAGAGGATGTTGCTAAAGCTCTTGATGTATTACTTATTCTTCACGCAGACCATGAGCAAAACTGTTCAACTTCTACAGTAAGAGTTGTTGGTTCTTCTAAGGCCAATTTATTCGCTTCAGTTTCAGCTGGTATTAATGCTCTTTGGGGACCTTTACATGGAGGTGCGAACCAAGCTGTTCTTGAAATGTTAGAGGCCATCAGACAAGATGGTGGTGGATATGAGAAGTTTATCGCAAAGGCCAAAGATAAAGATGATCCTTTCAAATTAATGGGCTTTGGGCATAGAGTTTATAAAAACTTTGACCCAAGAGCACGTGTAATTAAATCCTACACTGATGTTGTACTTAATCAACTTAATGTACAAGACCCACTTTTAGAAATCGCTAAAGGGCTAGAAGAAACAGCACTTAAGGATGAATACTTTGTAAAAAGAAAACTTTTTCCAAATGTAGATTTTTACTCTGGAATCATCTATAAAGCACTTGGTATTCCTACTAATATGTTCACTGTTATGTTTGCTTTAGGTAGACAACCTGGTTGGATGGCACAGTGGAAAGAAATGACTGAAACTGCAGGTATAAGAATCACCAGACCTCGTCAAATCTATATGGGAAATACTGACGAAAAGCTTTAAGTCTAAGTGGACCTAAAAACAATTCAAAAATATCTCATTTACCAGTTCAGCTCTGAAGCCGAACTGGTAAATGCAATTCAAGAGATAAGTCAAAAATTTACAACCCAAAGAGAAGATATTCGTGACTATATCAATGATAAAAAATTAGTTGCGGCCTATACCTGTTTCTATTTAGCAACAAATTTACCAAAGTTGGCAGCAACACTAGAAAAAGTCGAAATTGATCTGGGCGATTTTAGTGCGTGTGAATTCATCGATATTGGATGTGGCCCCGGAACTTTTTCTCTGGCGCTATTAGAACAAAACGATGCGCTGAAGATCTCAGCAATTGAAATATCAGATCAGATGCGTGAGCAAGCAAGTATCTTATTGGATGGCATCTTCCCCCATGCAAAGGTTAGTTTTTATTCCTCAGCAAAAAAATTACCAAAAAAAGAAACTAAACGCTTTGGAATTTTTGGCCATAGTGCCAATGAAATGCAATTAACACAGATCAAAGAAATAATTGAGACTTTGAGTTTGGACTATATTCTATTTATTGAGCCAGGTACTAAAGAGTTCTTTCACAAATCCTTAGAAATTAGAGATGTCTTGAAAGATAAGTATATTACTCATTATCCCTGCCGTGGTGGTAACCTGGCTTGTCCATTAAAGGATAGTAATGATTGGTGCCATCAATACTTACATGTGGCCCACGCCCCATCGGTGGAAAGGCTCACCCAATTGGCCAAAAAAGACCGTAGAGCTTTGCCAATTATCATTAATTTTTATACACAAGAAAAACTTAATTCGATTCAGAATAGTGCACGAGTTATTCGCTCATTTCCCCCCACCAAGTTTAGTCTGGAATGGCAGTTGTGCGAGTTTAGTAATAATTCTCATCAAATAGTTAATTTACAAGTACTATCCAGACATTTGAAAAAGGCTAGATTCAAAGAGCTTGCAAAGATCGTAGCTGGTGATAAAATTACTTATACTCCAGATAAATCATTTGATGGAAAAGTCAGAGGAAAAGTTAGTGATTGAACAACCTTTAGCGGGTATTCATGTTCTTGTTGTTGATGATGAAAAAGATTTAAGAGAGATGCTTGCAGAATACCTTATTGCTGAAGGCGCAGAAGTTGACCTGGCAGGAGATGGACTACAAGCCTTTGAGTTAATTGAAACATCTAAATTTGATATTATTCTTACAGACGTTAGAATGCCAAATTGTAGTGGTATTGATCTTGTAAAAATGGTGCGTGAGTCGACTAGAAAAGCACCACCTATCGTCATGATGAGTGCTTTTACCGATTTGTCCTCTAAAGAGATAAAAGACATGGGAGTTAAAGCATTTATCCTAAAACCAACCAGTATCCAGAGAACAGTTGAAATATTAGCGAGTACTCTTAACGGAACTGATATGGACGAACTGTTTTAAATTCCAATATCATTATCACCAAACTGTTCTTTGTCTTCCGCATTACTTCTTGGATTTTTAAGAGACATTGGTTTTTGCACAATCTTTTTTGCCGTTTCAATTCCAGCTTCAAGGTATTGTTCAGGTTTATCTGCTTTGGCCTTTTCTGCTTCTTTGAAAACGTGCACTGTTTGAGTTGGAAATGCAAATGCAACACCTATTTCGTCTGCAAGTCGCAGTACATCTACCATCAGTCGGTGCTTTTCAGCTAGCTCGCGACTATAATCTCCAGTTTTCCAGTAAACGGTAACTTTAACGTTTAAAGAAAAGTCGCCGTAACTATCGAAATAAACGTGAAAATTATCTTTGCGAGTCCAGTTGTAATTTAAAATGAGTTGTCTGATACCCTCACAAAAAGCTTCAATCTTTTCAGGGGGAGTGTCGTATTCCAGTCCGTAGGTTGTAACTAGTCTGCGGTATCTCCGTTTTCCCTTATTGTTTATAGGGCGGTTCATTAATTCGCCATTAGAGACTGTTATTAAAGAGTCTTCAAAAGTTCTTAC
>JBFEUX010000173.1:0-6681 GCA_041547255.1 Bacteriovoracaceae bacterium
AAATAACCTATTCCCTTCTTTGCTCTTTCATGCAGAGGCAGTGAAGTGATATCTTCCCCCGCAAGCTGAATACTTCCATGATCCGCTTTTACTAACCCTACCATCATATAAAAAGATGTCGTTTTTCCCGCTCCATTTGGACCTAAAAGCCCTACAACTTCTCCGCGGTCTACACCTATGCTCACATCTTTAACAACAGTGCGTTCTCCGTAAATCTTTTTAAGTCCTCTTGCTTGAAAACTCATTTCACTCATCGTCATCCCTTTTGATTTTGAAACTCGATTGTGCATCATCAACTTCTACCAGCTCTACGTTCTCTCGAAGCGTAATCTGATATCCCTTAATGATATCATTACCTTGTTCCACTCGAGGAGCCCCTGTTAGAATGACTTTTTCAGTCCGCTGATGTCCTTCTAACTTTTCCGCATAAGCTCGACGAATTTGAGTCTTTCCCGACTCAAGCTTTAGCGTCTCCTCTAGTTTCACATCGTCATAAAGCACATAATACTTGAGCTTTTTATTATAGTTCTCTAAAAAAATCTCCGCTTTTCCGGCTTGTAAATAATAGTTATTTCTAAGTATTTTCACGGACTTAACTAAGTTTAATTGAGATTCTGGGGAGTTAAGCTCAGCCTCTTCTGCGGTAAAACTCAGACCTGGCTCATATCTTCTTTTTCGAATAATCTCTCCCTCAACACCTCCCTTTAAAAAGGTAAGTTGCTTATCTAGATAAGAAACCAAGCTTTGAGCATGAATTTTAATAATATCCGCAGTTTTTTCATCGACTTTTTGACTGGAAACATCTCCCTGGGCCCTAATAACTTCTTTTTTGCCATCATAGACCAATTTATCACTGGCATAATTAGAGTTTGGATCCGACAAATGCACCTCTCCCACTAAATCCAGCAATTTCTTATCCTGGTTCATAAACCCCTTTTTAGCACTATAGTGCACTTCTCGCGCATCACTACTAAAGAATAGGCCACGAGGGTTCTCAAAGTTTAAAAAAGTATTATCTATGATTTCCAAGCTATTAGACTGCAATTCAATATTGGGCCGACGGTCATTTAATTTAAAATAATGAACTTCTGTGAAATAAGCACGCTCTACTAACTTTGCGTTAGAAGCTTCTGTGCTTTGTAAGCGCCTTTTCTGGGCCGTAAGTGCGATATACACCACAAACAAAAAGATGCCAGTGAATATGCCAATTATGGTTAAACTTTTTTTGTTGTACATTAAATTAATAATCCGTCATTAATCTTAATAATTCTATAGCCTTAACATATTATCTAAAAACAAAATCTATCAGTTTCTTTGACTAAATTTCTCAGATTATGATAAAAAAGCCAATACACAATATTATAGCAAACCTACGTCTTACAAGGAAAGTAAATGTCTAAAAATAGTGAGAGTTTATCTTTAGAAGAAATCGCTAACCGCGGCGTAAAGCTTACTCCAATGATGGAGCAATATTTCGAAATCAAAAAACAATACCCAGGCATTCTTCTTATGTTCCGCATGGGAGATTTCTATGAATTATTTTTTGATGACGCCAAAAAAGCCGCTCATATTCTAAATATCTCACTTACTCACCGAGGCAAATTAGGGGATTACCCTATTCCTATGGCCGGTATTCCCCATCATGCTGCTGCTACTTATGTAGATCGTATTACCGCCCAAGGACACAAAGTTGCTATTTGTGAACAAATGGAAGATCCCAAACAGGCCAAGGGTATCGTAAAGCGTGCTGTAACCCAGGTGGTCAGTCCAGGGATGCCTTATGATCTCGACAAAAGTGAGGCAAAAACTCACAGCTATATGGCCTGTGCTTATCAAAATGAATCGGGTTACTACCTGGTTCTTATTGATTACACCACAGGAGACTTTTTTGGACTAAGTTTAGAGAATCAAACTGAACTTATTTCCAAACTAGAAATTTTTAAACCAAAAGAACTTATTGCTTATCTTGGGCAATGGGATAATGAAATTAACTTCAAAGAATACCTTGCTAAGACGGCGATTCTTACGACTCATCTAAGTGAAGAATACTTTGCTGAAAAATATACTGGACTCTATATTGAAAAACTTATTCCGACCTATAAGCGGGATCAAGTTATTAAGCTACATAAAAACATTCTAGCTCCGATTGGGGCCCTTAGTTATTATATTTGCTCGACTCAGTCACTTGAAGCGATCTCCCATATGCGACCTTTCCAAATGATTAGTTTTGAAAAGGATATGAAAATTACCTACCCTACACTAGTAGGCTTAGAAATTTTTCCAAAATCTAAAGAACTATACAAAGAATCTATTCTAGGACATATGGATCAAACAAAAACGGCAATGGGTTCTCGAAAACTAAAGACGATTTTTCAAGCACCACTAAGAGATAAAGAACTCATTCAAAAAAGACTGGATACCGTTGAGTATCTTCTTAGTGATAATGACAGGCTTAAGGATATAAGAGCTCACTTAAGTGAAATTCGCGATATCGAAAGAATTATGGCCAAAGTCAGTACTGGTAAAGTTAATGGGCCTGATCTGATTAATATGGCCAAAGCTAATCAGGCTTACCTTGAACTCATCAAAGAGTTAAAGAAACTTCCCAAGTCAGTACTGGAAAATTTTTCTAAACAAGAACAGGCCAATCTGATGGAACTTGAAGGAAAAATCCTTCTCACCATCAATGATGAAATTGGGGCCAATCTGGATAAAGGTAATCTCATTAAAAGAGGTTGTTCCAAACAAAGAGATAAATTAGAAAAAATTAGCACTAACGCAGCAGAAGCTCTGATTGAACTGGAAACCAAATATCGAGAACTAACAGGTATCCCTAACTTAAAAATTAAATCTAATAATGTTGCCGGATACTTTATTGAGGTAAGTAAGTCTCATACAAAAAAAGTGCCCAAGGACTTTACCAGAAGACAAACCTTGGTAAACTCTGAGCGCTATCAAAGTCCTGAGTTAGCAGAGTTTGAAAAAGAAGTTATTACCGCCAAAGAAAAACTCTATAAGTTAGAAAGAAAGATTTTTGACGAGCTAGTTAACGATGTTAAAAATGTTGCCAAAGAAGTTCTGAGGCTTGCTCATAATATCGCCATGGTGGATGTATTCCAAAGCTTTGCCTGGATTTCTTTTCAAGATAATTTCACCCGTCCAGAAATTAAAGAACAAAAAGTTATCGACATTAAACAAGGCTGGCATCCACTCATAAAAAAATCTTTAAAAGATCAATTCGTTAATCATAATTTTTACCTGGATAAAGATACTTATTTCGGACTTATTACTGGGCCGAACATGGCAGGAAAAACCACTGTTATGCGCGAGGTGGCCATTATCCAATTTCTCACCCAAGTGGGATGCTTTGTGCCAGCAGAGAAGGCGATTGTCTCCATGACAGACTATATATTCTCCAGACTGGGAGCAAGTGACGATATCATCAAAGGCCAGTCAACATTTATGGTAGAAATGAGTGAAACCGCTGAAATTATCCGTCACGCGACCAAAGACTCACTCATCATTCTGGATGAAATTGGACGAGGGACCTCTACTTACGATGGTCTTAGTATTGCTTGGTCCCTAGTAGAATATTTTGTAAATCACACCCAGGCACTAACGCTTTTCTCTACCCACTATCATGAATTAATTGAATTGGTGGATTCCTTAGAAGGAGCCAAGAACCTCACGGTAAAAACGGTAAACGAGAATGGTCGCGTACAATTCTTATATGAACTTATTGAAGAAGGTGCCACTCAAAGTTTTGGTATTCATGTGGCAAAACTTGCTGGCCTTCCTAATGAAATCCTAAATCGCTCATCGCAAATTCTTACTCAACTAGAAGCAGAACACCATAACAAAGAAAATGTTGCTGCTATTACCAGTGCGGGTGATGGCAAAAAGAACAACCAACTAGACATGTTCACACCCATGCCTCAAATTGTCTTTGAAGACACATCATCTCCAGTAATTGAAGAGCTTGAGTCATTAGATATTATGAATATGACTCCACTACAGGCAATGCAAAAACTTTATGAGTTAAAGGACAAGGTACACGACACCCTATCCTGATTACAGTCCTTTATACTTTGTTTCACTTTTGAAATACAAGGGAGACTCCATCACTTCTCGCTCGCTCTTTTCTTGCAACTTTGGCACTAAATGCTATGCCGAGACGAAAGCTTGTAAGACAAAACCATTTTCCTTATCACATAACAACTAGGACCAACAACAAGGATTGGTTTAATATCCCTCTCCACCAAGTATGGGATATCTTCAAAGAAGCTTTAATCTCGGCACAACAAAAAAACTCCGTGCAAATCCACTGCATGGTTCTCATGTCCAACCATTACCACTTGCTAATCTCAACACCTAACTCTGACATAGATATGTTTATGAAGCATCTCAACCTAAAATTCAGCCAACTTCTTGGTAAGGCTTCAGGAAGAATCAACCATAAATTTAGTAACCGTTATAAGTGGTGCATTGTCGACCAACAAAATTATTTATTAAATGTATATCGTTATATATATCAAAATCCAGTTAGGGCCGGATTGACGAATGATTGCTCACGTTACCCATATTCATCGATTCATTTAACTAGCTTTGAAGCAAAACTAATTAATTACGAACCACACCTAATTTATGGAAAAGAAAAATCATGGATGGAAAGACAGTTCGGTTGCGATTTTGATTTGGTTATAAGAAACGGACTAAAGAACAAAGTTTTTAAGCCAAACGTCGACATTAATACGCATACAAAAAAAATTTTAAACAATCCCAAAAAGCTAAGTTACTTAAATCCGGATAAGGTGTCGCGTACCTCTAAAACGTCTCGGAATTAGAGTCATCCCACCATCTCTTCCATTCTCCCGCTACGGTTTCATCACATTGCGCAGTACCATCGATGAATGAATTTGATTTTAGTTTAGGATAAAGTTCGGCGTAGTTCATAATTTTTCCCGGACCGATTCGTCTTTTGATATGAGTTTTTTTAATGCTGCAAATTTGAGTCACACCCGCTGCAGTTAAAAGGTGCCCCATCTCTTTAATGGTTGCCTTATGGTAGCGAGAAACTCTTTGTGCCTTACTAGGCACATCCAATAAACGGTAAAGCTTAGGATCCTGGGTGGCAACTCCGGCTGGACAATGATTGGTATTACAACGCAGAGCTTGGATACAGCCAATGGAAAACATCATCCCTCGAGCGCTATTGCAAAGATCAGCTCCCAAGGCGAACTTAGACACCATATTAAAGGCATCAATGATTTTACCAGAAGCAATAACTTTAATTTTCTTTCTAATCCCTAATGCCATCAATGTATTGTGAACAAAGTTAAGTGCATCATTTAATGGTGTTCCCAGATTATTAGTAAACTCTCTTGGAGAAGCTCCCGTTCCCCCTTCTGCTCCATCAACAGTCATAAAATCTGGATAAATATCTAACTCGATCATGGCACGACATATGGCCATAAACTCTCTTTTCTGGCCTAAGCAAAATTTGAAACCAACAGGTTTCCCGCCACTAAGCTCTCTAAGTTTTTGTACAAAATGTATAAGCCCCTTTGGCCCATTAAAGGCAGAATGATTTGGTGGAGACAAAACATCTTTACCAATTTCCACGGCACGAATCGCCGCTACTTCCGCATTTACTTTCGCTCCCGGTAGCATTCCTCCATGTCCTGGCTTTGCTCCCTGAGATAACTTTATTTCAATCATCTTTACTTGTTCCAACTGTGCTTTTTCCGCAAACATTTCAGCGTTAAAAGTTCCATCAGTATTGCGACAACCGAAATATCCAGTTCCAATTTGCCACACTAAATCCCCACCATGCTTAATGTGATAAGGAGAAATCCCTCCCTCTCCACTATTATGGTAAAAGCCTCCCAATTGAGCTCCCCAGTTAAGCGCTTCTACAGCTGTCTTACTTAACGATCCATAGCTCATCGCCGAGATATTTAAACGTGAAGCCGAATAAGGTTTACTACATTGCTCATTTCCAATTAAAACTCTCTCTTGACCATCATCTAATTTTTCCGCCACAAAAAAAGAGTGTTCAAGCCATTCAATGTTGGGAGCATACAAGTCATGTTGCGTTCCAAAGGCAGAAGTATCCAAATCTCCCTTTGCTCTTTGGTATACAGTACTTCTTTGCTCGCGGGAAAAAGGAGTCCCATCATCAAATCGTTCAATAAAATATTGTTGAATTTCAGGTCTAATTTCCTCTAAGATATAACGAAAATGTCCGAGCACTGGATAATTTCTAAGAATGGTATGCCGTTTTTGAAAAACATCATAAAGGCCCAGTATCGTCAGCGGAGCTGTTACAAAAAACAGACTGTAGAATCCCGAATTTACATAATAACCTAAAGCATAAAGTGCCGCATGAGCTGGAATGATCGACCAAAGAAACCGGGTTCTCATTATTACTATCTCCTATTAACGTAATTATAATCTCTCAAGCCAAAATACAGAGAAGCTGGTCAAAATCTGCCTGCAATAACTGAGTTTTTTAGTTTTAACAAAATTTTTACGATAAGTCTCAAGATGAATGAAGATAAAAAGGTTGTCTACCTCACAGACTATATTAATAACCAAGAATCAATTCCTACTTTCCCGCAGCAGTACGAGCCAGTGGATCTATCTAATCCACCAAGCTTACTGATTAAACGAGGGATTGCC
>JBFEUX010000011.1:0-26735 GCA_041547255.1 Bacteriovoracaceae bacterium
ACCTGGCCATAGAGCATTCGTAAACGCTTTATAGGTAAAAATCCTTTTTAAACAGAATCGAATTTGGCATTGCGCCAACTAGCATAATAAATACTTAGCTAACACCTCCTTTTACTTTTGAAACACCAAAGACTTTAATGGCCTGCCTACGATTACAGCTTTGACATAAAAGCCTTAAATTAGATTCTTCACTCCTCCCACCCAATGCAAATGGCTTGATATGATCAAATTGTAATTTATATGTTGAACTGCACTTAACACACCTGTTTTTATCTCGCTTAAGTACATTTTCTCTTATTTGAACCGGAATATAGCGCCCTTTGCCAACCAGCTTTCTAGCTTTGGGACGAGTTGCTTTAGCTAGCATGGCCACTTGAGGAGCGCGTTCCTGCTTTACTAAGTAAGTAACAGTTTCTTCCAGGCTAAAGCCTTTATGCTGTTGAATGCTTTCAAGCGCGCTGAATGTTTCATGATCCAAACTTAGGCTAACTCGCACATGGGACGAGTTCTCTGTTCGAACTTGGGTGGGACGAGTTCTTTTTCCTACACCTTTATGTTCTCGCACCCGGTGCAGTTCACGCTCACATTCCCGCTTAGACATGTGTGCAATTTTAGTTACAATCTCTTTTTGTTCTTTTTTGCTAAGCTCTACTTCATTATTTAGCGCTGAAAATAAGTTGGTGTTACTCAAGCTGAGCTCACCCTTTTGAATTTTCTCTTTTACGATAGGCACATGAACCGCCACTCGCATAGCATTAATTCTGCGGTAAGCAGCATCTTCAGAATAGCCAAGTTCTTGTACGCAATATTGAAACAAAGATCCATATTTTAGATCAGAGTAGAGTTTGCGCGATTCAACCTCTTGTAAATGTTCAATAACCTGGGCCGTGAGTTTTTTCTCTGCAATCACAAGTTTTTTGGTTTCTTTTAATAAGTGCTTATCAGAAAGTTTATGGGCAAGCATAAGACAAATCCTTTGCTGAAATTTCCTTCACAGCCTATCCGTAAATTTTCCGTAAGTCAATATTTAAAACTTCTCTCTCAGGCTATAAATATTGCTTAATTTAGCGTTTATAAGATTATTACATATACAGCTCAGCAATATTCATATACATCACTACAAATCATTGTTTTAGGAATCATATGGCCAAGAAAATTGACAAAATTCATAACGAGTTTTTCGCGTCCTGCCCAACAGGCTTGGAAGAATTGCTCGCAGCAGAAATAAAAAAAATTGCCCACGAGAGCTTACAAGTGACGAAGGGAGGAGTTCATTTTACAACTGAGCCAATAAACGCACTGGAATTAATGCTTTCCTCTCGTATTGCTTCACGTATTTATAAAAAAGCTTATCGCTTTGAAATCAAGATTGAAAAAGACCTCTACTTCTTTGCCAAAGAAATTAAATGGAAGGGCCTTTTCAATTTAGATCAGACTTTTAAAATCTCTGTCGTGCAAAGTAAATCTAAGAATGGAGAAAAACGTTCTAAGTTCAAATCGACCATGTTCCTGGCACAAAACTTAAAAGATGGTATTGTCGATCGTTTTCGTGCTGACTGCAAAGGAGAACGACCTAGTGTAGATAAAGAACAAGCCAATATGAATATCCTGCTGCATGTGGAGCCTAATATAAATCCTCACTCGGTTAAAGAAACTGCCACCATCCTGATTGATATGTGTGGGGCACCTCTTTCCCAAAGAGGCTATCGTGATACCAACTTCTCAGCGCCACTAAAAGAAAACCTCGCGGCAGGTTTAGTATTGCTAAGTGGATACACAGGTAAAGAAACTTTTCTTGATCCGATGTGTGGATCTGCAACGATTATAATCGAGTCCTTACTAATTAAAGGGGATATCCCTCCCAGCTACCTGGCCTTACATGAAATCACAGAAAACAAAGAAGAAAGCTACTGGGATTTTATGCAACACAATTGGTTTATAAAAGATAAATACTTGGTAGAAAAATGGCAAAAGTTAATTGAGACTTATCTGACTAAGGCACAAGATGGTTTTCAAAATCTGGAACAATCAAAAGTAAAAACCTTTGCCAGTGATTCTGAAAAATACGCGATCAATGCTTCTCGCTTTAATTTAAAAGCTGCTGATCTTTTAGAGTTTGTTCACTTAGGACAAGAGGATGCCACTAAAATCTCTCTTTCCACGGTGGATTCAGGAATCCTAGTCACCAATCCTCCTTATGGGGAAAGAATTGGAGAAGAAGAAACTTTGCCAAAGCTTTATTACGAATTTGGTGAAAATCTCAAAAAGAATTTTAAAGGCTGGAAAGCCTATATCTTCACAGGAAACTTACCTTTAATAAAAAAGATTTCGCTACGAACATCTAAAAAACACATTCTATACAATGGGGCGATTGAATCCCGTTTAGTTGAGTACGATTTGTTCTAAGACTCGACTTCGGTACGCTCATCAATTTTCATCGCCAAGTCAGGAGAAGAAAATTTCATCAAAGCGGAACGGTTAACAATCTTTCCATAGTGCTTGTTGGAACGACTGAAGAAATAAGCGTGAATATCACCGTCTTTTAAAAAGATAGTATGTCCTTTACCGGAGAATTTGCGAATAACAAAGTCGGAGTCCAATAACAAAATATCGCGAATACGAAAGTTCTTGGCCATATAGATCACGACGGTATAATCACTAAGTTCTACCAGAGACTTTTTGAGTTTAACTCCCTTGGGACTGGTAATATCTTGCCAATGAATTTTAACTTCGACCTTTTTCCCATCATGATCATAAAAATCGAAACCACGCTGAGAGGAGGATTTCTTTTGATGAAGTCCTAAAATAGTTTTGGCATACCACTCACCTAATTGTACGGGTAAGTTTTTTCCATTCACCAAAACTTTATGATCTTTAAGGATTTGATAAACCTGATCTACAATTTCGACTGCTTCAAAAATTTTCTTAGAATCTGGAAGGTGTACTATATTAATGGCCTTGCGTTCTTTCAGCGTAAGCTTGCGATTGAAAGTTTGCTTGTACCACTCATCAAAGCTTTTCAAATCAAGATAAGAAAGCGAGCTATAAGCATAGCCTTGGGCCTGTAACTCTGTTACTGACTTAATGCTTTCATCTTTCTTTTTTAAATAAGAAAATGGGACAAAGATATTATCGTTTTCTCCACGAACATAAATAGTGTCCTTCCAATAGTCACTACTTCCTTGAGGCTGGGAGCTGAACTCATTAGCCGCCTCACATACAAAATTTTTCACTTTAGACCTTTAAATCTTTAATTAAAACAAGATCAGAATACCACAAAAAAGATACTTATTTAAGCCTGAAGTTCTTACCTGACGCGAAGCCTCGGTTAAATTTTGTAATTTAAGAAGTCCTCGTCCACGCTGGTAATAGACTTTGAGTAGGCCACAGCATGAACCAGATACTGAGAACAATAAATTTTAAAGTCGACTATTTTACTTTCTAGAAACTCTTTTTCACTTGCGTCACAAGACTCTAATTTATCATGGGCAATTTTGGCAGATTCCATTAATCGCCATGCAACAACAATATGAGCAGATAAATCTAAAAAGTCTTTACAGCTTTGCAGGACAAAACTCATTTGGTTATTTTTCGCCGCTTTGCCAATATATCCCATTGCTTCCTGGGAAGCTGCAAATGCTTTCGAGAAAATTCCTTTTTCAAAAGAAAAGTCATCACTCAAAGAATTAGATGATTTAAAAATCTCTTCGGCGATCGTATTCAGCGCCTGGCCTTTATCCTTTAATATCTTTCTGGTGACAAAATCAATGGCCTGAATAGCGTTAGTCCCTTCATAGATAGAAGCAATTTTTATATCTCTGGCAAATTGCTCAATTCCATACTCGGTACAAAAACCATATCCCCCATGGGCCTGGATAGCATCAACTGCTACTTGAAAACCTTGATCGGAACAAAAAGACTTACAAATAGGCACTAAAAGTCCAATATACTGTTCGTATTTTTTATCCTCTTCGGCCAAATCAAAAAGGTTGTTAGAGTACAAAATAAGAGAACGCATACCACGAGTCATAGCACGCATTTTAAGCATCGTTTTTCTTAAATCTGGATGGTTAACAATTTCAGTACCAAACTGCACGCGCTCATTTACATACTGCTTGGTTAATTCATAGGCGAGATTCGCCTGAGCTTCCCCTTGCAAGCCTACATCGATACGAGCCTGATTCATCATAATGAACATGTTCTTGATTCCTTCAAACTCTTTTCCAATTAGGTATCCTTCACAATTATCATTATCTCCAAAATTCATCACACATGTGGCGGATCCATGGATTCCCATTTTATGCTCAATCCCTGCACATTTAACATCGTTACTTTCTCCCACACTTCCATCTGCATTCACTTTATAGCGAGGAACAACAAAAAGAGAAATGCCTTTGATGCCAGCGGCGCCTTCAGGGGTTCGCGCCAAAACCAAATGAACATTATTTTCGTACATATCACTTTCACCTGAAGAGATAAAAATTTTGGTTCCTTTAATATGATACCAACCATCTTTACCAGCAATTGGCTTAGCTGTAGTTTTTAAGTTTCCAACATCACTTCCGGCACCCGCTTCAGTGAGACACATCGTGCCCCCCCAGATGCCCTCAACGATTTTGGACACATAAGTATTTTTAATATAATCATCACCCACTCTATGCATAACATTCATCGCTCCCTTAGAAAGCAAAGGATACATAGACCAAGCAACATTGGCCGCAGTCGATAGCGAGCCACAAGCAGCAACTAATGCTTCAGGAACAGGAGAGCCACCTATTTCTTCTGGTAGCCCCAAGGCAAACCATCCCATTTCATGGTAAGTTTTCGTGAGACTCGTTAGATAATCAGGAACCTTAACCCCATCATCAGTTAACTTAACACCCTCTTCATCAGTTTTTTGGCGAGTAGGAAAAATTTCATTTTCCACAAACTTATCACATTCAATAATGATTTCTTTAACGGCGGTTTCGTCGAAACCATATTTTTCAAATTGTGAAACATTTAAAACGTCATTTAGATTAAAAAGAATATCTTGTTGATCAGACTTATAAACGGCCATCAGGGACTCCTTAAAATAGAATTATGCCTATTAGGATATCCCAAATGAAAATAGATTCAAATAAAAAAGGCCAGACAATTTTTGCCTGACCCTTTTGCTATTTTATCTAGCCGAATTTTTTATAACTGGTAAGAAATAGGCCCAAGAGTATATTTTTTAATTTGTTGAGATGGATAGTATTCTTCCTGAATACCATGAGCGTCAACCTTAACAGATCTAATTTTATACTTATCAGCAATATCCAGTAAGCCAATAAACTGATGATTTTGAGTTATCCCAATAGGATTGCTACTAAAAGGTAGCTCAGGACTTACAATATAACCTTCCACAGGTTTCCCAGGATAAAAGTATTCAATATAATCAGCTCTAATCGACTTAATATTAGTGCTTGTATTCTGAGAATTATTCACATCAATTATCTGAACTTGCACAGTGGCCTTGCTAATAACAACTTTGGTATAGGGCTTAGCATCAAGGTTTAGCATAGCTCTAAAGCGTGCATCCGTTCTATCATAAGCATATGAATCAAAAGTTGGGATATTTCCACTGATACCCTGAGCAATGTCAAAATCTATTCTTTCAGCATTTCTAGCTCTTACAATCTTGTACTCACCACGAGAGATCATATCTTGTAAGTAATTTGTACTGGTATAAGTATTATCAGCGCAATCACCCTTTAATTCTCCTGACCAATTGGTATAGCAAAGATTAAAACTGAAATTAAAATCGAAGCCACTATCAAAATTATTATACAAACTTGAACCTTCAAAAGCAGGGCCAATATGATAAATAATGGAACCATCTCTTAGGCCATGGGCCAGATCTTTTCCCTTATAAAAGTCTCTAAATTTTTCATAGTTAATACTATTATCCGGATCATTGGCCTTTTCCACATACCAATCTGTAGGTGCCGTACTAGCAGTCACAACTGAGGCAGCTGCAGGAGCACCACTTCCAGAACCATTGTCTTTTCCACAAGACACGATGGTCGCGGCCATTAATAAAATAGTAAAAAACTTACTCATTTTTCCCATAATTCTCTCCATTATCTGAAATAGTAAAAATAAAAATATCTAGTGAGATATATACAAGCTGCATGCCAAACCTATCCTTTTAAAATCCAATTAGTTACAGCTCATTCCCCCTAAGAACAGTTGAAATTTGTAAACACTGTCAAAGAGTTAGACACGGTTGTAAGAGATTCATATTGAGTTTTTACAGACATAAATTGAAAGACAAATGACATTATTTTTGCTGAAATAGAGGCAAGCGAGGAACTTTATGGAAATGAATAAATACATAGACCACACCCTTTTAAAAGCAGATGCCAGCTCAGAGCAAATCACCCAACTTTGTGATGAGGCCAAAAACTATCATTTTGCCTCCGTGTGTGTGAACTCATTTTACGTACCTTTTGTCGCTAAACTCTTAAAAGATAGCGAGGTTAAAGTATGTACTGTCGTAGGGTTTCCTCTAGGCGCTAGTCCTAAAGAGGTCAAAGCTTATGATGCCTCTTTTGCCATCGATCAGGGTGCAAATGAGATTGATATGGTTATCAATATTGCAGCCTTAAAGGATAAAATCTATCACACCGTCACAGAAGATATTGAAGCGGTGGCGAAAACATGTCACGACAAAGGTGCCATCCTTAAAGTGATTATTGAAACCTGTCTGTTAACTGATGAAGAAAAGATCAAAGCTTGTGAAATCGCAAAAGTTGCAGGTGCTGATTTCGTTAAAACCTCTACTGGCTTTTCCACAGGAGGGGCCACGGTAGCAGATATTAAACTCATGCGTGAGACGGTTGGACCAGATATGGGAGTAAAAGCTTCTGGCGGAATTAGAAGTTTAGCAGATGCAAAGGCCATGATCGCAGCCGGGGCCACCCGTTTAGGTGCCAGCTCGGGGGTTAAAATCATGCAAGGTTTAACAGCAGAATCAGACTACTAATTTAAAAAGCTATTATCAATTTCTTTAGTCGTCTTAGCACCTAGAGTTTTGAGTTCTTCCGCTCTGCCAATAAGATTGCCTCTGCCTTCAGAAAGTTTTTTGATCATCTCATCATGAGCTTCTTTCGCTCGCTGGATATTAGTTCCTACTTTTTGAAAATCATCAAGGATCGCAACCAACTTATCGTACATGGCCCCGGCTTTTCTCGCCATCTCATCAGCATTCTTCGCCTGTTTTTCCAAGCGCCACAGGGAGGCCACTGTCTTTAAGTTAGAAATAATATTAACCGGAGAAACCAAAACAATATTTTTCTTTAAGGATTCATCAATCATCTCAGGGTACTCTTTGAGTATTAAGGAATAAACTCCTTCCACCGGAATGAAAAGATAAACAAAGTCTGGCGAGTTTACATTGGTTATTTTCTGATAATTCTTTTTAGAAAGAGAATCAATATGTGTTTGAATAGATTTTTTCAAGACTCTCAGAGCGCCATCTTTATTTTCAGATTTCATATAATCAAAATAGGCGGTCAAGCTCACTTTGGAATCAATAATAATATTGGCATCGTTAGGAAGCTTTATCACTACATCTGGCCTTTGGGAATTGCCATGGTCATCTTTTAATACCGCTTGGGTAAAATACTCCACATCCTTATGCAAACCAGACACTTCAAGAATGCGCTCTAGAGTTAACTCTCCCCAGGCACCTTGAAACTTCACATCACTAGAAAGCGCACGACTTAATTGTCCCGCTTCTTTTTCAATTTTATGAGCGGCACCCATCATGACATTCATTTTCTCTTTAAGAGTTTCTCGATCTTTAATATCAAATTTATGGATACTATCTACATGAGCTTGATACTCTTTAATCCTTTCATTTAAAGGATTCACAATGCTGGTAATGCCCAGCTGTGCTTGGGCATGAATTTGTTCCGTGTTTTTTTGAATGATCTCACTTGCAATCAATTGAAACTTATCTTCTTGCACTTTAGAAAAATATCTAAAGAAAAGAAATGAAAGAACTAAAACAACGAGGGATCCAATCCCAAAGCCAATAATCAATTCCATGAAAGGCTGCCTTTACTATTCTACTCTTTTATTATTCGGGTATTTACCCTACTTTAATTTTTACCAGGCGTAGTTTACCTAGTTTTAAAATATATTCTTTACCTGCTTCCAAGACGAGGGTTTCCTCTTTGCAGGCTTTACCATCCACCTTAAAAGCATTTTGTTTCATGAGACGACGGCCTTCGCCATTCGATTTTATAAATTCAATGCGAGTTAAAAATTCTAAAACTCTTAACTCTCCGGCCGGTTCAATCACAGTGAGAATATCATCCGGGATTTTATTTTTAGAAAAACGTTCTTCAAATTTCTTACGTTCTTCTTCCCCTGATCCGTCTGCATGATAATAATTAACAATTTCCACGGCCAACTCTTTTTTGGCGTCCATCGGATGTTTTTTACCATCACCAATCGCCTCAATCAATTGCCCCACTTCCTGAGCTGGACGACGACATAGCAGCTCATAGTATTTCAGCATCAACTCATCTGAGATACTCATCAGTTTTCCAAACATATCAGTCGCTGAGTCATCAAGTGAGATATAGTTATCTAAAGACTTACTCATCTTATTTACACCATCAGTTCCCTCTAAAATTGGCATAGTAAGAATGCACTGAGGTTTTTTGCTATAAGCTTTTTGCAAATGACGTCCCATGAGTAAATTAAAAGTCTGATCAGTCCCGCCTAATTCCAGGTCGGCATCCATCGCTACCGAATCATAACCTTGCATTAGTGGGTATAAAAACTCGTGCATATAAATGGCTTCTTGCGCTTTGTAGCGTTTAGAAAAATCATCTCGCTCTAACAGAGATGAAACGGTTACATTGGCAGTCATTTTAATGAGATCAATCGGAGTTAACTCTCCTAACCAGTCATTATTAAAAAGCACCTTGGTCTTTTCCATATCTAAAATTTTTGAAATTTGCTGAGAATAAGTTTTGGCATTTTCGATAACTTCTTCATCAGTTAAAATCGGACGCGTCTTGGATTTGCCGGTAGGGTCACCAATTTTTGCTGTGAAGTCCCCAATAATAAAATTAATTTCATGCCCAAAGTCTTGTAGCAATTTTAATTTTTGAATAATTACGGTGTGCCCCAAGTGAATATCAGGACGACTGGGATCTGCTCCAAACTTAATCCTAAGCGGAACATCTTCCTCATAGGACTTTTTAAGTTTTTCCATTAATTCTTCTTCTGGAATAATCTCAACGGTCCCTCTTTTAATCTCACGCATCTGCTCTTCTGGCGCTACTTTTATTTTTTTCATGTTTAGCCTTTTTACTAAAATCCAGACATGGCCGTGCGAACTCGCTGCATAGTTTCGCTAGCGATAACTTGTGCACGCTCTGCCCCAGATTTTAAAATTTTATCTATTTCATCTTTGTTATTCATTAAATCATTAAATTTTTCGCGTGGCCCACTTAAGTAGGCATTCACCACCTCAAAAAGGTCTGCCTTAGCATAGCCCCAACCAATACCTTCGCGATATTTTTTCTCTTGCTCACTAATCCTATCCGCACTAGCAAACAAGCGAAACAATTGCATAATGGTACAATTATCAGGATCCTTGGGTTCCTCCGGCGGCGTACTATCAGTTACAATTTTATTAATTGTTTTCTTTAATTTTTTTTCCGCTGCCCATAGTGGAATCACATTGCCATAAGACTTACTCATCTTGCGTCCATCCAAACCAGGAATATAAGAACCTTCTTTTTGAATAACTTCTTGTGGCTCGATCAAAGTGCCCTCTCCAAAGTATTCGTTAGTTCTCTGGGCAATACTACGAGCGATCTCCACATGCTGAATCTGATCCTTTCCAACAGGTACGTCATTGGTATTATAGAGCAAGATATCTGCACTCATCAGCACGGGATAATCAAATAGCCCCATATTAATGCCATAGTCTGGATCTCTAGCGGCATCCGCATTCTTTTGCACTTTATCCTTATAAGAATGAGCTCGATTCAAGTCCCCCTTAGGAGTCATACAATTAAGCATCCAGGTCAGTTCAAAAACTTCCTTGATATCACTTTGTTTAAAGAAGATAGACTTATCCACATCAAGACCCAAGGCAATCCAGGTGGCTGCAATTTCATAAACGTAATTTTTAAACATTTGCGGATCTCTAACCGACGTTAAAGCATGAGCATCTGCTATAAAAAAAATAGACCGATCATAAGTAGTGGAGTTTGCCATTTCAATGGCGGGCCGGATAGCGCCCAATAAATTTCCAAGATGAACATCACCCGTAGGTTTTATCCCTGTTAGCACTGTTTTCATGCATTTCCTCAAGCTATAGATAACTTGACTAGCATGCCATAAAATAGACCTTTATTGAAGTCTAGAATTCATTTTGACTCGCCACGCGTAACTTACTACGCAGCTTCCTCTAACGCATCCTCAATCACATAATTAAAACTTTGCAAATCAATAGGCTTCACTAAAAAATCATGGCCACCCACGGCCTTAATTTTAGACTCTAGCTCTGCACTTCCTTCTCCTGAAATAAAAATAATAGGTATCTTCACCCCTTTTGCTTTAATTTGCTTGGCAAAAGAAACACCGTCCATTTTCGGCATTTTTACATCTGTAATAATACAATGAAATTCATTAGCATTGAGTAACTCCAAAGCTTCTATTCCATCACCTGCAATTTGATAACAAAACTCAGGGTTTAATAACTCTAAATACTGAGCTATCATCTCTGCAAAATCTAATTCATCATCTACAATTAAAAAGCTATGTGCTGTCATGGGGAAACTCCTCTTAACAATCTTCTTCTCTCTTCAAATTAAAGACATTTTACTCGCTTTCCCAACTGCACCAAATTTCAGTTGCTTGTACTGACAGTAACTTAAGCAATTTCTCCTTAATACACCAAACTGACACAAAAAATTCTCAACTCCCATAAATCACGCTCAATTGAAAATTTTCATACCACTGATCCCTCCAATAAGCCTTTGAAATCATAGCTTAATTTTAAACCTCTCAAAAAAAACCATATTAGTCCGATAAGGTTTTATAATAGAGGCAGTTAAAATTTATGAAGATTACAGTACAAGTTTTTCTATTCATTTTGCTATTAGCAAGCTGTGCCCCCAGGCCAGTTGAAGGCGACAAAAGTAAGGTGGTCATCCGCTTACCTGCGAGTTCCACAAATCTTTCAGGTCAAAAGGCCAGTGGCAGTAATCTGCGCCAAGCTAAAGCAATAAATACCATAAATGATATCAACTGCTATGTCATAATGGTGAGCTATATTGAAGGAGAAATTCTACCTCCTCCAGGCGGCTGTTTTCAAAATGTCCCTGCTGCAGACGGAACAGTAAGTAAGCAAGCAGTTGTTCTGGATGTGCGTTCATCTTTTGGAAGTATCCAAGCGGGTGGAGCAATGGAAGTGGAAGTTAACTCAGGGCCAGGGCGAATCTTTAGCGTCATCGGTTTTCAATCAACTCTGGGATATTGTCCTTTCTTTAACGCTCTCAGCGATGCTGAACGCACCAGTATCGGAACCGTTCTAAAACTTGGATCAACTCGAGCAGATATTTTCGGAGAATTTGTTGATCTTAATATTGATATCTCTTTAACAGGATCTCAGGCCATCGATAAATGCGAAGGCGGTCCTTTTAATTGGGAACAACCAGTAACTGAATCTCTTTGGGACCAAGCTATTTGGGATCAAGCTGTATGGGGACCATAAAAAATTAAGCTAAAAAATAGCAAAGGATATAAATTATGAAAAAGTTTACGAATAGATTTCTTAACGGTTTCTTTTCCAGAGTTTCCTGGCTATCAGGAATTATTATTGGAATGACTTTTTCCTCACTACTGATATGGGCCGCACCTCTAGTTATCCCCAATGTCTTTACTAGTGGAACCCCTATTTCATCTGCCCAAGTAAACGCAAACTTTGCAGCGATAAGAGATAAAATAAATCAGAATGATTTTATGTTAATTACAGGTATGACTACCGACCAGATAATTACTAAAGCAAGTTCGAATAATATTGTTCAAATGGACAAGGTACTTAAAGACTCTATTGGCGGTACAGCTTATGATCTTGTAAATAGTACTCTAACGATTCCCGCTGCTGAAGGTGGGCTCTACACTATATATTTTCAAGGTTCCACCACTGCTGCTGATTGCATGGCCATTCATTTAGCAGTAGTCGTAAATGGTGTTAACCAGCTCAGTTCTTATGCATGTAACAGCGGCTTGTACACTGGGAATAAAAAGTTGATATTACAACCTGGCGACAGCATAAAGGTTATTGCTGATGCAGTAACAGAAACTGTAAATTACAGTATAAGTGCCGCTGACATACTACTTGTTATTAAAAGAGACGCTAAACTTTAAAAACACGCATAAAAAAAAGCCCCGCGTGTGCGAGGCTTATATATTTTCAATGCTTGAATCTTTGGTTGCGGGAGCAGGATTCGAACCTACGACCTTCGGGTTATGAGCCCGACGAGCTACCAGACTGCTCCATCCCGCGTTAAGTGTTTAGTATTTATAGGATATCCCATTTCCTTTGTCCAGCTATTTCTCACAATGCTCTAAAAAGCCTTTTCCTCGGCCATAAATTACTAAATATTGGTGGGAATTTGGGCGATAGGGATTATAGAACTATTTAAATAGGGAGAAACTACACATGGCAAACACAAAACTAGAAAGTAATAAGCTTATCATCGAAATGCAAACCGAAGAGATGAATAGCGAACAAATAAGACTAATCCGCACAGTCAATGCCATGCTTGAACATGTGACCACTACCAATGAAGAAAGTGAATATTTTGATGGCAGCTCAGAGTTGTTAAGACTGGTTGCTAATCTTATTAAAAAGGCAAATTTCTCGCAAGAAGATGGCAAGATTCAATACAGTCAACAAGCCTTAGAATTCTGTGCTGATATTCTTAACGATCAAATTTACCAAGAAGACCTAGTTAAATACGACAATTAAAATTAATCTTTCATACGCTTTCTGTAGTATCCTCTTAATGCGCCTATTTGAGTTTCATTCAAGCCATCAAGATAAGTCTTTAAAATGAAAAAACGATAAAGAATTTCTGCAGAGATTTTTCTGGCCTTAGGTGAGTTAATATAGAGAAGTAGTAATGATAACCCAAATTCTGTTATATCAACTTTTCGATATTTTCGCTGGCGTCCCTTGGGACCAGATAAGTGGCTGTTTTCAATAAGGTTTTTACACAACTCAAATTTGAGTTCTGTTCCCAGTTCACTAATACATTTATCGATTGCTCGCAAGACATTGTGATGTTTCATATTAAAATGCTCTGCAATCTTAAGGGAGTCGGTAACTGGCCCAAACGGTGTATCTCTAACCCAAACTTCTCCCATGACATGTTCATTTACTAAGTCTTTAAGTCTCGGCGGTCTTGTCTCAAATGGTCTCTCAATTCTAAAGTTACTCATTGCCTCTCCTTTTTATCTTTAACGAATGCAAAAGCATATTGAAGCCAAGAGTTAGTAATACCTTGTAATTTAAGGTGCAAAAATTGAGGTGGTGTACTTTTTGAATGCTTGCTCGTAATTTTATGCAGGTTATATCGTTATGAAAGGAATATTTAACCTGTATAAATAAAAAGGGGGGCCGTGCAAGCCCCCCTTTTTTTATATCCTAAAGTTTTTCTTCGGTGTGGATTTTTGATAACTAGGTTTAATTTTAATTCCTAGCTTCTCTTGCTCTTTACGCTCTTCCATTCGTTTAATACGAGCTTCTTTTTGTAGCTTCAGCGTTTCGTAGTATTCTTCCTTACGGTAACGAGAAAACTCTTTTGAGTCGGCCAGCTTGGCATTTTTTTGTTTTTTACTGGATTTTCTCACATCAATCGTTTTCTTGATTGAAGTAAATTCTGCGTAGTCAGAACGCTTGGATCCATCTTTGGTGATTCCAATATTCATTAATAAATCACTCTTAGTTACAAATTCCCAATCGCCAGGCTTGATATGAGAAATATTAAGATTTCCGATGGCCACTCGCTTTAATTTATCGATGGTAAGGCCACAAGCCTCACAGATTCTTCTGATTTCACGATTTTTTCCATCTTCCAATCTAAATTCCAACCAGGTTTTATTAGGCAGCAGTTCGACAACTCTAACAGATTTTGGTTTTAAAAAATCGCCTTTGTCTTGCACACCCGCTCTTAGCTTTCTAAGAATAACGTCGTTAACTTTACCAAATACTTTTACTTCATAAGTTTTAGTGATGGCGTATTTAGGGTGCATGATTTTATTGGCAAGATCCCCATCGTTAGTTAAAAGAAGAAGACCTTCAGAAAGATAATCCAATCTTCCTACCGGATAAACTCTAGTCTTAATAGGGACAAGATCCATAACTGTTTTTCGACCTTCAGGATCCGAAACAGTGGTTACATAACTTCTTGGCTTATTCATCACGAGATAAACATGATCAACGGTAAGTAGATCAATGGCCTGTCCGTTAACTTCGACGACATCCTCTTCAGGATTGACCTTAACCCCTTGGGTGCGAATTGTTTTTCCGTTAACCGTAACTTTGCCCTCTGCGATCAGCTCTTCTGCTTTACGACGAGAGGTAACACCGCAATCTGCAATGTATTTTTGTAAACGAATTAAATGAGATTCTCCAGAATGATTCTTTGACATACATGACTCCTTTCGACCCTCACGGCCGTAATTAAAATTGAATGCCTTTATTTATGAGAAAAAAAGCGAAATGACAAGTTGCTTAAAAATATTTACAACTGATTGGAATCACTAGCTTCAGTCGACTCAGCTTCTGGCCTCACAGATTCTGCTTCCTCTACGGCCACATCTTCGGCCATCTCATTAGCTGACTCATCAAAAGTAAGATTATCAAAGGCAGCATCCAAAGCAGCGGCTAAGTCTTCTTCATCCATATCTTGCAAGCTGGCCTTGGCCTCGACTTCGGCTTGGTCTTCTGCAAGCTCTGCATCTTCTTGCATATCTTTTACTGATGCACTAGCAATTTTAGAAGAGATAAAGCTTGCGATATCCAGATCACCCGTTTCCATTTCAGGCTCAGCAACTTCAGGCTCATCAGCTGTTATAGACTCAAGTAATTCATTAGATTTTTCTAAAACATCGTCAGCCTTGGCCTCAATTTCGTGAACTTCACTGCTATCTAGTTCTTCAAAGTCAGATTCTCCAACCGGTAATTGGCCATCATCATCTTTTAAAGAAACGCTATATTCTTCAGCTTCTAATTCAACTTCAATATCCAATTCGTCTTCATCCATTTCTGGGGCATTTAAAATCCCCTCTAACAGCTCATGAACTGATACTGCTTTCGGCTCCATTACTGAAGTTAAAACTTCTGACTCAATTGAGCTCTTATTTGCCTCAATAATTTGGGCCTTACTTACATATTCTTCTAAAATATCAAAGGCTGATTTTTTCTCAACGCCTTCTTCACTCTTACGCACTTTCTCCATATCTTTTAATGATTTGGTGAACATAGTATCGGAAGCAATATCCTGAATGGAAGAGCTTAACTGATCCAGTTCAAGCAATTCATCCATATCGAACTTTTTGCGATCACCGGTTTTAACAATATTTTTAATATCTGAAATTTGTCCTACTTCATTAGCATTGGCGATTTCTTCTAGTTCTGTCTCAGTTGGAAGATCATCAATAGTATTTAAATTAAACACTTCTAAAAATTCCGGTGTTGTTCCATATAGTGATGGTTTTCCGACTTCATCAGAACGACCTACGATTCTTACCAGTCTTCTATCCATAAGCGCTCTAATTACGTGAGAGCTATCTACACCTCTAATGCTTTCTACTTGAGTTTTAGAGATTGGTTGCTTATAGGCAATCATCGCCATAACTTCTAAAGCAGTTGGACTAAGTTGTAGAGATTGAACCTTATACATGCTTTGTACAATCTTAGAGTAAGTTGCCTTAGTTCTAAATTGGTAACCTTGGGCCACTTCCATCAAACGGATACCGTGGTGCTTAGCTTCGTATTCTGCTTGTAAACGAGCAATGGCCTCATGAACAACTCTTAGCGGAAGATCTGTATCTATTAGGTTTTTAATTTTGAGTAAATTAACTGGCTTATCATTCATGAAGATAATAGTTTCAATGGCACCACATAAAGTTTCGTGATTAAGCCCGGTACGAGCTTGCCATAATTTATCCTCTTGTTCCTTCTCATTAAAAAAGTCCAGATCTAAGCTAAACTCTTCTCGTGAAAAATCCCAGCTATAATCAATTACACTCATAATATCCCTCTAATGTATATTCTCAGCACCTGCATCAGAAATTTCAGCGACAGGCTGCTGATTTAATTCATTCATATTTACTTTTTCCGCTTCACCTTCAGGCTCAAATCCATCCGCTGTCTCAACATTAAATGTTTCTAAATCATCTACAACATCCACGTAGATATCGCCATCGTGTTCGTTTTGGAAAATTTCTAATTTTTTAAGACGAGCTAACTCAAGAAGAGAAATGAAAGTAATAACAACCTCATCTTTCCCTTTTTCCCAGTTAATAAGCTTGTCCATTGTAGTCTTATTGCCCACTTTAAGATTGCTTTTTAGCTCACTCAGCTTTTCCTTAATGGAAAGTCTGTCTCTTCTCACTACAGTGTATTTTCTTTTCTCTCTGCGCATGAAATCAATCATCACCTCAGTTAGGCTTTGCAGATCAATGGGAGTAAGAATACTATTTTGAATGGCCTTGCGGTCTATTTTCGGTTTTACAAAAATATCTTTATCTCTTTGCGGAAGAAACATTAAGTGCTGCCCAATCTTTTGAAAACGGGCCAGCTCTTCCAACTTTTGAATTAATTGAGTTTTAGTGGTGATTTCCAAGTCATCAGGATTAGTGAGTCTAATTTTTTCTTCTTCATCTTCGGCCACAGATTTGGATTTAATAAATAGCAGAGAAGCGGCCAGATAAAGATATTCACCAGCGACATCAAAATTAACGTCTTGTAGTTTTTTAAGGTAGTCCAGATACTGCTCAGTAATGCGATTTATATCTAAATCTTTGATACTCATTTCTTCCCGCTGAATTAAGTGCAGCAGTAAGCCTAATGGCCCATCGAAATGATCTAATTTTACTTGAATATCTGCTTCAATCATGTGTCTCTCTAAAGTCTCTAATTAATTTCACCCTACTCAGTGCAAAAAGTACACTTATTTATCAAACTAACATCCTTAAGAAAAGTACCTGAATTGCTTGTCCCATATAGACAAAAGGCATTATTACATAAGAAATAGTAGGTATATTCATATAACTAAGCATAATAATTGTTAAAAAAATGGGAAACGATAACTGCTCTAAGCTTTCGTAAATACGAAGCGCCTCTCCTTTTAAAAAACTTGCCAACATGCGCGACCCGTCAAGAGGAGGAAAAGGGATTAAATTAAATCCACCCAATAAAAAGTTAATAAAAATTGAATAATTCAACATATAAAGAAAAGGCTCATGCAAAGGCATATCTTGAGGAGCATAAACACTAACGATCGCAAATAATAAGGCTGAAAGAATCCCCAGAGTAAAATTGGCCAATGGCCCTGCAAAACTGACCCAAAAGACGGCCTTGCGAATCTGGCGAAAATTTCGGGTTACAATTGGAACTGGTTTTGCCCAACCAAATGCTTGTCCGCCAGAGATGATCATAACCAGTGGCCAGATAATGGTCCCAAAAACAGAAACATGCACGGCTGGATTCAAGGATAATCTTCCCTCTCTTTCCGCTGTATCATCACCAAACTTTTTGGCCACCCAACCATGGGCGTACTCGTGTAAAATAATCGCCAAGAGAAATCCAGGTGCAGCTTGAGCAATTTTAAAAATAATATCCTGTAGATCCATAAGAATGTCATACCAAATCGCTCAAAATGACGCAATCAATGATAAGGCCTTTTTGGACTTTTCTATTTCGACTGTGAGCAATATACTATTAACATATGGGAAAAAGGAAGGTCCAAGTCGTTATCTTTTATTGCGCAAAGGATTATAAAAAACATTTTTTATTGTTAAAGGTGAATAAAGAGCGTGGTCTGTTTTGGCAGAACGTTACCGGCGGAGTGAATAAAAATGAGAAATACACAGCTGGTGCTCTAAGAGAAGTTATCGAAGAAACCGGCCTTAAGAAAAAAAACATCAAAGAGTTGATCAAGACAGATATGAAATTTAAATTCCTCAGTCGTTGGGGAAAAGAAGTAAAAGAAAAAGTCTTTCTCTTACAATGCCATAAACCTTGGGATGTGGTCATCGACCCTAAGGAACATTGTAAGTACAAATGGGTAGAGGAATCCGAAATCTCAGCGAAAAGTGTTAAGTTTGAAACTAACTATCAAGCCTTACAACTGGCAATGGAAGCTTCATGTTAAAGAACAAAATGCTCATTTTTCTAGTGATAAGCCTGCCGCTGGTAGTTTTTTCTCAAGTTGATAATATTGAACTGGAGTCACTGGACGATTTCTCAATCTTAGAAGAGTTTGATAATGCGCAAGAGCCAGCAGAGACTGAAGCAGAGGAAATGGTAACAGAGGAAGGTGATGAATTCGATGCACTGGATGCATTAGACGAAGCCCTGGCAGAAAATGATGAAGCGATTGATGAAACGAGTGATGAAATGCAAGCTTCCTCACCAGAAGCAGATGGACTCTCGGATGATATCTTAGCTGAATTTGATGAATTAGAAGGTGAAGCGCTGGTTCAACGGGAAAAAGAACGAAAAATTAAAGAATTAAAAGATTCTGAACTGAGTACAGATAAAGACTATAAAATTGAGGCGGTGGATCTATCAGAAACAGAACTGCAAAACATTCAAGATTCAAATCCAAGAATTAACGACAAGGTAATTGAAGAATTTACCAAAATCAGAGAAGAGAATATTGAAAAAATCTTAAAGGCCAATTACCCTGGTTCAGAGCAAAGATTTAAAGTTGCAGAAATTGAATCTCTACGAGTTCAATTAAAAGATATTTCCAAAAGTGCGATTAGAGTCAATCATATTCCAAGAGGCAAAAGACTTATCAGACTTACTGACAACAAATCATTTTACGCTCCTAAAAATCTTACTGTCAGAGCTCATGTCTTATTAGACTATAATCGCTATAAATACATTGTGAATAAACAAGGGAATATGCTTTATAAAGTTCATCTAGATGATTCCACTTATATTAATAAAGTTACCAATCTGTATCGGGCCCCTTATAAGTTTACGAGACTTCCTAAAAAAATTAAAAAAAATTATCAAGACAAACAATTTGATTATTCACTGAAGGGAAATATTCATACAGGGCTAAGCGTTCCCAATTTTACCAGAAGCTATCTTAAAGAGCCCAGTGGCTTTGCCCCATTGCTTCGCTTTGAATTCACGGTCATGAGCCACTCGCAATGGCTGTTTGATTCAGGTCTTACTTTTATGTATGAAAATATTAGTGGTGATATCGCTGGTGGCGGTAATTATAATTACAGTAGTTTTTCACTGGGGCCAACCTTTAAGTCGCGCCCTTTCTGGAAAAACTATTCACTGATTCTATCACCCCGGGTGGCAGCGACCTCCAGACTAAGCTATACAGACAGTTTTAATAGTGAGTCCTTATGGATGTCAGAAACGGCAATGCTGGCCGGCTTGGAAAAAATGTCCAAATACAAGAAGTATGGAAAATTTGTGTGGGGATTTAACTATCAAAGAAAATGGTTAAGAACAAATGTGTTTTCTGTATTGGAAAGTAAAAGCCAGGCAAATTACGATGATAGTTTTGCTTTTTATATTGGCCATCAATCGGATTGGGTATGGTAAAATTTATTTTGACGACATTCATACTTGTCTTAAGCGTTCAAAATATTTGGGCCAGAACCAACCAGCTAAATGGAACCATTACCGTGCTGGAAGCCCCTATTTTTGCCGTCCCCGATGAAAAATCAAATATTATTGAATACTACCGCAAAGGGCAAAGCATTTATCTGCATCCCATGGAAGGCCATACAGACAAATATGCTGAGTTAGAGTTTAAAAATATCAGAAGAGTGGAAGCTGATAAAATATCTGATCCCTTCTTAGATGAAAAAGGTATCTATCTTCCAAGCAAAGAAAGTAGTTTTTATAAAACCATCGCGAGAAGTGGAAGAGAAGCTTATGTTCTCAAAGAGCACGTGCTAGTTAATTATAAAGACAGCCGCGAATTTGACAGAGAAGTAATTGAATTTGATCACACTGACTATCGCATCCAGGAACCGCTACCTAAAAATTACCCCCTTAGTTCTCCCAAACAACATAAGCACAGCATGAACCTTGCTCTCTATAAAAGTAATTTTGACTCTTACCCCTATCTTGAAAGCGTAGGAGCTAGCTCTGCCCAAATGGGTTGGGATTTTAATTTCAGTTGGATCTCAACGCAAAAGGTAGATGAGCTCCACCGCTTCTGGTTTGGAGGTGTTGCTGGTTTTAGACAAAGCTCTATTAATTATAGACTCGACTCTAACGGAGTTAGCTCCGCTTCAAGCTCACAAGAAATTAATTTCCAATTTTATATTGGGCCATTTGCCAGTTATGATATCTACAAAGGTCCTAAAAGTGTACTTAGCCTATATACGACTCTGCAATATAGCATTATCGATCAGGTTGATATTGCCATGACTTCCCCCCTTGGTACGGACAGCAGAGTTTACAATTCCAGGCTCAGTTTTACCCAGTTAATTGGATTTAACTATCAGTCCTATAATACTTTGAAAAAATTTGATTCTGTCTTCGGTAGCTATTTAAAAATTAACTATCCTCGCTTTTATACAACTTCCGAAAATGCAGACATACCCGAGCTATGGCAATCTAGTGATAGTTATTTACAAGCACTCACGACCGAGGCGAGCTTTTATTTCGGTATCCAGAGCCGCTTTTAACATCCAAGTTTGGACAAACTTTCTCTTCTAGTCGGGTTTATTTTTAACGCCCGAAATCACACCACTAAAAATCAAGCAATTATGAGTTTCATAACTAGTCACTAACTTGCTTTGGCTTAGCTAGACGAATGACAAGAAAAATAGAAAAAAATTCTATAAAGCTTGAATACAAAATGTAACTGAGTTACAATGAGGCGAAAAATAAATGAGTAATATCAAAAAGAAGAATATTATAAGTTTAGTCAAAAATACGGTTAAAAGTGGTAATTATATTTATACAGGTCATGCAAACCTTCGAATTAGGCAAAGACAAGTTACCAGATTTGAAGTGAAACAGGCTTTGCTTTCTGGCCATCACGAAAAGAGAAAGGACATATTTGATAGAGAATGGAATTCTTGGAATTATTCAATCAAAGGCAAAACAATAGATAAAAGAAAGCTAAGAATTGTTATTAACTTTGATAAAGATAATATGCTTATAATTACTGTCATTGACTTAGATAAGTGAGATAAATTATGAAAAATAAAAAAATACAAAAATCATATACGGATTACGGATTTGGGTTCCCTGTTCAAATTATTAATGCACCACTATCTAAAATTCGCAATGAATGGGTGCTGGATATTAACTTTGAAAAATATGAAAAGGCCGTTCTTTTTGCCCTTTCACTAAAGTCTGCGAGATTAACAGGAAATGAAGTCAAGTTTATTAGAAACCATTTTTCTATGACTCTAAAAGATTTTGGTACCAGATTTGGCGATGTTGCTCACTCTGCAGTCATTAAATGGGAGAAGTTTGCTGACGCCCCTACAAATATGAACTGGCCAACAGAGAAAGACATGAGACTCTTTATCATCAATGAACTTAAACCAAAAATATTGGTCGATGTTTATGAGAAACTTGAAAAAGTTGCCTCTCATAGGCCATCAAAAATTAAGATTAATCCAGAAGACTTACTAGCGGCTTGATTATAAAAATATCCCAAACGCCCCGGCTTGCGGCAAAATTTTCCTCCCGTAAAGATATTTAAAGATTTTTTTAAAACTTCTAAATTTGGCTCCGAATAGGTTTAGGTAAGGACAAAAACTAATTACTAGGAGGGTAAAAATGTCTAAATCAATGCAAGAAATCACGAAAGAAGTTCTTTTCCAAAAACTAGGTCAAACTTGGTATATCTTTACTGAAGTAAATAACGAAGTAGTTTATTCTGCAATGCCAGATGGGATGGATCCAAGAAGTACTCAATTGGAACTATTTGAAGTTATCGAAACTCATATGAAAAAAGTTGCCACTCACCCAAGATATCAAGGTGAAGCTGCTTAATTTACTGGTATGAGCGCACAAAAAAAATTTAAAAACAATTACCCTTTAGAGAGTAAAAAGCCTGCTGCTAAAAAGCCTGGGGAAGTTTCTAATATTGAAGATAAAAAGCTGATTAAGGCTTATCTGGAAAAAATTGGGAAACTGCTAGAAGACCCCGAAAAGCAAAAAAAAGCAGCAGATATTTTGACTCAACTTATCAATAATAAGAAATAGTAAAAGGCTCGAAAAATTGATTTGATCTAAATCATAACGGGCCTTATATTCCTTTCTTAAAGACGCCAATGGTGCTATATTAAGCCATAATTTTTATTAAAAAAGGATGACTTATGGCCATTGGATTCTACAATTTTCAAAAATTACATGATGAAGATTTTCAAAAGAAGATCTTAAAACGTTTTGAAGAAATCGTGACAAAAAATGCCTTCGTGGAAGGTGAATATAATACAAAATTCGAAAGCGAATTCGCTGCCATGCAGCAGGCTAAAAATTGTGACTTGGTGGCCAATGGTACAGATGCCTTGGAAATTGCACTGCAAGCTCACGGAGTTGGACATGGTGATAAGGTCGCTATTTCTGCTATTAGTTTTTACGCTACGGCCGAATGTGTTTATAACGTAGGTGCCACGCCAGTTTTTGTTGATGTTATTCCTGAGACGGGACTGATCGATCCTGCTTCTCTGGAAAAAATAGTTAATGAGCATGACATTAAGGCCGTGATTGGGGTGCATATTTACGGAATGCCTTTTGACGTTAAGGCGGTTGAAGAGATCTGTAAGCCTAAAGGAATTAAAATCGTAGAAGATGGCGCCCAAGCCGCAGGTGGTTTCTATGAGGATGGAACTCCTATTGGATCTTCCAATAATCTTATCACTTATTCCTTCTACCCTACCAAAAACCTAGGGGCCTTTGGTGATGCAGGTGCTATTCTAAGCAGTGACGAAAAACTTTCAGAAGATATTAAATCAATTCGTAACCACGGAAGAAGTCCTAATGGACACAGACTAATTGGAAGAAACTCTCGTTGTGATCATTTACAGGCAGCTGTACTGCATCTAAAACTGGAAAAGACTGAGCAGCAAAATATAGACCGTAAAAAAATCGCCAAGTGGTACTTTGATGAACTAAGAGATATTACTGATATTGAATTAGTTCCGGAAAAATATATCGATATCTCTTCCTGGCATCTTTTCCCAATTCGTTTGGCGACTAAAGATAAGAAGTATGAACTACAAGCTTATTTACAGGAAAAAAGTATTGGTAATGCTCTTTTCTATGAAAAGGCCATGCCAGAAGAGATGCCACTAGCAGATGTACCAGGGGAAAAGACCAATGCGATAACTTTTGCCCATAAAACTATTTGTCTACCAATGCATCCATTCTTAAGCCAGGAAGATGTAAAACATGTGGCAGATGCAATCAGAGAATTTTTAAAATAATCATTATTGAAACGTAATTAAATCTTTAAGGTGCTTATGATATTTATTTGTCTTAAGCACCTTTTTCTTTTCCATCAAATTCATCATGGCCGCATTAATCATAAAACCGGTATCAACATAAGAAGGCTTATCAATAAGCTTAGGATAATTATCTCCCCCTTTTGCTGTAAAGTTCATGGTACTAAAAACAAATTTGCGCTTATTGCTTTTAAGTTCTCCCCCAAGCATTTCAATTTTCCAGTTAGCATTCAGCCCCTCAATTTTTACCAATTCTTTATTCTTAAAATTGAGCTTCATGCCAATTAAATGCGGGTAACCTCCAGCATCGGCCTTTTCCTTTAAAAGATGTTCTTTTGCTACATGCTTAATATAATCAAATAATTCCTGGGCGCTTAGCTCTACGGTAGCAATGGTATTCCCGTAAGGGTGAACATCATGTAGATCTTTGCGAGAAACCTTACCTTTTTCCAAGGAAGCACGAATCGCTCCTCCGTTGATGATGGCCGCATCAATACCTTTGACCTGCTCACGAATGGCCTCCCCCATAAATTGGGCCAGTGCGGTTTGGGAAGACCTCACTTTTCTACGATCCCCACTGAGAGTTCTATCAATTCTTCCCACCACTTTTTTCCCAATTTTTTCGGCCTTCTTTTTAAAGGGTTTGAAAAATGACTTGAGCTTGCTATCGGCCTTAATTTCTGAGGCAATAAAAACTCTTTTCCCATGCACCTTCTTTTTTAAATTAACTGGCCTTAGCGCGTACTCGTGATGAGCTTTTTTATTTTGCTTATCGATATATAAATCCAACACACCTAAGTACTTTCCCCAGTCGAGCGCTTGTACAATAACTGTATTGTTGTGAACTTCAGCATTTATAATTTCCTGCGAGTGCCCTCCCACAATAACATCAATACCATCAACCGCTTTGGCCAGGGCGATATCTCCATTGGAAGTCAGACTGCGGTTATGCCCCACATGAGTGACAACAACGATAAGATCGACCTTTTCTTTTTCCTTTAAAATCTTAACCACAGATTTCGCTGACTCAATAATAGGAGCAAAAATGAATTTCTTTTTCGCATCATCATGGGAAGCCTTAAAAGGAGTATCTTTAGTGGTAAGACCAAAAATTCCCACCTTCACTCCATTGAATTCCTTCACCAGATAAAGCGGATTAAACACAGGTTTATTTGTTTTCTTCCAAAAGATATTAGCTGATAAAAAAGGAAAGCCTGCCCATTGCTGTTGTCTCTTAATGGTTTGGTAAGAGTTATCAAACTCGTGATTGCCTACGGCCATGGCATCATAGCCAATCTTTTTCATTCCTTTAAAGTCTGGTTCTGCATCAAAGATATCACTCTCCATGGTTCCCGTATTAATATCCCCACCCGAAAGCAGTAAAGAATAACCACCTTGTTCTTTTATATCTGTTCTTAATTTATTAACCAGGGTTTTGCGTGCGGCCATCCCCGCTTGTCCATGCTTATCTGCTAAGTAGTGTCCGTGATGGTCATTCGTATGCAAAATCCTTAATACTAATTTCGAATCTTTTTTATCAAAAGATGAACAAGCAGCAATAAATAGGGAAAGCAATAAGATGATAAATTTCACTGGTACCTCGATATTAAAAATGAAAAATAATACATATTATACGCCAGCTTAGGAAGCTTAAACATTGGAAAAAATTTCTGGTTTTACAACTTAAATATTATAACCGGAAAAATGTTCCCCTCCCTTAATATTATTCACTCGAAATGTCCTAATTCCGACAAGCAACAAGAGCTTCTAGTCGGGATTTATAGAGGCTCGCAACTTTATTATTAACAAATTTGAGCAAGGTTGCTCCCTCATTAATGAGGTAGAAAATGGAGGTTTGTATAAGGAATTAGGAGATTAAAATGGGTTTTAGAATAGCAACCAATGTAGCATCGTTAACAGCACAAAGAAGTTTATCAAAGATTTCAACTAAGGAGCAAGTAACTACAGCTCAACTTGCCAGTGGGAATAGAATTACGAGATCTTCAGATGACTCAGCAGGGTTAGCGATAAGTGAAAAACTAAGGGCCAATATAAGATCAAGCCAACAAGCGAATAGAAATGCGAATGACGGTATAAGTATGATTCAAGTTGCAGAAGGTGGATTAGATGAGTCAGCAAATATTTTAATTCGTTTAAGAGAACTTGCCATTCAATCTGCTTCAGACACCATTGGTGAAACTGAAAGACAGTATACCGATATGGAATTTTCTCAGCTTAAAAGCGAGATCCAAAGAATCGCCCAGACCACTGAATTTAATGACGTTAGTTTATTAGATGGGACTGGGGGGACGCTAGAGTTTCAAATCGGTGCAAACAATGATGCCTTTGAAGACAGAATTGTTTACGACGCACACAAGATTAACTCTGGGATTGACGCTCTTGGAATCTCTGATGAGGTGGTATCAACCAAAGAAGGTGCGCAAAACTCTCTGGAAAAAATTGATAATGCTATCAATGTTGTTTCCGGACAAAGAGCCGAGTTAGGTGCCCTTCAAAACAGATTGATTACGACTTCGTCTAACTTAGAAACCTCGGTGGAAAATATGTCCGCCGCAAACAGCCGAATTAGAGACGTAGACTACGCCGCGGCAACTGCAGAGAACACCCAGAATAACATCTTGAAACAAGCTGGTATTTCTGTGTTAACTCAAGCAAATCAAACGCCGCAGCAAGCTTTAAGACTAATTGGGTAACAATATCCCGACAGAACAGGGGGCCTCAAATGGGGCCCCTTTTTTATTCTGTTTTTCCGTAGGACGAGTATTAATCCCGTCAAGTTTCACTTCGCACATCATCCCCTCTTGCGGCGGGATTAATGAACCAATGCAAGCGACGAACAGGAGCTTGCCTGCAAACAACACGCGCTGGGACGAGTTTCTTTGCTGGGACGAGTTTCTTTGCTGGGACGAGTTTCTTTGCTGGGACGAGTTTCTTTGCTGGGACGAGTTTCTTTGCTGGGACGAGTTTCTTTGCTG
>JBFEUX010000159.1:0-7019 GCA_041547255.1 Bacteriovoracaceae bacterium
AAAATAATAAAAAATGACAAAAATGGTAATTATAATTTAAAAGCAATAAAGAGAATAATAATTACGTTAAAAGCAGTTTTAAAATTAATAATCCCCACTGCTGGTAAGACGGTTGAAGAAAATACCTCCAAAAAAATAAGGAGGGCCGCTGTCTTAAAAAAGCCTAGTGCTATATCTTTTGCTGAATATCTCATTGCATTACCTTATCGATGCTCATCTGATCCAAAGCTGCCTGGCCAGGAGTTTCCCCCTCTTCTACCAGTACGACAACTTCTTCTAATTTATAAAAATCAACGCTTGGTGTGATTTCAATTTTTTGAGTAATTCCGTAATTTTCTTTATCAATTTTAGTGATACGGCCAATTTTTATTCCTTTGGGATAAACCTCTCCCAAACCTGCTGTCACAACCACATCATCTTCTTCTAACTTCTCAGTTCTGTTTACATACTTTAACTGACAAGTAAAACCTGATTGTCCTTCAACAATTCCATGCGTACGTGTACGCATAACAATTGCATCGACTCTGTTATTCTGATCCAAGATAGTTAAGATATCGGCATAGTTCGAGGTTAACCTGTACACATAACCTACTAAGCCGTTCATGGTGATGACGGGAGAAAGAAGTTTCAAACCGTGCTTTTTACCTTTGTTTATTCTCAACACCTTAAACTCATTGGAAGAATCCCAACTTACAACTTGGGCCAGAACTTTTTTTCGAGTAATATCTTTACCAAACTCCAAAAGCTGCTTGAGACGATCATTTTCTTTTTCTACTTCACGTAAAGAAAAAATCACATTTTCCAATTCATCCACTTGTTTTCTTAACTGCTCGTTTTCCTTACTGGTATTTACAATACTAATATAATGATCCACGGTGCTAGCAATGCTTTCCTTCAAGGACATTGTCCCTCTTTGCAATGGCGCTAATGTTTCAATTAGAACCTGATCGAAAACTGAAGTAGAGCCAATCTTGTAATTATGCGTGGCAACACCGTAAAGAGCTAAAAATGCGACGATAATATTATTCACAATTCCCCAACGCGAGGAATCTAAACTTAGGTTTCTCAAATCTAAATCCTTTTAAATTTCACTATATAAGGGTATCTAATTGCTGCCCCAATGCCAATGGATAAAGATATTAATTGCGGCGCACAAAATTGACTTTAAGTAAATTCGTTATAAAATTTGTAGGTTTAATGAATTCAAAGGAAGAAAGATGAAGAGTATTTCTAACAAATTCTCCTATATTGCCATAAGTGTAATATTTGGGGCCATTATTATCAGTTTTGTTATGACTGGTTTTCAAGGTTTTAATAATACCGCAGGTCAGGTGGCCAATGTTGATGGAACGCCTATCACTTCTCGGGAGTATAACCAAGCTCTTCAGTTTACCATCAACCGCTACACTCAAATTTTAAAAACAAAAAGCTTAAGTAACCAGCAAATCAGACAGTTTCGTTTACGAGAATCAACTTTGCAAAACCTTATTCGTCAAAAGCTCGTTCTTAACTTTGCACGAGATTTAAATTTTGATGCCGGCAAAAAGGCCATTAAAAATGAAATCAAAGAATATAAAATGTTTCAAACCGCCGATCAATTTGATGTCACCAAATACAAGCAGTTATTACAAGCGAATCGTTTAACTCCTACTAAATTTGAAGAAGATATCATTAAGCAAATTAAATCAAATAAACTAAACTCTTTGCTTGGGACATTGGTTGACTCTAAGGCGAGTGTAAAAAAACTAAATCATTTAAGAAACATTAAAATGCAATCCTACGTCGTCTCATTTAATAAAGAAGATATGACCAAATTTCTTAATGTACCGACGGCAGAAGTTTCAGCCTTTGCTGCGGATACGAAAAATGATGGCTTGTTAAGAGGTCTATACAAGACCTATGAGGCGGAACAAAAGGCCCAAAAGAAAAAGGTTGGAAAATTTGAAAATACAAAAAATAAATTAGCTAGACAGCATTTACAAAAGACTAAAAGAAAAGAACTTAGTGCTTTTAATGAGAAATTAACCAAAGAGCTTGAGGCTGCACTTAAAACAAACAATGCTAGTAAACTAAAAAGTCTTAGCAAAAAATACAGTCTGAGCTTTGAAGAAAAATTTGAGTTCTCACCTTTTAATTTACAATATCAAAACTCAACTTTTAAAGATGAGCAAATGCTTAATATGTTTAAATCTAAAGACACTAAGACGGTTCTTACCGCTGATACGGCCACGAATATAACACTTATGAAGGCAAGAAAGTTCGAAACCAAAGAAGCTAAAGAAGAAGATATTAAAAAAGAAGTTAACTTTAGCGCTCAAAAAAATGCGCGTTTAATTGAAAATGCGATCTTAGCTTATCAAGAGAAAAATTCAAAAGTTGTTACCTCTGCTAATTTATTTAACTAGAATTATGAGCTTAATTTAGGTATAGAAGGGTGAAGTTTTTATTCACCCTTTTTTTTTGGAAAAAATTGAGATGGCCGACAAAACCACCAAATGGGAACAAAATATTGCTGGAAAATATTATGTAGATGACCAATGCATAGCCTGTGATGCTTGTTGTGTTGAAGCGCCAGGTTTTTTCTTAATGGATGATGATGATATGCACGCCTATGTGGCAAAACAGCCTAACTCCCCGGAAGAAGAAGAGGAATGCCAAAATGCTTTACAGGCATGTCCCGTCGCAGCAATTGGAGATGATGGGGATTCATAGTTTTTTTAGAAATTCCCATGACAAATTCCCCCGCATTGGCCATACTGCGTGCCACCACACGAGATCAATTGTTCAATTTTAGGAGAGAGAATGCAATTAATTGATATTTCATTGATTAAAACTGATAACAAGTATTTAAGACTGGACTCTAACGTTGATAAGCTAAAAAAGAGTATCGAAACTGTTGGAATCATCAACCCGCTCATCTTAAACGAAAATAATGAACTAATTGCTGGCGGAAGACGCTACACAGCTCTGAAAGAGTTAGGTTATACGGAAGTTCCCTGCCGACTGCTCAATAAAAATGACCAGGAACAAGAGCTTATATCAATTGATGAAAACCTGGTTCGAAGAGACCTAACTAAAGTAGAATTAGAACAGGCCCTCAAAAGAGGGAGAGATCTTTATGAAGAGCTTTATCCTGAAGCTACCAAGTTTAGCGAAGAAGATCTAAGCACACCTGCTGCCAATGAAATTCAAAGTGAAATGCCTAATGAAAAAAGATCTTTTATTGATATCACAGCGGAGAAAACGGGGCTTTCCAAAAAAGTCATAAAATCTGCTATTGACCGCGAAGAAAAATCTAGTCAAACGGTTAAAGACCTACGAACTCACGGCGAGCTTAACGCATCTCAGATTAATGAAATCATTAAACTTCCTAAAGAGGAACAAGAAGAAATTGCTGAGTTAGTAAAAGGAAAAAGTGCCAAGGAAGTCAGAGCAATTGTGAAAAAAGTAACTCAAGAAGGTGTAGAGAACACCATCGAAGAAATCCAAAATAAGGCTGAGCTTCCGAGTGAATACAAAAGTCTTAAAACTCTTTTACAAAGATCAAATAAGGTTCTAGGTAAAATACTTCTAGAAGAAATGATGACAGAAAGTGAAGAATTGCCAGAAATTTTAGAGCTTATTACTAGCTTACGTATCAGTCTGGATCAATTCTTAACATTAACTGCTAGCAGTGAGAGAAGTACACAAACTCCAGGCTCACAAAATTCTGAAATAAATATGACCGACGAAGAGTACCAAAGGCTAGCCAATGAGGCGGCTGAATCTTTACAGAATCCAGACACTGCAAATTTATAGGGAATGATAAAACGATGGAAGAAAATCCAAACTACTTTGAGGTAAAATCAATTTTAAGCTGGGACGAGTACTTCATGCTACAAGCAATGATGGCCAGTTTTAAATCTAAAGACCCTGCAACCAAAGTAGGTACCGTTTTTGTTGATCAAAATAACCACCAATTAACTATGGGGTATAATGGTTTTGTGGCCGGTATAGATGAATCTCAACTTCCCTGGGGCAAGTGCAAATCTCAAGGTTTAGAGCATCAAAAATATGGTTACGTGGTACATTCGGAAGCCAACGCTATACTGCATTCGCCTGTTAGCCTCGCCAACTCCAAATGTTATGTCACACTCTTTCCTTGTAATGAATGTGCTAAGCTTTTGGCCAGTGTAAAAGTAAGTGAAATTATTTATCTATCAGACAAGGATATAGGCTGTGAGAGCAATACCATCGCCAAAAAAATCTTTGACCTCACAGGTATAAAATATCGGCAACTTAGACCTTCTCGTGAACTTATTGAAAAGCTAACTGACCACCTCATTTCCCAAGCGGAAGGGGAATAGCTTAAATTTACAACTAAGATTTAGCTAACGACTCTAAATACTCTTTGGTTTCCTCAGTAATACCTGGCATTGTCAAAGCAACCTCTTGAGCTTTTTTCACTGCTTGCTCTGGAGTAAAATTGTGTTGAAAGAATAAATGTACGGCCAACCAAGAACTGGCCCGATTGCCAGACTTACAATGAATAAGTGTTTTTTCGCCTTCAGTATCACCTATGCACTCATTTACTTTTCTTATTTGATCCAGCGTTAAAACATGACAACTTGGAACAGGTACATTTAAATAGCTCATTCCCAGCGAATTAAGAGTATCAATTTCATCTGCAGGAGTATCTTCTGGAGACCTTAAATTGATGATATTTTTAAAACCCATTGCTTTGAGCTTTTCCCAATCGGTGTGTTCAGGCTGGGAGGCAATATAGATATTATTTAACTTTAACAGTTTTTCCATCTCAAACTTATCTGATAAGTTTTCGACTTTCGTATTTAAAAGAGTTTCTTTATTCATAACGATCTCCCATTTTTATCCTCTTATGCTGTTTAGATTATAAAACATTTATACAAACATTTTCATTGATGAAAATCATACTTTTCTTTAATTATAGTACTTATGGTGATGCTTAGAAAAGATAAGTTATGGAAAAGACATGTGATTTATATATTATAAAAAAAGGGCCTCAATTTAGAGGCCCTTGGTCTATCATGTGTGTTGGGTATTAAATTTTAAATTATCGCTTGATATTAAGAACTTCTTGCAACATAGCATCAGCAGTTGTGATGGTCTTGGTATTTGCTTGGAAGTTTCTCTGAGAATTCATTAAGTTGATGAATTCATCAGCGATATCTACGTTAGAAAGTTCAATTGACTTGGCCATAACATCACCACGTCCATCTTTTCCTGGGTTACCGATAGCGGCTTGACCAGACTTTCTCGTCTCTTTAAACATGTTTTTACCCATTTTAAAGAGTCCTTCGTTATTTTCAAATTTAGCGACGCCAATTTGTGCCACGTCTCTCATAATACCATTATCATAAGCAGCTGTTAGAACCCCATCATCATTGAAAGATAATGATGCTAAAGTTGCTGCGCTGGCACCATCTTGCGTATGTCTTGCAATTGAAGAATAAGAACCGAACTGAGTTGTTGCATCGTCACCATCTCCACCTTCAGTTAAAGACTTACCAAAATCAAATTCAATCGCTTGATTAGGTTCTGCACCTTTATTGAAATTAAATGCATTTAAAGAAGGTGTCTCTGATTGCAATTTCCCTTTTGGATCAAACTGTAAAGTACCAGTTGCCATTTCAACTAATGTTCCAGGTTGTCCTCCTGCTGCATCTTCACCAGGTACTGTCGCATGATATTGCCACTGACCATCAGCTACTTTGTTGTAGTAAACAGTAACTAAACGCTGAGTCCCAACATTATCATATACCACCATACTTGTATTAAAGTTTGATGTTTTATCAGCATTGTTAATATCAAATTGCTGAACATCTGCTCTTGAGTCCAAGTTCATTGAAAGCGTTACTTTCTTAGTGGGCTGAGCTGGAATAGTCGTATTTCCTAATTTAATCGCACCTAGTTTTTGTGAAATTTTACCATCTTCACCTGCGGTAAATCCCATTACTGGATAACCATCACCATTGATAAGTCTTCCATCTTTATCAAAGTGAAATGATCCGTCACGAGTAAATCCTCTTCCTTTAGGTGTCTCTAAAGTAAAGAATCCGTTTCCGTTTAACGCTAAGTCTGTAATACTCTCGGTACGATTAATATTACCTTGAGTAAACTTAGGTGTAATGTGTGCGAGTTTAGTCCCTGAACCAATCTGATCGCCACCATCAATACCTTTTAATGATTTTGACAATAGATCTTGAAACTCTGCTCTAGAACCTTTGAATCCAAACGTTCCCGCATTGGCGATGTTATCACCGGTAACACTCATTGCACTACCAGAAGCCTTTAAGCCTGAAACACCGATGTTAAAAGACGATAAAATACCCATGTATGTCCCTCCTAGACCTTTATGTATAGAACTAAGATTTGCCAGAGTTAAAAGACTCGTGACTGAAGGTTTCCGGAAAGGACCAACCTCGTTATCTTAATTCCACTTCTCTCTTCTTTATTTAAATTACTTAATCGTTCATCCTAAACAATCAAGTTTTAAATCTTTTAAGATATAAACATTGTCGAATCAATCTTGGTAAAGACATTCTCCGACATACTATCTTTATCTACCGCTGTAACTAGCTTATTATTTTTAACATCCACGATATATGCCGCCTTATCAGAGATGATTAGCGAGTTCTGCCCGCCTTTTGCTTTAATCTTCTCCATTGCATCTTTAACTTTCATATACTCATCGCCATTAAAATCAATTTTTCTTTCCTGCAGTCTTTTCGCTGCATGAGTGCTAAGCTCTATTCCACCGTGTATTGGTTTTTGTTCACTCTGAAGATCAAGAATTTTTCTAAACTCACTAATATCCCCTTCTTTAGGTAAACGATTTGAAACATCTACTTTTTTGCTTTGAGATGTCTTCGTTACATTAGGAATAAGAATGTTGTTTATGTTATTACTCAAACCTCAACCTCTATTCATCATACACACTGGTTATACCAGTTGTAGGCTCCTGCTCTTGATAGGAACGGATGCCCTGTTGATTATTCATC
>JBFEUX010000198.1:0-5467 GCA_041547255.1 Bacteriovoracaceae bacterium
CACCGCGTATTCACATTTTTTACTTTTTGCATGAACAATATTTGTTAAACTCGTAGCAAAAAACGCCATGATGAGTATCAATAATTTCATTTTAAGCACCTCGTTATAAATACCTATCTATTTTAGACTGCTAAACATTTAAAGTAAAACCACATATTGATATTCCAAGGGAAAATATTAATTAAATTGCTAATTTTATTTATCCAAATTATAATATAAATAATTTTAATCAGATATTATTTTCCTCATCCTAAAGGGCATAGGAGTGCAGTTTTTTTTGATGAAACAAATCAATTTCACTTTTATTTTTAAAACCAAGGTAAAATCCCATGACTCCAAGAAATGATTATTCTTATTTATTAAGTTCAGACACAACTTATATTGACTCCATGTATGAGACTTTTAAAAAAGACCCCAATGCATTGGATGAATCATGGCAAATGTTTTTCAAAGGTTTTGAATACAAACTCGACTCTGTTATGAGTCCTGCCTCTGAGGCTGGCGAAGCGGTCACGCAAATTTCTGATTCAAATCTGCAAAAAGAATTTAATGCCTTTAGATTAATCCAATCTTATCGTGCTCGAGGTCATTTAATTTCCGATACAAATCCAATCAGACCTAGAAAGGATCGGCATGCCAAACTAAGCCTGGAAGAGCATGGCCTAGAGCAATCCGACCTTGAAAAAGTTTTTAAATGCGGCGAGTTTTTAGGACTAGGACCTGCAAAACTTAAAGATATTATAGAGCATTTAAAGCGTATATATTGTTATAAGACGGGTATCGAGTACTACCACTCCAATAATACTGAGGTCCGTAGATGGGTTAGAGAAAAGTTCGAAAAAGATTTTCATACGATTGATCTTCCTATGGATAAGAAAAAACGAGTTCTCCACAAATTGAATCAAGCCTCAGTATTTGAAAACTTTCTTCAAACTAAATACATTGGACAGAAAAGATTTTCACTTGAAGGAGGAGAATCAACAATTCCAGCCTTGGACGCACTTATTACCCGTGGTGTGAATATGGGCGTTAAAGAATTTGTATTCGGAATGGCCCACCGAGGAAGACTGAACGTTTTGGCCAATATTATTGGTAAATCATATGGCTTTATTTTCAAAGAGTTTGAACCGGGTGGAAACGATGCGCAGCACACAGGCGGTGGTGATGTAAAATACCATCAAGGCTTTTCTTCCGTCATGAAAACAGCAGACGACAAAGACGTTTATCTTAAAATTATGCACAATCCATCTCATTTGGAAGCAGTGGGGCCCGTTGCTTTAGGTTATGCCAGAGCACAATCGGACATCCGTTATAATAAAGATACTGACAGTGTTGTTCCCGTTATCATTCACGGAGATGGTGCTGTTGCTGGTCAGGGTGTTGTATACGAGACACTGCAAATGGCCGAACTACCAGCTTATCAATGTGGCGGTGCCATTCACTTTATTATAAACAATCAAATAGGCTTTACCACCGACTGGCATGATGCAAGATCATCACAATACTGTTGTTCAATTGCTCGTACCCTGGAAGCTCCTATTTTACATGTGAATGGTGATGACCCAGAAAGTGTCGTCTACTGTATGGAATTTGCCATGGAGTTTAGACAAAAATTTAAAACAGATATTTTTATCGATATGGTTTGCTATCGTAAACATGGCCATAACGAAGGAGACGAACCCAAATATACCCAACCCCATTTATATGGCCTTATCCAAAAAGCAAAAAATCCAAGACAGCTTTATCTAGAAAACTTGGTAAAATGGCATCAGATGTCGGAAGATGAAGCGAAACAAATGGAAAAAGACTTCAAAAAAATGCTTTCAGATCGTTTTAACGAAGTAAAAGATCACAGTCTTCCTAATAAAGTTAAAGGGCCACACACCGAATGGCTGGATCTTACTTGGGCAAAACCCCAAGATTTTGAAAACTCGCCCGCCACTGGAGTTGCTAGAAAAAAATTAGATTGTATTATCGAAAAGATCACGACTGCGCCTGAAGGTTTTAATGTCTTGAAAAAAGCGGCCAAAATTATAAATGATCGGAAAAAAGCATATGATGAAAATAGATTAGACTGGGCCATTTGTGAATTACTGGCCTATGGTTCTCTTCTGATTGAAGGGAATAATGTACGCTTCAGTGGGCAAGATGTCATCCGCGGAACCTTTTCACATCGTATGAGTAAACTTTATGATGAAAAAACAAATGAAGGCTATACAGGTCTTGCTCATCTCCAGGAAAACCAAGGTGAATTTAGAATCTATAACTCTCACCTATCGGAGTATGGAGTTCTTGGATTCGAGTATGGATATTCTTTGGCCAGCCCGAAATCATTAAATATTTGGGAAGCACAATTTGGAGATTTTTCAAATACAGCACAGGTTATTGTCGATCAATTTATCTCAGCTGCTGAGGTTAAATGGGAGCGAATGAGTGGTATTACTCTGCTTTTACCCCATGGTTATGAAGGCCAAGGTCCAGAACATTCATCTTGTAGACCAGAAAGATACTTACAATTATGTGCGCAAGACAATATGGTAGTTTGTAACCCTTCCACTCCTGCGAATATGTTTCATCTGTTGAGAAGACAACAAGCCTGGACTTTTAGAAAACCCCTTATCGTGTTTACTCCAAAGTCTCTCTTAAGGGCCGCTGAATGTACCAGTAAAGTTTCTGAGTTAGAAACTGGCTCGTTCCAGGAAGTTATCGATGAACAACATATCACCGCTAAAGTAAGAAAGGCCATATTCTGTTCAGGTAAAGTTTATTATGATCTATTGGCCAAGAGAAAAGCTGAAAATATCCAAGATGTAGCGATTGTTAGAATAGAGCAATTATATCCCTTCCCTAAAACAAAAGTTAAAGCCTTGTTAGAAAAATACAAAGGTGTTGAGTTGATATGGGTACAAGAAGAGCCAATCAATATGGGATATTGGGAACATCTCATAACTCGCGAGTTTGAAACTTTTATGAACTTTAAGGTCATCGCCAGACCAATGAGTGCAACTCCGGCCACTGGATATTCCCACGACCACAAACAAGAACAGCAAAACATTATTACAGAAGCATTTAGATAAAAGGATTAATTTATGGCCATTGAAATTAAAGTTCCCGTTATTGGAGAATCCATTACTGAAGTAACCCTGGTAGCATGGCATAAGTCTGATGGTGAATTTGTTGAAGAAGGTGACATCCTATGTGATATTGAATCTGATAAGGCTACCGTTGAACTTCCTGCGGAATCAAGTGGTGTACTTAAAATAAGTGTAGAAGAAGGAACAGATCTACCAATTGGAGCAGTGATAGGAACCTTGGAAGAAGGTGAAGCAACTGCGAAAGCAAAGCCAGCTGTCTCAAAAGAAGCAAGTACAACACCTCCTACAGCTCCCGCTCCTCAAACCGAGAAAACAGTACAACACGCCTCACCTGCGGCGAATAAAATATTAGCTGAAAAAGGAATTGATGCCAGTAGCATACAAGGAACTGGAAAAGATGGAAGAATAACCAAAGGTGATGCCTTGGGTGCAGGGGCTCCTACCCCAGCAGCGACTCCGGCCAAACCAGCGACTGCTGATATTGCACCAGTGGTTTTAAGTGGCGGAGGAATCTCCCGTGAAATTAAGCGCGAGAAAATGACTCGCTTAAGAAAAACCATCGCAAAACGCTTAACTGAGGCCAAAAATTCTACGGCCATGTTAACTACTTTTAACGAAGTAGACATGAAACCACTGATGGATATGCGTAAAAAATATCAAGATGAATTTGTAAAACATCATGGCATTAAACTTGGTTTTATGAGTTTATTTACTAAGGCTTGTACGATTGCCATGAAAAAACATCCACTAGTTAACGCTCAAATCGATGGTGATGATTTACTTATCCCTGAGTATGTTGATATGGGGATTGCCGTTTCATCTGATAAAGGCTTAGTCGTTCCGGTTGTTAGAAACTCGGAGTCCATGACGCTAGCACAAATCGAATCTGAAATAAAAAGACTGGCCGTTAAGGCACGCGATGGAAAAATTACAGTTGATGAAATGAGCGGCGGAACCTTTACCATTACTAACGGTGGAGTATTTGGATCGATGCTATCAACTCCTATTTTAAATATTCCACAATCTGCTATTTTAGGTATGCATAATATAGTGGAAAGACCTTGGGTTGTAGATGGTAAGATTGAAGTTAGACCCATTATGTATATAGCACTCTCTTATGATCATCGTGTTATAGATGGTAAGGATTCAGTTGGATTTTTAAAGACGGTTAAAGAACTGTTAGAAGATCCTGCCCGAATGATTTTAGATATATAATAAAGGAAGAATAATGTCGGAAAACAATTTTGATGTAGTGATTATTGGTTCAGGGCCAGGTGGTTATGTTTGCGCTATACGTATGGCCCAACTAGGTTTTAAAACAGCAATAGTTGAACGTTATAAAACACTAGGGGGAACCTGCTTAAATGTTGGTTGTATCCCCTCTAAGGCATTATTAGATTCAAGCGAGCGCTATCATGAAACTCTCCACTCCCATGCTGTTCATGGTATCGAAGTTAAAAATGTGAAACTTGATTTTCCGAAAATGATTAAAAGAGTACAACAAGTTGTCGAAACTACCAGTGGCGGTGTCAAATACCTCATGGATAAAAATAAGATCACCACTTTTTTTGGGCACGGTACTTTTAAAGATAAGAATACGGTAACTGTCAAAAGTGACTCCGGTGCAACCGAGCTTAAAACCAAATATGCAGTAATTGCCACAGGGTCTAAACCAACTAGCTTTCCTGGGATGGAAATTGATAAAAAAAGAATCATCTCATCAACCGAAGCACTAAAGCTACCAGAGGTGCCAAAGCACTTAGTGGTCATTGGAGGGGGTGTTATTGGACTTGAGCTGGGCTCAGTGTATAAACGACTGGGTGCTAAAGTATCAGTAGTGGAATACGCTGATGGCATTATTTCCATGATGGACAAAGAGCTGGGAAGAAACCTGCAAAAAGTTCTTAAAAAAGATGGAATAGATTTCTACTTGTCACATCAAGTTTCCAAAGTTGAGAACACAGGTAAAGGTGTTAAAGTTAGCGCCAAAGACATGAAAAAAGACCAAGAAATTGTGCTAGAAGGAGATTACTGTTTAGTCTCTGTTGGCAGAAAACCCTATACTGATAATTTAGGTCTAGAGAATATTGGCATTAGTTTGGATGAGCGTGGACGAATTCCTACTGATGATCACCTGCGCACATCCGTTGAAGGTATTTATGCCCTTGGTGATGTGGTTAAGGGAGCTATGCTTGCCCATAAAGCAGAAGAGGAAGGTGTTTTTGTGGCCGAGCAATTAGCGGGACAAAAGCCTCACCTCAATTATAATCTTATCCCTGGTGTTGTTTACACTTGGCCGGAAGTTGCTTCGGTTGGACAAACAGAAGAACAACTAAAACAAGCGGGTATCAAGTATAAAAAAGGATCCTTTC
>JBFEUX010000305.1:0-2926 GCA_041547255.1 Bacteriovoracaceae bacterium
AATCGCTCATTTTAAAATCAATGGTGACCTGGTTTTCACTAATGTCAACTGCGCTTATAGAAGTAGCAGTGAGTTCAGCAATAGGTTGTGGATCATTTGGTGGTACAACTATAGGCTCAGTGGCCAAAGCTCCTAAAATATATTTAACAGTTAAGCTTGATTGAAAACCATCGTAGAAATTCACAACCAAGATTTGTTCATTTAATGTGTCAGTTTGAACAGCAGGGTTATAGCTAATAACGAAAGAACAATTTTGTGAAGGTCTAATCCGACTTGAACAAGTATTGCTTTCGATAGAAAACGGAGCTGTCAGAGCTCCAAAGCTTACACTTGTTGCAGTTGAAGCGCCTATGTTAGAAAGACTAAAAGTTTCTTTAACTATATCTCTTTGCAGTGATGCTTGAAATTGAAATTTATCGCCTCCAGAGAGAACAAGTACAGCGGGCTCACGTAGCTTTTTAGCTAAGGGATCAGTAGAGAAATCCAGTGGAGCATTCGGATCTTCTAAAGTCTTAGGGCCTTCTGGAATACAAGCTAGAAATGTAAAGCTAATTAATAAATAAAGTAAGTACTGGTAAATATTCATTTTTGGCCTTTCTGATATTTGAATATACTTGATTATACTATTTGGATTGTCGGCAATGATTGAAGAAACATTAAATTAATAAAGCTAAAGAGATTTCGGTGAGTTGATGTATGGTATTGGATAGTGTTTGCAAAGTAGGCTGCCCATAATTTGTGCCTTGAGGCACTAGCGAGTTAAGTACTTTATAAAATAATCCACCTAGAAATTCTTTATTCTGTCTACTAGCTCAGGAAAGTCAATGAATGGGTTGCGGTTGCCTTGGATTGCTTGGATTTTGCCATTTCTGATCGTATCAAGTTCACTAACAGGATCTTCTTTGTGCCATTTTCTTAAAAAATACTCTTGCGTATCGTTAATCTTTAATTTGTATCTTATTGCAAAATAAAATAGCGCTCTGGCAATATTTCCTCGGTGCTGAGCAGGTGGCTCATAGAAATCATTTGAACTCCATGCTACGTTTGTAGGCGGCTTAACCAAAAGTCCCAGACCAGAATTCTTACATTTACCTTTTCGGTCGTAGAAAATACTTACTTCTCCAAAATATTGATGTCCTCGCAGGCCATTGGCATGTGTGTTGGCAATAAATAAGTGGTGTAAATCAGTTTTTTGTGAATCTTTATCATATTTGGGATTAAATTTACTTTGAGGCCAGGTGTGCTCAATATTGGTTTTAGTTCCGTAAGGCAAATTACTTACATTCACGTTTTTGGTGATGACTTTTTCACAGTAAACATCAACGATGAAGGGCTTGCCATCTTTATCGAAATTTAAATAAATATTAGTGTATAGCTGCCAGCGGGCTTCTCTGTAGGTAATGCTAGTGTGATCTTTTTGTTCCACTTGATGAAGAAGATCTTTTAGCTCATGATCGACAACTGAAGTATCTTGAAATTCATTAATTGTTGTCTCGGAATAAAAACCTGTGATATCGGCAAAAGTTGGCGCGGGTGCTAAAATTAATAATGCTAAAATTAGTTTCATATAATTCCTTATGGCCGGAAAAATGTATGTACCTATCGGGCAATTTGATAACACGTTGTGTTTAAGAAGTAAAGAAGTGGACAGGCCGCTAGATCTCAGAGTGACTTGAATTAGTGCTTCTTTTCATTGTAGACTAGTTTTATGTTGTTAAAATCCATATTTACAGGTCTTATAAGTTTAATTTCATTGGTATTTTCACTGCATGCAAGCGCATCTCTTCCTATTAATTTTTTATACGAAGAACTTTCTGGGTACAGCGATGATTTTACTCAGCAGGACTTTGATTATGTCATATCTCAAGTAGAAAAAGTTTTTTCACCTATTATTGAAGCAAGGGGAGGAAAGCTAGAGATTATTCATGATTGGGGAGATGGTGCTGTTAATGCCTTTGCTTGGCGTGAAGGATCTTATTATATGTTAGAAATCCTTGGTGGTCTTCCTCGTCATGAACTGATAACAAAAGATGCTTTTGCTCTTCTGGTTTGCCATGAACTGGGACACCTACTTGGAGGCATACCGCTATCTTATGGCATTTCTTATGAAGGGCAGTCTGATTATTATGCCACATTAGAATGTACTGAGCTTTTATTTCCAAGCTTAAATTGGAGCTCAAAACGTGTTGATATACCTGCTAGTGTTTTATCCAAATGTGAGGACTCTATTTGTGAGAGAAGCCTAATGGCCTCCCAGTCTCTAGCAAATCTTTTTGCCTTGGTTGGAAAAGAAGCTAAACCTAGTACCTTGAAGAAGGACCCTACTGTTGTTCGAAGAACAATCCAGAAGCACACCAATGCCCAATGTCGTCTGGATACTCTGGTTGCAGGTGCTTTTTGTCGACAACAGCTTAAAGGGCAGGGAAATTCCAGTCTTTGTGAAAAAGGCTTTCAAAGGCCACGCTGTTGGTATCGCGAAAATCCTTAAGTCGGTAACTCAATAATTTAGGCGAGTTAGCATTCATTTAAATACCCCATTATTTTGGCAAGGTACTGTACATTCCTCTGCATGTTCTTCTCGTAATGTACTGAATTTACGATGACTCTACTAAAAAAATATTAAAGTTGAGCAAAACTTTCTCTATGCCGAATAGTATATAACTAGAAGGTTTATGTTTAAATTTAACAGGTTGGTTTTTTCAATGGGAACGACATTTAAAGAAAAGATACAAGTAAATTTAATTTTACTACTTCTGCCATTTACGTTAGCGGTTACTTCCTGTGTTCCCGATATGCAAGTTCAAGAAATACCACTTGATGAGAGTGTAGATGATGTTGGAACTCCCAGTAGTGAGAACACGGTAACTTCTTTTTCTGGGAAAGAACTCTATGATAATAATTGTAGTAGTTGTCATAAAGCTGATGC
>JBFEUX010000415.1:0-1087 GCA_041547255.1 Bacteriovoracaceae bacterium
AAAAACAAATTACGCGTAAGAGTGACATTTTGTCTTTTTACAAAAAAAGAAGGATTTATGGTTTTGTGGATTGTTGATGATGATAAAACTCATCTGGCCGTCTTAAAAAATGCATTTTTAGAAAGTAATGCAGATTTAAGCATAAAAACATTCTCATCGCTTAAAAACTTTCATAAGCATGTTCTGCTAGCACAGAACTTTACAATAAGCCCCCCCAATTTAGTCATCGCGGACTACGACTTCAAGCGAGAAGGAAACTGGATCTCATATTTGCGTAAGTTTTTCCAGGATTCTACATTCCCTTATCGCTACATGATTTTTAGCCAAAGCATTGATCCGGACGAAGTTTTAGAAATTAGGGCGCATGATCCAAATAGCTTATATGTAAAAATGAAAAACCTGGACGAAAATTTTCAAAGATTTCTTTCAATAGACAATATCTATGCAGACATTATGGGTGATTTAATCAGCTCTTCCACCAACCCCGCCATGGTCAAGGAAAAATATTCGATCCCATTGGATTTTGCCAAAGGAAAAACCAATGAACTGCTTGATCTAGTTATAAAGAAACCAGGTATTCACAAATCTGAAATCTGCGAATTAATAGATGTAAGTGTAGATTCTTTCAACAAAATAAAATCTAGAATCAACGCTAAAATTTGTGATTTTAAATTACAAATCTCTACACCGGAAGGACGGGGCTATCATCTAGTTGAAATTGATCGTATGGAGATGGATTAAGCATAGGGGTATTCACGAGCTCTATTCTTGCACGACAACCATCGGAAGTTTTATCAAACTCTAAAGATGCTCCGAGAAGATTTGCGTGGTAAAAGACAGAAACTAGACCACGACCGAGCCCCTTTTCTTCCCTTGTCCCAACTTGTGAATTATTGTGTAAAAAATTAGAAGCATTCTTGATCACATTCTCAGAGATGCCACCACAATGATCTGTAATGGATATCACTAAGTGGTTATGCTCATTCACACTGATATCAACAGCTACTTGCTGACCTGCCCTAGAAAATTTAATGCTATTATCTATAAGATTATTGACTACCGAAGACAGCAAATACCCTTTATTAAC
>JBFEUX010000322.1:0-2705 GCA_041547255.1 Bacteriovoracaceae bacterium
GAGGGATCGACGCCAAGCTACTGTTAATGCATGGAAAAACCGTCTTTTTACTACCCTCATTCATACGTGATATTCCGCTTACGCAGTATTACCAATACTGAGTAAGCGATCTAATATACTGTTAGGGCAACAAGGGATTTACCATGAGTGATAGTTCAGAGGATGAAAAGAAGCTTCCTGAAAGCGGTAAGGTGGCAAAAATTTCGCGAGGCGCTTTGCAAGCTGTCGGTGGTGCAGTACCGTTTGCAGGCGGAGTTTTTTCCGCTATTGCTGGAGCCTGGTCTGAGGGAGAGCAAGATAAAGTAAATCGCTTCTTCGAAGATTGGGTTCGTATGTTACAGGATGAACTGAAGGAAAAAGAAGAAACCATACTCGAAATTATGGCTCGTCTTGACCTACAAGATGAAGCAATATCGGCCAGAGTTTCTAGCGTTGAATATCAATCACTAGTAAAGAAAACTTTTCGGGAATGGTCTGGTGCTGAAAGTGAAGATAAGCGCATTTACATCAGAAACATCCTTTCAAATGCCGCCGCATCCCAAGTATCTAGCGATGACGTAGTTAGAATGTACATTGACTGGATAAATCAGTACTCAGAATTGCATTTTCAAGTCATTGGAGCTATTTACAATAGTGATGGTATTACTCGTGGTGAAATCTGGAGGAAAATTGGCAAAGGGCCTGTCAGAGAGGATTCGGCAGATGCCGATTTATATAAGTTATTAATTCGCGATTTAAGCATGGGCAGTATTATTCGTCAGCATCGAGAAGTAGATTATCATGGTAACTTCATCCAAAAGGCACCACAAAGGCGGCCCAAGGGAAGCGGCCCTAAACCAGCGGTATCTGCCTTTGATGAGAGTGAAGGTTACGATCTAACTGGGCTTGGTCAGCAATTTGTTCATTACGCCATGTCAGAGTTACCATTAAAAATCGAGTTTCAAAATGAAGATGAAAAGTCCTAACAAACGCATCAAATGCGACGCTCGTACCTCGCACGCCTCACGCGGGCGTTAGATCTTTAATAGGAAATTCATGAATCATTTAGAAGCTATCCAGAAAGGACTAGATGAGAAAAAGAATCACAATGAAATTGTGAGGAAAGTATATTTATCCTACCCTACATATGCACTAATTGATGATGACGAAAGGAAATTTGAAATTTTCAATAGCATAAGTAAGTATTTTGCAGTGCCTATAATCTCTATTCAGGTTGCTGGTTCTGCTAAAGTGGGTCATAGCTTCCATAAAAAAAGACAATTTGTACCCAAAGAGTCAGATTTAGATATTTCCATTATTGACCCCGGTTTATATATTAGGTATGTAGAGATAGTATTTAATGAAACAAGGGGGTATTCTGATCGGACAAAATTCCCTGTAAAAAACGGTGTTTCTACCGCTGATGAATTTCTTGCTTATATTACAAAAGGAATTTTCCGAGTTGACCTCATGCCCAGCTGTGATGAAAGAGCAAACTTAAATAAATTCTTTGGTCAACTATCTAGAAAAAACACAGATTTGTTTAAAACTATAAATACTGCAATTTACATGTCCCAAACATTTTTTGAAAGCAAACAAAGATCAGCAATCCGGAACTATCAAGATTACAAGGTAATATAATGGTCGATTATAGAGTGCGTTCCATATCATTACTCAATCTGATTAATGACATAAACAACGAAAGACTTATCCCTGACGCTTATTTTCAACGAAATCTTGTGTGGAGAGATATTCATAATAAAGATTTTATTAAAACTATTTTAATGGGGTTTCCATTTCCTCAAATATTCATCTCTAAAGGAAAAGTTGACATCGAAACAATGACAACTGTTTCTTGTATTGTTGATGGGCAGCAGAGAACAAACGCGATAAAAGAGTTCATAAACAATACTTTTCAGGTGGATGATAAATACTTTAGCGACTTAGATGATGAAGCCAAGTCAAGGTTTTTGAAATATGAAATTGCAGTTATAGAACTTGATTTAGAAAACGATGACCCACGCGTGCAAGATATTTTTCAACGCATAAATAGAACATCCAACTCTTTAACAACTATCGAAAAGATGGCCTCAGAGTATTCAACCTCAGACTTTATGTTGGTCGCAAAGCTATTGTCCGACCAAATTTCATTAGATCAATCTCAAAATGATGACTTTAGAGAAGACCCAAATATTCCAGAAGATTTTTTTGATTGGGCTCGAAGCAAGAATATCAAAAAATTTGTTCAACTAATCACAAAAAAAGGTGTTTTTACACAACGAGATATTGCAAAAAAGGCACACCTTATGCATGTTCTTAATATTATGTCTACACTGCAAGTAGGATTTTTTAATCGCAATGAAAAAACAATAGAAAACCTGAATGATTATGCTGCCCGATTTGATGATAAAGATGATTTGGTGGATGTGCTAGAGTTATCAGCTGATCTAATTCTAAAATTAAAACTTAAGGCCAAATCATATTGGTACAACAAATCTAATATATTCTCTTTAATTATTTCCATATCAAATGCAATAAAAGACGATATTGATATAGATACTGAAATACTTAAGGATAAGCTTTTAGACTTTGAGAATAATACTCCTGAAGACTACAAATTAGCCGCAAATGAAGGTGTTAATAGCACAAGCGCAAGATCTTTAAGAGACGAATATATTGTCAATATTATTTCTTTGGCAACCATTACCTAACAAATAATTCAACTC
>JBFEUX010000124.1:0-8413 GCA_041547255.1 Bacteriovoracaceae bacterium
CAGGGCAAAGATCAAGAGCTTCCTTTTGGGCTTAACGAAAAACAGGATGAAATTTTTCACAAGATCCTAAACTTTTATCCAGAGGGTTTTTCCCAACACTACATACATGGAGTGACCGGTAGTGGTAAATCGGCGATTTATATTAAGCTAATTAAAGAAACCATTAAGGCTGGGAAAAGTGTGCAGTTTCTTTTACCGGAGATTAATCTTACTCCGCAGTTTACTGAAATGTTTGCGACCTATCTTGGATGTAAAGTTTATACTTATCATAGTGGAGTCACTCCTTCTGAAAAATATCATATTTGGAAGTCCCTAAACGAACAAGATCATCCCGTGTTAGTCATGGGGGTTCGTAGTTCTATTTTTCTTCCTATTAATAATTTAGGTCTAGTTATTGTAGATGAAGAGCACGACCAAAGCTTTAAACAAAGTGATCGCTGTACCTATAACGGAAGAGATGTGGCCATCAAAAAAGCACAGCTGCATGCTGTCCCAGTGGTGTTAGGTAGTGCCACGCCCACAGTAGAAAACTACTTTAACTTTGAACACGAAAATGCTGGCAGACATTATTATAAATTAGAAGAAAGAGTAAGCTCCGGTGGTTTTCCTAAATTAGAACTTTTAGATGTGAAAGATCGCTTTAAAGAAAATGACCCTGCCTGGCCATTTTTGGATGAAACCATAGACAGCATCGAAGAGCATTTAAAGCGAAAAGAACAGGTACTTATCTTTATTAATAAACTGGGATATTCGCAATTTATTCAGTGCCGAAATTGTGGCCATCAGTTTTATAATGAAAAATGCGGCTGTCAGAACAATCTACGCTATTTTAAAAGAAAAAATTGTCTTAGTTGTTCTCATTGCGACTTTGTTATGCCGCTTCCTGAGCAATGCCCTGAATGTGGTGCTATTAGTCTGCTAAATAAAGGCTTTGGAACAGAAAAAGTAGAACAGGTTTTAAAAGAAGCTTTACCTAGTTATAAGATTGAGCGCTTTGATCGCGACGAAATTAAAACCACCAAAGATCTTAATGATAAATTAGACCGCTTTCATGCAGGTGATATTGATGTATTCGTGGGAACGCAAATGCTCGCGAAAGGCCATAATTTCAAAAAAGTAAATTTAGTGGTCATCCTGGGAATTGATTCCATGCTGAATTATGCTGACTTTCGGTCTTCGGAAAAAACTTATCAAATGATTGAGCAAGTGGCGGGACGAGCGGGAAGGTATGCCAAGGATTCCAAGGTTATTATTCAAACCATGAACCCTAATCACAATATTTTTGAGTTAATTCAGCAGCATTCTTTTGCGGGATTTTACGCGGAAGAATTACCACTTCGAAATTTATGTAGTTGTCCTCCTTTTACTAAAGTGGCGATGCTATATTTCTCTTCTCGTTTTCGGGAGCGGTTAGTTGAAACCATCAATGGGGTGGCCAAACAATTAATCACAGTCATTGGCCATTCTTTTCCAGAAGTACGCTTGCTGGGGCCAACCCCCATGGGGGTCGAAAAAAAGGCCAATCAGTTCACCTGGGCAATTATGCTTAAAAGTGATCAGGTAAACCATCTACACCAGCTATTAGCGACTTTCGAGCAGAATTATCAAAACGTATCTAATGTTTCTTACAAGATAGATGTGGATCCGTTGCAGATTCTTTAATCACTGGATCATATCCACCCGGATGGAAGGGATGGCATTTACAGACTCTTACGGTAATTTTAAATAACGCTGTGGGTAATGAATCCACTTGCAGGCTTTCCTTGGCGTAGCTGGAGCAAGTGGGATAAAAACGGCAAGTAGGGCCTTTTAATGGGGAAATAAAGCGTCTATAGAAATCAACTAAGAAAATGAACAATTTTTTAAGTATTTCCATGCTTCTTCATACGATAAATATTGTCTTAATGCAATGAGTAAGTTAAAAGAATCGGTAATTTTAATTGATATTACAGTGTTTATCTGGTCTGTCATCTCTAGCAACTAAGTAAATAATGTGATAAATATCAAAACCGCTAAAAATGGAGTATTGATATGATTATAAACCAAGATTTTTCCGAACATTCCTCTTTTAAAAGTAAAGTTGTGGAAGATATTTTAGACTGTAACTCTAAGGATGAATCTGGTCTTAACGACTTTCAAAAATTACCAACGGATGATCTTATTGCCATTCCAAGGGTAGGTATTAATCGTTTCCGTTTACCTATAGAATTGAAAAATAAATTTGGAGTGGTTCGTTCTCATGACTGCGAAGCTTCTATGTTCGTTAATCTAGATGCCAATAAAAATGGTGTGAGTATGTCTAGATTATGTACTATTTTGCAATCGACCTCCAGTATTGATCAGGTGAATGCCGATTTTTTTAAGAATGTTTTGCGTAGGTATCGAATTGAGCTTGCAGACGATAAAGATGATGAGATTGTGCATAATGCTCATTTGAATTTAAAATTTAATTATCCTGTAAAACAAAAAAGTCTTAAATCTGATAACTGGGGCTGGCAATACTATCCGGTAAGCTTGCGTGGATTTGAGAGTAAAGAAAAGGGATTTGAATATTTTATTACTTTAACTTACGAATACTCTTCTACTTGTCCTTGTTCGTTATCCATGGCCAAGCAATACGAAAGAGAATTTGCCGAAGGTAAAACCACTGAGGGGACAGGAATAGGAGTTCCACATAGCCAGCGCTCTAAGTTGACTTGTACTGTTAAGGTGGATCCATCTGTAGAGTTTTATATTGAAGATTTGATCATCTTGTTAAAAAAGGCGATTCCAACTGAAACTCAGAGTTTGGTGAAGCGGGTAGATGAGCAAGCCTTTGCTATTTTAAACGGAACCCACCCTATGTTTGTAGAGCATGCTACGAAAAGGGTATATAAAGTTCTTAATGAGTCTAAAGTTATTTTGGACTGGTTAGTTGAACTTGAACATATTGAGTCCCTACATAGTCATAACGCAGCAGCAGTGATCTATAAAGGGGTTGAAAATGGGTTACGAGCTGATACAATCTTCTCATGATAAAAGGCACACTTCGTAAATTAAAATCCGAACTTAACTCAGATACTAGTGCAGTGAACTATTGGCTTCCTGTTGGGGATGAATTTGTTGCCTTAAATGAGCTGGTAGGTAAAAATCTTACACTACAATTTACTGGTAATATTTATTGTATTGATACGGGAAAAAAAATAAAAAAGTCTTATGGGCAAGGGTATAGCTGGGAATCCTTTATTACCCTGGCCGCTTGTGACCAATGTATTTTTCAACCAGAACTCTGTCATTATGCGCGTGGAACCTGCCGCCAGCCAAGGTGGGGTGAAGAGCATTGTATGCAACCACATATTGTTTACCTATCACTTACCAGTGATCTGAAAGTAGGTATTACCCGAAAAACGCAAGTGCCAACCCGTTGGATTGATCAAGGGGCAGTCAAAGCGATTAAACTTTGTGAGGTTAAAGATCGTTTAACCTCAGGAAACGTCGAAGTTGAGCTGGCCAAGACTTTTGGTGATAAAACTAATTGGCGAAATATGCTAAAAAATCAAGTCGAAGACCAAGATCTGGTTAAGGCTAAAAAAGAAGTTTTAAAAAAATACGCTGAGCTTTTTAAAAAATATGACTGTCAAGAAACGGATGATGAAGTTTTTGAGTTTCAATATCCCGTTGAAAAATATCCAGAAAAAGTGAGTGCATTAAACTTTGATAAAAAAGCAAATGTTAGTGGAGTACTAAAGGGAATAAAAGGACAGTATCTTATTTTTGAAAACGGCGTGATCAATATTAGAAAATTTCAAGGCTATGAGGTTGAAGTAGAGTATTAAGCATGGAAACAGTTTTATTAGCAGTTGTCATTGTATTAGCGCTCATGGTTCTTGGACTTTTTACCATCGTGGGAATTTTAATTTATAAATTATTTCAAATGAAGCAGGGAAAGATTGGTCCTTTACCGCAGATGGAACCTACCTATCCTGTAGAGGTTGCTCAGGCGATTGCCCAGGCCAAACAAAGTCGCGAGCAAGTGGGGGGCCAGTTCTGTGTGGATCATCCTGAGCTCTATGCCAAAGGCATCTGTGCTATTTCTAATTTACCCTATTGTGAATTATGCCTTACCAAAGAGGATGGTATAAAAATAGCACGCAAGCACCTTGATTTATATTTAGATAATAAATGGGAAACGATGTATATGCTCAATCATAACACTTGCTCGGCAGATAACTTTAATGAATTATTTAAAGTGAAGCGTGAGTTATGGGAAGCAGATAACACTCCTTTGATTACTCACCGCCAATTTAAGATAAATGTAGAGACAGACAAGGTGGAGACCTATACTTTTGTGCAAGCTCGCACTCAAGATGTAGCAATGATTGCCTCCAAATTAGAATTTTTAGGGACAGAAGGTTAATTTATGGCACAAGTAATTTACAACACTCTCACTGGAACAAAAGAAAAGTTCGTTCCTCTTAAAGAAGGGGAAGTTAAAATGTATTTATGTGGGCCGACTGTTTACGATTTTTTGCATATTGGAAATTTCCGTGGGGCCATAACTTTTAATTTAATCAGAAATTGGTTGGAAGCTTCCGGCAATAAAGTCACCTTTGTTTATAATTACACAGACGTGGACGATAAAATTATTAAACGTGCGAATGAAGAGGGAGTAGATACCAAAACCATTTCTGAGCGCTATATTAACGAATTTGAAAAAGACTTTAATGCCCTGGGATTAAAGAAGCACGAGTATAACCCAAAAGTTTCAGAGCACATGAATGATATCATTAAAATGATTGAAGGAATTATTGCTCATGATAAAGCTTATGTGATTGATGGAGAGGTTTTCTTTTCCATCGATAATTTTCCTAGCTATGGAGAGTTATCCAAAAAGAAATTAGATGAGCTGGAAGCGGGCCAAAGGGTAGATGTCGATACCAGAAAGAAAAACCCTTATGACTTTGTCCTATGGAAACCTGCCAAGCCAGGTGAGCCTGCTTGGGATTCTCCTTGGGGCAAAGGAAGACCAGGTTGGCATATTGAATGTTCTGCCATGGTAAAAGCGCTACTGGGGGATACTATTGATATTCATGGCGGGGGAGTGGATCTACAATTTCCTCACCACGAAAATGAAATCGCACAAAGTGAAGCCTGTAACTGTAAAAAGTATTGCAATTACTGGATACATAATGAGTTTATCAATTTTGGTGCGGAAAAAATGAGTAAGTCGCTTGGTAATGTTATTACCGCCCGTAATTTTATGGAAAAATACCACGCGGAGATTTTAAAATACCTTTTTCTTTCTGCTCATTACCGCACGCAAATGTCTATAACTGACGATAAACTACTGCAAACTATTTCGGCGCTAAATAGAATTTATTCTGCATTAGAGCTGGCACAAAACACCATTAAAGAAGTGGAAGGCACAGGGCAAGTTGATAATGGTTTCGTAAAAAAACTAGAGGGCTTTGATAGTAAAATTCGCAAAGCACTTGATGATGATTTTAATTCCGCAGAACTTATTTCTTATGTTTTTGAGGCGGTAAGAACTTTTAATAGCTTGGGTTTTGCTTCTAAAAAGAAAAAGAATGCTATGCATAAAGGTAATTCTGAGTATTTTCTTAGCTGGATGAAAAAATATGGTGATCTAACTGCACTTTTTAATGAAGATCCGCATAGCATGCTTAATCGTTTAGATGAAATCTTAATCGATATGCGAAAAATTGATAAAGATAAAGTGCAAATGCTAGTTAAACAAAGAAATGAAGCGCGTGAGGCCAAAGATTGGGGGCGTGCGGATGAAATAAGAGATGAACTCGCCACTATGGGGATTGAATTATTCGATGGGCACGAACGTGGCTGGAAGGTAAAAGTCAGTGAGTAAAAAGTCTGTTCTTTTCGTCTGTCTTGGGAATATCTGTCGTTCACCAGCAGCTGAGGCAATTTTTAGAGATATGGTCGCAAAAGAAAAGCTAATCGAATTATTTCATATCGATTCAGCTGGAACCAGTGGACATCATGCGGGAGAGCGAGCAGATGCGCGTATGATTAAAACAGCGGCCCATAGAGGTATTGATGTTACATCTATTTCACGTCAGTTTGTCTCTGAGGATTTTAAGCGCTTTGATTATATTATAGTTATGGATGATTCTAATTACCAAAATGTTATATCCTTGGATCCACAAGGGGAGTATGGGCATAAGGTCTCTAAAATGACGGACTATAGCTCTGGTAAATTTGCAAGTTATGATAAAGTTCCCGATCCTTACTGGGGTGGAGAAGATGGCTTTGATTTGGTCCTAGATTTACTTACAGATGCCAGTGAAGGTTTATTAGCAAACTTGAAGTAGTTATAAAGGAAAGAGCTTCCATGCTCTTTCCTGACTTGTTGTCATCTTGATTAATGTTTGGATGCTATCTAAAGCTGATGCTTGTTCCTAGAGACTTTGACATTCTACCGTGATAGTTTTGCATTTCATCTCTTTCAGACTCTTCCTTGCAACCAATGCACATCGTGCTGGTAGGTCTGGCCATGAGACGAGTTAGGGAAATTCCCGCACCACATTCTTCACACATTCCGTATTCGTCACTGTCCATAAGTTCTAAGGTTTTGATTAATTTTTTAAGATACAATGATTCTCTCGAAGCAAATCTTAATTCTTGTCTGCGCATGATGTCATCATTGGCAGAGTCGACTTCATCTCTACCTGAGTCCATCTCGTTAATTACTTTGTGCGGTTGTTCTAAATTGAGTTTGTTAAAGATTCTTTCTTTCTCTGCATGAACTTTATCCTTTAGTTCTTGCAGTTGTTTTTTACTAAGATGACGATTCGTTCGTGAACTGCCCATCAGTACTCTCCTTGTAAGTTGCTCTCTCAAAATTGTGTATAGTGATTAAATCAGGCTCATTTTAAACTTGCAAACAATGTAAGATCTTTTTAGTACAATTAGCTTAATTAAAACTTAAATCACTATAATCACTAAACAATTGTTAAAGCCCAAGGAGAATAAACAAGAAATATTTTGTGTAAGAAATGAATTTCTTCTGCTTGAAATCCTTTCGCGCAAAAGAAATATTGTGTGTGACTTTTTATTTCTGCTTAAGATTATTTTAGGGTGTTTTCTGAAAAATTAAAATGGAAAAATGTGAAAACTTTGCATTTTGTTATCATTTTAATGAGTTAATAAACGTACTCTGTAAATTCACTCAACTTAATTGTTTTTATAATAAAAGTTTTAGGGAAAATAGAACCAATAAGAGGGCCAATAAAATTTTTTTAGTGAGGGGTTTTACAAGTGAATTGTATTTAACTCCAATACTGGAAGTGAAGGCTGCCCCTATGGACATAACGATGATTAAAAAGAAATTAATTTTACCTATAAAAAAATAATTTATCCAAGTGCTTTCAAAAGCAAAGTTAGCTTTGCTAAATAAGTGGGGAATAGTCCCCATGAGCGTTGCCACTGCCATTCCTACATTGGAGATAGGCGAGACCATGGGCATTGGCACCTTGAGGATATTTATAAGGGCAGGGGTGAAAATGATACCTCCACCTAATCCAGTGATGGAAGAGATAAAGGCTCCCAGTATTCCAGTTATAGCGAAGGGAATAAACTTGGCCTTAAATTCTTTTATATTGGTATCTTTGTTTTTAATAATAAAAAGTTTAATGGCCATGATCAGCAATATTCCACCCATTATTTTTTTTGCTTCAGCGGTGCTTATTAAATCTAAAACCTGTGCCCCTATTAGCCCACCCACCACACACATAAGGATAAAGCTAATAAGAAGTTTAAAGGGGGGAAGTAGGCCCTTGCGCTGAAACTTAAACACATTGATACTGGCCGTGATAAAAATGGTTCCCAGCGAAGCACCAATGGCCACCTCGGCACTTATTTGCGGGTGCAGGGAATAGAGAATGGGTACGACTAAGCTGCCTCCTCCAACTCCAAAAAAGGAACTGATAAAGCCGACTAAACCACCCAAGAATATTAATTCTATTATTTCCATTATTTATCAGTGTATGCCGGTAAGTTTTATCTGTCTAAACCAAACTCAGCTAGTAAATTTTTGCAGCATGTCTTTGTCTAGAACTAATCTCAGGTAAAATATTAGTAGGAATTCGTTAAATTAAAAATTAATACAAAAAGGAGTTTGTATGAAACTTAAATCTTTAGTTGCGGCATTATTATTTTGTGCTGTTAGTACTGCGCAGGCAGGTTTTTTAATTGATCCTTATGTTGGAACAGGAAAGTATGCCACAACTTTTAATACAACAGGTTTCACTGATGAAAGTGATCTAAGTGTAACAACTGTTGGTTCCCGTTTAGGCTATAGCTTTCTCTTGTTTTCGGCCGGTGTAGATTATCAAATGGATACAATCGATAAAGGGAATAGAACTAATATATCGGCCTTTGTTGGAGTTGATATGCC
>JBFEUX010000188.1:0-5823 GCA_041547255.1 Bacteriovoracaceae bacterium
CAAATTAGTTGAGAATACTATTGACTTATATGGGCTAACGTATTAAATTTCTTTCTACTTTTTTATAAGTTTATATGACCCGAGTCTGTATAAGAACAGACGTTTTAAAATAGGAATTTTATTATGAAAAAAGACATTCACCCAGAATACAGAGACGTTTTATTCCACGACATTTCAGTGGATTTCAAAATTGTTACTAAATCAACTATTGAAGCTAAAGAAACTATTGAGCACGAAGGACAAACATTACCATACGTAAAAGTTGATATCTCTTCTGCTTCTCACCCTTTCTACACTGGTCAACAAAAAATTCTTGATACAGAAGGAAGAGTTGAGAAATTCAATAAGAAATTTAGATCAAGAAAATTACGTTAATTTACAGCTAAATTACTTAATAATAAAAGCCCCGTTTTTTACGGGGCTTTTTTTTGTTATTATTTTAAGTTTTGAATATGGTAATTTGATTGGGATTTAGTGATGCTTATGGCCGCTACAGCTAGTCTTAACATTACATCGGCCATGGCGCACTTTCATATTTTTAAGATGAGCAGTGATAAGAAAAATTGACCCGAAAATTGTAAAGGTAGTGTGAAGCATGCCAGTGATATAGTCATCTAGGAAAACCGAAGCAAGAATAAAAGCAACTCCGATGGTCGCGATAACGATGATATCAATATGCCCGTGCTCTTTGCAGGTAGGGTAAATCGCTAGCATAAGAGAAATGACGATTACGATTGCAAAAATTTCGTGGATCATATGATCATTTAAAAATTCAAATTGAGTGGCAGGAAAGGCCAATAAGAGAATTGGGGTGGCCAAGCAATGAAATAAACACAAAGTGGAAGTACAGATTCCAAGTTTATCCCAGATTTTATTTATAAAGAAAATGGCCAATTTTGTCATGGAGAGCAATATAGCAGAAAAACTTCAAATTAAAAGCGCATATACGCCAATATATCCCTATTTACCTAGCTGTATAAATAGTTGGCAATTAGTGAATTTTCCTTAAGTTTATGGTTGTAACCCTTTTAAATTCCATGGTTTTTCTGGCATCTGGGTTGCAATTTTAGTGCACCTAGGAGAGGAAATGAAAATTGGCCTTGCTGTGACATTGTTTTTATTGGCCTTATCTGCAAATCTGTTTGCGGCCGGAACCCCTGTGTGTTTATTAGAGTCAGATGCGCAGCTTTATGGTTGTATTGAAAATAAAAGTTCCCAAGATAGATCTTTTTGCCAAGATGAGTTTGGCGCAGATTACCTAGCTTATTATGTTAGTGATGCTTGCCGTTTTGATTTGGCCACAGAGTTAAGTGGGATTTCTTATAAACAGAAACCTCAAGAGAAATTATCAGTGGCGTGTCTGCGCTATGAATTGGCCAATAAAAATAATTGTACTCTTTTAGAGTATGAACAAGCTTATCGTTTTTGTGGTCAGCTTTATGGAGATAGATACTTGCCTTTTGTGGAAAGCGCGGCATGCTCAGTTGAGTTGGCCGATAGCGCCTATGGTTTTGTTCCCTCTGAAAATTTGGTTAGTGATTTCAAGGCTGAGTTTGAAGAAGTTGAAACGATTATGACGATGCTGGATCGGCAAGGCTATCGGGATTCACTCATGTCCATGGTTAGCCTGCGTCCGGTCATAGGGAATGAATTTTATACTCCTGTGATGAAAGGCTTACTTTCAAAATTAAAAGTACTAAGTGCACAATTAGAAAAGCGAAGCCAATATAAAATAAAATATGTGGCAGGGGATAAGCATATTGCGGACTTTTTAAGTTATATCAATCGCTATCAACAATTAGTCGCACGGGTACATAAGGTGTATGCCTATGTTGCCCATCGCAACCATAATGCCCTGGATAAGTATAAATTTGCGAATTTAAACTTTTTGAATCTGCGTCTGCATCGTGTATTTGCTTTAGAAATTCTTTCCCAAGTTAACTATAAGGTAAGAACAGTTGATGAGAACCTAATTGAGTTTGTGCAATCTAAGCAAGATCTACAGATGCATGAGTATATGGCCTTATCTGGGCCAGAAAGCAAAGAGGATTATGGAAAACTTATTAAGTTTCTGGGCGTTCGTGAAAACTTAATCAATTTGTGGGCCATTGATCGCATGAGTCAGCAAGATATTTTGGGAGCCAACACTAAATCATGTGGCGGATTTTTAAGCTTGGAAAACAAAGCGGATCTATCAAAGCTATCTCTAGTTAAAGAGAACCAAAGTTATGAATTGTTCTATCATGGTTATTTGAAAATAATCCCTAAGCTGGCGCAAGTGACTCATTTACATGCGCTGTTGCAAGATGCAGATACTATTTTCTTAAAGCAGTTAATTGCGAGTAATAAAGGCTTAGCAGCTTTGATACAAAGCTATGTGCAGGACACCAGTGAACAGGCCATCACGGCGCATGCCTCAGAAGACATAAGTATTCTAAAGCAAGCGGAGTTAGAAGATTGGTTATCCTATGCTGAACATAAATTGCCTACGCTGGTGCTGCCAGGAGACGATCTTTTTGATAAGGATGCGATCGCGCAAAGGATTGTAGACGCCAGCTTTGCAAGAAGATTAAAAAGTCTTAGCGAAAGTTTTTTAGGTATGTATCCTTTTTTACAAGATAGCGAGCAAGAGCAAATCAGTTCTGCCTTTGTTAAATATTTTTCCGCTAAAAAAGGACAATATGGCCGAACTTTAAAAAGGAAACTATTGCAAGAGTTAAGGGGATACGGTCGTATAAAACAATACGCTCAAAAAAATCTAGAAAATAAAGTGGAGGAAACAGTTAATAATGCACAAAAATATATGCATTATGCTAATGCCGCTGTGAAATTAACATCTAGAAAGTCAGCTGAGTTAAAACCAGCGAGTATCGAAGAACTCATGTGGTATTTTGAAAGTAAAATCGCTAAATCCTATCAGGATCTCAAATTAACTTTAGACCACAACCAAACTTTGGCAAAAAAGTTATCAACTTTTTTCTCGGAGGTAGCAAAGAAGTTTAATGAGAAATTTTTACGCCAAGTGGGCGCTAATAAAATGCAACTACAAGGAACTGCGCAGGAGCGTTCTCAGTATCTCTGGCAAGTATTATTGGAAACGGCCAATGGCATTTATACGGAAAATGGTTTTGATCTTGCGGGATTGGCCGCTGTTCCCATGGAAGTTCAATTGGCGAGAAGTCATGATGAGCTGGCAAGAAGTCCCTATACTCTAGATATCTATAAAGATGGAACGCCAGTTACTGTAAGCCTGGATGAGCTATACCTAAGCTTCCAGGAAAAATTAAAGGTGGAAATCCCTCATCAATACAAACCCAGTCGTTCGCAATATCTGATGGGGATTCGTCCCTTATTTGAATTGGAGGGGCGCCAGCACTCAGACGCTATAACCGACGGTACATTTGGTAGACCCCGCAGTTATCTTACTCCCCAGGGGGAAATTACTTATCATAATGTAGAAGCAAGTATCAATCATAATGCCTTGGCAAGACTGTATCACCAGTCTTTAAACTTAACTAAATTTGAAATCGCCCAGAATACTAAAGTTAAAGAAGAAGTGCGTAGAAAAAATGCCATACAAAGAAAAGAAGCACAAGAAGAGTCCCAGGTAATTACTGACCCGCAGAAAATGTTTGCGCGTGTTTTTGAGTTGTTCCATTTGCCGCTGATGGATATTAAAACAAATAAAAGTGGAGGGAGTTTTTCGCTGGCGATCGAAGATGAAAAGTTATTAGTGGCCAACCAACTTTCTAAAGTCTATGCGGCGTCTCCATTATTAAAAATTAGAATTAAGCTAAATAGGGAAGTGGATAAATGGGTAAGAATGCGCAGTAGGGGAAGTGTCTTTGCAAAAGTGCGTAAGTTTGATGACAAGCAAAGAAGTCTTATTCAACAAATGGCCCTTTATGCTTATGATGAAGAGACAAAAGAGTTTAATAAATTAAAGGCATCAGAATTAGTAGAAGAAGCGATTGAACGAGCAAGAGTGAGTGTGCAAGGAAATATCAATGATTTCTGTGGCGCCGATTACAAAGATTATAAAAACGATGATTCTTTCAAGAATGCTTTTAAAGCAGCCTCCTTTTTAAGAACTGGCCTTAAAACAGATATGAGTATCACGCCTTTGCAACGCAAAGAGCTTAAAGAATTTGACCATGAGATTGCCAAAGAGATCAGGACGCCATTAGAAGCCTTGAATGAGGATTATGTAGAGCCTAACTTGATGATAGCGGGGGCCATTTTTCTCGGAGCAATTGCGGTCTTTGTGGCGACTGCATCTTTTGGAACGGCCGTTCCCCCTATGCTAGGAGCAGCGGCCAGTCTCGCTGGAACGATGCTTTCTTCTTTGAGCGTGAATCTAGTGTTTCTAGGGATGGCGGGTATATCAACAGCAACGAGAATAAACTCTCAGTTAATTGAAATTCCGGCTCAGTTAAAGTTTCAACAATCCATCGCAAATTCTCAGATTGTGTCCAGTGATCTTGCAGATTACGCTATGATAGATAAGCGAAAAGAAGGAAATACTATGGAGGCAATGATTACGATCGGTTTGGCGCCCTTAGATATCTGGTTTGGCCATTCGGTAGCGATGCAAGTGCGTTCAACTATTGGACTGAGTGGTGTTAAGAATTTTGAAAAGTTGACTGGAGTTAAAATAAATAAATATTCGGCTCCCCCGAGATCTCTTCGTTTTAATACTAAGTACCAACAGCTAAGAGCTGAGTACGGAAATATAGGCGGGCTTTATCAAATGGCACGAAATGCGAGTCGCAATGGACTGGCCCACTTGCCACGTTACCAGATGCTACCGCAGGAAATGTTAACTTCAATTCCTTTACGTATCGGTCTTGCACGAAAATTTAAAGAAATGAATAAGCATAACACCCCGTGGTTTATTTTAGATGATGTGAAAACATATGTTGATAAATTTCAAGGCCGCTTTAGCAGTTATAATAAATATTTGGAAGATGAGCAGAAAGTCGTGCGAGAACTTATACTTAATGATGGTTTAAACATGGGAGAAGTATTTAAAAATGGTCTAGGGAAGACGCGTTTTATCTACTGGATGCGCTCAGAAATTAAGGCGATTAAAGAAGGAAGATTTTCAGAGCTACGAAGAAGGCATGGGGATTTAATTGATGAGATTAAACATATGCAAGCAAGTCTTTTAAAAGAAAAGTATGAAATGTTGGGAGCTCTTGTTAAGAAAATAGAGAATTTTAAAGAACTGCGCTTAAATAAAATTGATGACAATGAACTCACCAATGACTTTTTGCGTTTATTTAGCGATGAGGAGTTGGTCTTATTAGGAGAGATTGTTAAGAAATCGAAAGGAAAGATAAGAGCATTTAAACCCGTATTTAAGCAGTATGCTCAAATGCTCGAAAGTCTAAAACCTATGAGTTATTTATATGGACAGCCTGGCGTGGAGTTCGCTGAGTCCAATGGAAGATCGATGACTTTTTTAGATGACGAGATTGATAAGTCTTATGTTTTCAAATCTGATACTGAAGATATTGTGAATTTTTATGAAGAAAGTATGCGGCTTAATGGTCTTTCCCATGAAAAAAACGGCCAACTACGTGAAAAGATTGAAGAAGAAGTCAGCAAATTATTCGTACTCGATCCGTCCGGTACTCGACTCTACCTCTAAAATTTTAATGAAATATTCCGAATAGTAATATGATATGAATATCATATCTTGTTATTTACTTATTTAGGATAGAGCATGAGTTATTTTTGCTTTCATGAATTAGGTGGAACAAAAAGTCATACAATTGACGATGATTTGACTATTGGTCGAAGTGATAATGCTGACCTTAC
>JBFEUX010000204.1:0-5111 GCA_041547255.1 Bacteriovoracaceae bacterium
CTCATCGTGCTCAAAATGGAAAAATTCGGATTTGGGCCGTTAACCACTATGAGGGAAAAGATACAGTAGAAGTTTATGAGTTTGATGAGAATTCAAAATCACTGACCAAGCTTAAGAGCATCTCATCGAAATATTATATAAATTCTAACGATATAGTTGCCATTGACGATGAAAGGTTTTTTCTCACACATGACCATGGTAGTTTGAACAAGATTTATCGCACATTTGAAAATTTTTCCCGAATGGGTTTTGGTTTTCTCACTTATTATGACGGGAACAAGATCAGCGTGGTTGGCAGGGGCTTTGATTTCCCTAATGGAATTATAAAAAAAGACAACTACCTGTATATGGCCCAAATGATGGATAAGAAAATAGTGCGTTTAAAATATGATCAGCAAGGAAATATAGAGATAAACAAAACGATTTCTCTGCCCTATCCCCCAGACAATATTTCCTTGTTTCAAGACAAAATAATTATTGCAACCCATCCCAAAATTTTTGCGCTTAAAGCTCATGCGCAAGATGAACAGGAAGTTTCTCCTAGTGCCATCCTAAGTTATGATTTAGATACAGAGTCAATCAAAACAATTTTTATGGATGATGGCCAACTTATTTCGGCCAGTAGTATTGGTATTGTTGTTCCTGGCAATAAGCTTTGGATAGGCAATATTTATAGCAACTTTTTTGTAAAGTGTGAGTTAAATGATTATTAATAAGCTTATTGATTTTTCCATTCGCCGACCTAACACTATTATTACGCTCTTTGGTGTACTTTCCCTTATTTGTTTATCGCAAATACCCTTTTTAAAACAAGTTTCTGATGTAAGTAAACTGGCCAGCGATGATGACAAAATAATTGTATTGAATAAAAAGATGGAAGGTATCTTTGGAAGTACTAGATTGGCCTTGATAACAATAAAAAATGGTTTTAATCCAGAACAGCTAAGTAAACTTAGTCAATTTTCTAAATCTCTAGAAAAATATCCTGAAGTAACAGATATCATCAGTGTCTATTCGGAAAAATACCTTGCTGGCAGTAGTGGTAACTTTGAAGTTGAAGACTTAATAAGCTCGCCTCCAACTGGCCAACAGGAAATTACTGAATTACGCAGAAAGCTGGCCAGCTTTACGCTTTATAATTTTTCTTTGTATCACGAAAATGATTTGGATGTAACAGTGCAATTCAAGGAAGGAATTACTGACCCTGAAATGTTTGATATCATCAATAAGGAACTTGCCGCTATCGGTACTCCAAAAAATTGGACCGTTAGTGGCTGGCCGATGATAAATAATAGTATCAAAGGAATCATGGATGCTGACCTATTTATACTAGTTCCTCTTATTTTTCTTATCATCACTGTCATCTTCTTTTACCTCTTCCGTTCTTGGAGAGGTGTAATTGTTCCAGTACTCACTATAGGCGTAGGAATTATCTGTGCGATTGGCATGATGCCAATTTTAGGTATCAGCTTAAATGTGGTTTCTAATGCAATCCCCACCTTACTAGTTGCCATTGGAACTTCTGATGGAATTCACTATATGGCAAAATATTTTCATTATGTGCCGGAATACAAAGAACATCGCCCCTTACTTGCTAAAGCGACAAAAGTTATAGCTATTACGATTTTACTGACCTCGCTAACGACAATGGGAGGGTTTCTATCCAACTTACTAAGTCCTGTTAAATCTATTGCTGAATTTGGATTAATAACCGCCATTGGGGTTTTTATGGCCGGTGCTGCATCTTATCTATTAATGCCAGCATTACTTACCAAATTTCCTTTTCCAAAAATCTTGGCCGAAGACAAAAAACATGAATTGATATTTAAATCACTTGCGACCAATGCCTTCAATCTTATTACTCGCTTTAAATATCCTATCGCAGTCATTTGGCTTGTTTTTGTAGGCTTGAGTAGCTACTTTATTCAAGGCTTAGTGGCGAACTACTCATTACTCGGTTATTTTCACCCGCAACACTCAGTAGTCAAAGATGCGCAATTAGTTTCTGATACATTCGGTGGGCTGATTGAATTTAATTTAGTCATCGATACCAAAAAAGAAAATGGTTTAAAATCCAGTGAAGTTCTTAAAGCAATAGATGAAACCATCAACGAATTCAAAAATAAATATCCCCAGGATATCGTTTTCGCCACCTCCCTTGCTGATTATATCAAAAATATGAGCCAAGCTTATAATGGTGAAAAAGAATATTTTCGTGTCCCCCGTAATGATGATGAAATTGCCCAATACCTAGAAGTTTATTCGTGGAGTGGAGAGGTAGAAGAAGACTTGAAATACGTAGTCAACAGTGACTACTCTGTGGGTAGAGTTTACGGCCGATTCTTACTTCAACAAGATGAAAATGGTAATCCGAAAGAACGTGTTCTTAGTTATTATCGTCAAATCATTAACAAAATGAAACAAAGCCTTGAAAATAAGCTTGGTAAAAATATTACGATTTTCCAATATGGTGAATTGCCTATGTGGTTTTCTACTCTTCATAATATCGTTGACGGACAAATCAAGTCCGTCCTCATGGCAATTGCAGTCGTCTTTATTATGGCCCTGCCTATTTTAAAGTCCTTTTCTCTTACCATGATAGGACTCATCCCAATTGCTATCGCGATCATTTTTAATTTCGCCTTTATGAATATCATGGGTATTAATTTGGATATCGCTACAAGTTTAGTATCAGCAATGGCCATTGGGATTGGTATTGACGACGCTCTGCACTTTCTCATTACTTTCAAGCGAATTTTACAGGATAAAGAAGATTATTGGCAGGCACTAAAAGAAACCATGCAAATAACTGGGCATGCTATTTTCAGTACTTCGATCACTCTTACTCTTGGCTATTCTGCTTTTTTCTTTAGTTCTTTCAAACCACTCAATTATTTTGGTCTTCTCAATATTTTAACTATCTTTATGGCCACTTTAGCAACACTACTTGCTATTCCAACAGCTATTGCGATAATTAAACCTTTAAAACAAGGAAAGAAAATATGAAACTCTTATTCATTATTTTGTGCACACTTAGCACAAATATTTATGCCAATAAAGGCAAGGCTATTATGGAAGCCGTTGACAAGAGAGATACTGGTAAAAATTTTATTGCCTCATATAACATGACTCTCATAAATAAAAATAAACAAAAAGAAAGAACACTTTTATGGTGGAGAATCGAAACGGCGAAATCCACAAAAAACCTCATTAAGATAATGGAACCAAAAAGCTTAAAAAACACAGGGCTTCTTATTTACTCAAATAAAACCAGTGAAAATGATACTTGGCTTTTTCTTTCTAAGGCCGCAAAAAAAGAACCGCGAAAGATAGCTTCCAATGCCAAAGACTCCCGTTTTCTTGGTTCAGAATTTTATTATGTCGACTTTGAAGAAAACGAAGTAAAAGATTTCACCCATAAATATCTTAAAACAGGCCAAGTTAATAGCTGGAAAGTAGATATCGTAGAATCAGTACCTAAAGACAAATCATATATTTACCAGAAACTGGTAAGTTATGTGGATCAAGTCAGTAAAGTCGCCGTAAAGATTGATATGTACCGAAATGGAAAATTAGAGAAGATATTTACGGTAAAAACGCTAGAAAAAATTGATAAAATCTGGACTGTAAAACAATCGCTAATGGATAATAAAGTAAAAAAGAAGCAAACTGAATTAAAGCTTAACAAAATCCAATACAATGCTAATATCACTGAAAATCATTTCAGTTTAACGACATTAACACGTGAATTATAAAATACTGTTTCTCCTATTTATTTGTATCTCAAATTATGCCTACAGTAGTCTAGAGTATGCGGGACACTTACTGCTCACCCACCGTTCGATTGATAAAAAAGACTACTGGAACGGAGGTGAACTAAATCTAAAACTGCAAAAGAGGTTTAATGAAAAAAGAGATGATTTCGGGTTATTAGTTCGACCGGCAGATAAACTGATCCTGGATGTTGATTATTTTTATAATAATCAACGTAGCGTCGAAGATAATGAATTTCGGCCGAATGAGATCGGTTTTAAAAAGCAATTTGGATCGCATTTCTCACTTTTTTTGGGTGATACAATTCTTATGTGGGGCAAAGCTGATGAAATCAATCCTGCAGATGTATGGAATGGAGAAAACCTTAGCTTTTTTATAACCAGGAAGGCGCAGTATCGAAAGATTGCTCGATCCATGGCAGTCTTGGAATGGAACAAAGAGAATAAAAAACTGCAAATCGGCGTTGCTCTACAAGATAAACGAATGAGACACAGCCTGGCCGCAAAAACATCACCTTGGTGTAATCTACATTGCCAAAACTTTGATAAACAAACCATTGAGGATTTCTATGCTGGATATGGACAACAGGTTCACTTTAAAACTCTCAAAGCAAATACTGGCGTTGATTCTGGAATGAGATTTTCTCACACTTACGCTAGCTATGATTATTCATTATTTCTATATCATGGCACTGAACGCTTCCCTTTTTATACAAAGAAGACGCTCACCCCAACAGAAGTTGAATACACGCCGTATACTAATTTTCTAACCAGTTATGGTTTTGATATTAAAAAAGCGATCGATCGCTTTACCCTGGTTGCTGAAGTAAAGTATACAATAGATCGTCCTTTTTATATTAATCCCAGATCAAGCTCATTTATTACTGACCAGGACGGTATTATCTTAGCAGATGAGATCGACTGGATTTTGGGAGTGGATGCAATATTACCTCACGAGTTTTATCTGAATGTACAATATTTCAAACGAAACTTAGTTCAAGAAGTAAAAGATGCCTACTTCTGGGGGAACCGAGAAATGCTTAGTTTGAAGCTTACCAAAAACTTAGATGATAGTTACAAACTGGAATACTTGCAGATATTTGATCATTCAACAGGAAATTATTCGCAAAATTTAGAACTCACCTATAAACACAGTGACTCACTTGAGTTAAGCACAGGTTTTATAGTATTTGAAAATAACAGTATTCATTCAGCACTGGCAGGTCTTAGAAATAATGATTCTATCTATTTTGATTCAATCTATAAGTTCTAACGTTTTAACTTACCGTGCATTTTATTTGCTCTATATATTTTGTTAGAAAATCTTTTGCTCCATCC
>JBFEUX010000227.1:0-4498 GCA_041547255.1 Bacteriovoracaceae bacterium
AGTTGCAATAATCAAAATTGCGTCTGGGCAGTATTTATCAAACTCACTAACAATTGATTTAAAAACCGTAATATTTCGATTAAGTAAATCAACTCTCGACTCTCCAGGTTTTTGAGAAACCCCTGCACTAATAACAACATATGATGCATTTTCTAAATCAGATATTTCACCAGCGCGCACCTGGCAGCGACTACCGTAAGCTTGCCCATGCATAAGATCCATGGCCTCACCTTCAGCTCTTTTTTTATCTTTATCAACCAAGATTATTTCCGAAGCAAGCCCCTCAAGAAAGAGTGAGCTTGCAGCGGCCATTCCTACATGCCCACAACCGACAATACCAATTTTTCTATAACAATCCATAAGAGTTCCTAATATGAGTGTACCTTAGGTTTAGATCCATGACCCAATTTAGTCAACTTAATAAACTCTGGTTATTCAACTGAAGATACTTAAGTTTCTTCCTGATATTAATCATTAATTATTTAACCTCTCAGGATTAGTCTAGAAGTATGATAGAGCTACCCGTAATCTACTATATTATCTTCTTTGGACTTCTCATGAGTGTGATCTCGATGGTGGGTTTTATTACGATCAGTATCAATAAAAAAAAATTAGAAAAATTTCTCTCGCTTTTTGTAGCGATGGCATCAGGAACTTTATTAGGAGGGGCTTTTTTTCACATGCTTCCCCATGCTTTAACTCAAGACACCAATACGTTACGTACGATGGTCTTACTCCTTGTAGGTTTTCTTCTTATGTATGCTCTGGAATTAATAATTCATTGGCACCATTGTAGTTCCGGGCAACGTAGCGAAGCAAAACCTCAAGGAGTTATGATTCTACTCGCCGATGGTATTCACAATTTTATTGGAGGTATTGGCATAGGAGCTTCCTTTGTTGCAGACGTAAAACTAGGTATAAGCCTATGGCTTATCGCGCTTCTTCACGAAATCCCACAAGAAATCGGTGATCATGCCATTCTATTAGATAGTGGCTGGGAAGTACAACGGGCCCTTGCCTTTAATTTTGTTTCTTCACTCACTTTTCTACTGGGTATGTTAATTGTCTATGCCCTGAATACTCAATTGTCAGTGCATTACCTTATCCCTTTTGCCGCTGGAAACTTTATTTATATTGCGGCTTCGGATTTAATTCCCGAAGTCAAAGAGCATCCTCGCTTAAAAGTTGCGTTACTTCATTTGGCCGCTTTTACACTAGGACTAGCTCTCTTAATTTCACCCAAAATATTAGAGCATAATCATTAACCAAAGGAGGATTTATGTCTCATAGAATTGATCATGGAGAACATTTAGAAATGCTTGAGCAGCATGCCAAATGGCGAGTTGAGCACGAAGCATTTAAAGCCTCTGCCTTCGCTCTTATCGAAGCAATTGATAAAAGCGAACAACAAATCGAAAGACATGAGCAAGAAATAAAAATGCATGAAGAAGAAATCACTCGACATGATAAAATTGGAAAAAGCATGGACAATTTGTCTGATAGTGACAAAACGGCCATATTAAGTAGCCATGAACGAGCGGAAGAGTTTCATCAAAAACACAAAACGCTACATGCAGAATATGCTGAGCTTCACAAACAAATTTCTGCTATTGTGAAAAAAATTGATAAGCTAAAACTAAATTAAAGAAAGCCGGTGTAAAGGCCGGCTTTTATTTACAATATCTAATGCTTATTTTTGCAATTTTTCAAAATAGCTAAGTTTTTTGGAGGACTTACGATTGATGCACAGCCAACTAATTTTCTAAGGTTGCCTTTATGTGTTTCGATGACAATATCATCCTCGATCATCTTGTTATTTACTTTATAAGAATAATTTATTTTATAACGTTCACTAACTTTCATCTTTGAAACATGAGTTAAATTTAAGTCATCTATTGAGTCGACCCAATAATCAATTTTATCTTGCACATTTAATGCTTCATCATTTTGTTCAGGACGGACCCATAAATATTTACTTTGAACTTTTTTTAAACATGAATAGTATTTGGGGGCCCTACGACCATGGAGTTCCATTAGGATTAGAGTTTTTGCTAAATCCCTAACACTAGGGCAATTTTTTTTATTATCAGCATAAACTTTTTTAATACTTAAGCTTCCTAACATTAGGATAGCAATTAAGAACCACAGTTTTCTAATATACATTCTAAGCCTTTAAGTTTGGGTTTTTCTACTAAGTTCTCCATACAAGGTGAACTACTTGGCATAGGTTTTTTATTGGAAAGTATATGACGAGTAACGTTTATTTTAGAGTGCTTAAAAGGTTTGTTAAACTTTGCATAGCATGCGGCCTTGGCGAGCTCCATTATTTCCGTAGGATATTTAAGCGCCAACTGGCCAAAAGAGACTTTGCTCACACCTATGCCTACCCCTGTAATCGGTATATTTGCATATCTTTCAAAAGGGCCCCCATGAAGATCTGCCGGAGTGAAAGTGCCATCTTGGTTAATATCATTAACACCGCCAACACTGTTTGATACTATCAGTTTGAAGTTTAGAGGGTCTAAATATTCACTGGTACATTGACTCACATCTTTCAATTTAGCTAGCCCAAAAGGATCTTTTGCACATTGATCGACCATTACAACATGTTTTTCCCATGAAATAATATCCCCTGGTTTAAATGGCGTATCTATGGGTACGCTTTCAAAGCATTTACCTGGTTTCATAAACCATTTTGCATCTGTAGTGAATGCTACTTTACTGGGACTCATATCTGGACGCACTTTTAAGCCGGATACGGCAAATACTGCATTGATAAAACCTGAACAATCAATACCAGGGTGATGGGCAATTTCTTGGATTGATTTATCATTGCTAAAAAGGTCTAGGGTACCATTTTTTTCATAAACGCCTTTTCCTCCCCATATATAAGTAGGGGGTTGAGCACAAAGATTTATGCATGCCTTGCGATCTTCGTGTGGGCAGTTTATATAATACTGAGAATTAAGCGCTTCCTTATGATTAACTACCTTTGAGACCGAGCCTCCATTCCAAGGATGTTTTTCCAGCTGATATCCTCTCATTTCGCCCAATTTTAGGATATTATAAGGGGGCAAGCTAGATGCTTCACAATTTTGGTAAAATGTGTTCATCACAATATCAGCGGCATCTTTGGGATGAATTACAGTAGATGAAGTAAGGTTTTGGCTTAGTTTTTCTAAAGAAGGTGTATTAGGGATAGGATAGAAACATTGCTGACTGGAAAGACAGTCTTTTACTAAAAGTAAATATATGACAACAAAGTAATAAATTTTGTTTCCCATAAACATATCTAACTTATCGTAATTTTTGTTAAAAAAGTTAAAAAGAGCAACGTAGCGGAAAAGAAAATGGTCGGAACGACTGGATTCGAACCAGCGACCACTTCACCCCCAGCGAAGTACGCTACCAGACTGCGCTACGTTCCGACTACTAGGCAATATATTATAATCTTCTTAAAATGTCGAAAATTACCAGCGGCGATTCCCTCCTTTTGAAGTATGCTTACAAAAAACCTTTCCACTCAGGTATTTTTTAATTTCAAGCCTTTATCTTACCCTGATTTTGGCGATAATAGTTACATGATTAAAAAAGTGAAAAAGAAAAAAACAGCGAAGCCAAAGAAAAGAGTCACTGAAAGAAGAAAACAAGAAAGAAAATATTCAGCTCTCTCAGGCAAAACTTATATTAACCGCGATCTCAGCTGGTTAGAATTTAATACTCGTGTTTTAAACGAAGCTATCGATAGCAGAACTCCTTTACTGGAAAGATTGCGTTTTTGCGATATTTTTCGCTCCAATAACGATGAATTCTTTCAAAAAAGAATTGGTGTAATTCTCAAACGAATCCATGAACATCAGGAAGCCAATAAATACGATGAGCTTAGCTATCAGCAAGTATTGGAGTTATCGCAAAAAAAAGTGCTTACTTTAATTGCACAGTTTTCTAAAAACTTTGAAAAAAGTATTATTTCTGAATTAGAAAAAAATGGGATTAAACTAGTTCAATGGAGTGAAATTTCTAGTGCTGAAAAAAAGTTTTTAACAGATTACTTTAAGCGCAATATTTTCCCGATACTCACTCCGTTAGCTGTTGATGAAGGACATCCTTTTCCTTTTTTATCCAATCTATCATGCTCTATCGGTGTTAAATTAAGAAAACCTCGCGCAAAGAATAGTTATTTTGCGAGAGTTAAAATTCCTGCTGATATTGACCAGTGGATCGCGCTACGTCCTAATAACAAATATAAACATCGTTATATCACTGTCCATGATGTCATTCGTAATAACCTGGGTGCTCTTTTTTCCGGGATGATTATTGAAGCCACTACCATTTTTAGAGTTACCCGAAACGCTGCTATTGAAGATGATTACGATGATGAATACGAAGACCTTATGGAAAGGGTTACGGATGATATAAGAGAAAGAAAATTTGCTCCAGTGGTACGTTTTGAATTCGAATCAAATCCAGATTCATGGATTATAAATTTTCTCCAAAC
>JBFEUX010000226.1:0-4525 GCA_041547255.1 Bacteriovoracaceae bacterium
GAGGGCTTACACCCTACGCAGTTTTCTAAATTTAAACAAGAGTTAAAAGATAGTAAGAAAAAATATGTTTTTATTTCAGGGGACAGACATCTGATAGAAGTTATGCAAATTCCTAAAGATGAACTTGGTTCTAAGTCCTTTGAATATACAGTGAGTGGTATCCATACAAAAATGTATCCTGGTCAGCTAGAAAGAGACCCCAATAAACGGAGAGTGGATGGTTTTGATGGTGTTCCAAATTATGCTATTTTTGATATTTCCCAGGAAAACAATAAAACTCTTATAAATTTTAAAGCTTATACTTTTGATAAATTACGGATAAATCGTACAGATAGTTTTTAAATTATTTAATTTCTAAATCTCTAATATTTGGCATACTACTTTCTTTAAGAGGATGCTCTTCTTCCACAACACCTAGACAACTTGCAACTGATCTGGCCACTTCTTGGCGAATGATTAATGTTTTATCTACCGGAACCCATTCACTGTAAAGTAATTTAGTTTTAGTGTTATAAAGGGCCATATCAATAAAATATTTTCCTAGAAGAGAGCGGCCACCACTAATTATCATGGGGGCAAATCGTAAGGGAGTTACTTTGCCAGGGAAGCGCTTAACAGGTCGAATGTAGATATCTCCCTTTTCCACCCCAAGGCGGTCTTCCAAGTCAAAAGAAGTAATATCGTATCGATGCTTAAAAGCTGGACAGTGGAAAAGACGAAATCTTTTGGAAACTGCAGCAGCGTGATAATAAAGATTTATGGTATAGTCTTTGCTTGTCCTGCTCATATTGCTTAAATTAATAAAAAAGTAACCAATTCCCTGAGCATATCCACGCCGTTCACGAGAAAGTCGGATAATCCAAGAATCAATTCCATATTTTTTATATAAATAGCTTTTCGCCTCATCAGAAAGGTTGGAAATGCTAGTGTTTAAACGAATACCCTTTGAAATGGTAGCTTCACGTTTTCGACCAACTTCCCATTCAACATTTTTGGCCTGTTGAATTTCATTGTATACATCAGTGAGATAATAGACACCACTTTTCTTTTTGAGCTCATGGTATTTGGTACATGAGACAAGCAATAGCAATGGAATTAGTTTTAAGTACATAGTAATTCCATTATAACGCGTTAAGCGGTAAGTACAAATTATTTTTGAATTTGTGCTTTAGTCAGCCTTTCTTTTTGAATAGGATTTCGGGTGGAGAACCAGTCGTTTCCAGCTCCTCTTCCAATGGGATGCCATAAAGAGGTCGTTATGAGTCCGTTGTTATATATTTTTTCATCAATATGAACCTTAATAACTTCGCCTGTAATTAAGGTACCTGCTCCGGGTTGATCGCCATAGGAGATCAGATCTCTCAGTTTACATTCAAAATGAATAGGACTCTCTTTTAATCTGGCCGCTTTTACCATCTCAGATGGAATTGGTGTTAGGCCAGCATGAGTAAACTCACTTTCTCCTGGAGCAAGCTCAGTTGAGCAAAGATTAATTAAGTCAGCATTTTCTTCTGTTGCAAAGTTAACCACAAACTCTTTTTCACGTTCAATATTTATAAGCGTATCCTTCTTTTCTCCAGTTCCTGGGCGGCGGACAGGAGAGAAGCCAATAATGAATGGTTTGGCACTAAAACCATTAAAAAAGGAAAAAGGAGCTAGATTATGGCTACCATTTTCATTTAGCGTTGAAACAACTGCAATGGGCCTAGGAAGTATAGATCCAATTAGAAACCTATAGTTTTGAGTCATATCTCCATCAGTGTCAAAGCTTAACATATATTCTTCCTTTTACTTATTGGGAGTCCCAATTATATTTTTGAGTCTGCCAATTTTTTCAATTTCTAATTCGACAACATCTCCCGGCTGGATCCATTTATCAATTTCTAGTCCACAACCAGTTCCTACGGTACCACTTCCCATAAAATCTGTGGCGAGCAACCACTCTTCCCGTGAGGCATGCTCAATCATTTCGGCCCAGCTATAGTGAGAGTCAGCCGTATAGCCTTCAGACCATACATCCCCATTAATGATCGCAGACATTTTTAAATTGGGCTCTTTGAAGTCAAACTCATCAGCGGTTACAATAACCGGTCCAACCACAGAACAAAAGTCTTTGCCTTTAGCGGGACCTAGGCGTATCGCCATTTCTTTTTTCTGAATGTCGCGAGCTGAAATATCATTAAAAATAGTATATCCAAAAATATGATCTTTTGCTTTTTCCGCCTTAATATTTTTGCCATCTCTGCCAATAACGAGACCAAATTCTAACTCATAATCTAGTTTTTGAGTGTATGCTGGCCAGGGTACTATTTCATCATGGCCAATAAACCCTGTGGTAGGTCCTTTGTAATAGGCAGGGATTTCATACCAAGCCGGAGGAACAGGCTCATTCCTTTTCTCAAAACCTTTGGCCACATGTTTTTCATGAGCGTAAAAATCTCGATAGCAATTAATCCGATCAAGGGGACAATCCAACTTCGTATCTTTGGCATCATGTAAGTCAAAGCTTAAATCACCACCGTTAAGAGTTGTTAGAATCCCTTTTTTGGAAAGATCTTTAAATTCTTCCAAAGTGGATTGCAGAAAGTTAATACTTTGGTCTTGATATTTTTCTAAAATACTGGCCAGACTCGCAGGAGCAGTGTCCTGTGCTTTAGTTTGTACATGGTAATAGCCATCTTGCTCAAACTTTTTTTGCCAAACTAAATTAACATCAATGATAGTTGTTTCATTAAAAAAAATACCCAAGCGTTTCATTTCACCAAAAGGAGTGGGTCTGCGGTAGGTACATACTTTCATAATGATCCTTTTTAAGCTTCTTAACTAGGTCTGCCGAATTTTTTATCATATTCAGGTAGTAATTCTTCCATGGCTTCAAAAAAATGTTTCATTTCTTCTTTTAGTCCAATCGAGACTCTTACCCAATCAGGCATATTATTTGCTTTTAAAGGACGGATGATAACTCCACGATCTAAAAGTGCGTTAAATAAATAGTCACTGGCCTCTTCTGATCCAGTCCTAAAGGCAATAAAGTTTGTAATAGATTTAATTGGATTAAAATTCTTTTTGTCCAAAAATTTAAGCGTTTCATAATAGCGTTTTGTATTGTTACGAATAGTACGCTCAAGGTGAGGGTAGTCTTCCAGGGCACCAATCGCACCTTTTTGGGCAATGAGGTTTGGCTCAAAGGGAAGCTTTACCTTGTGAAGTGCGCGAATAAAGTCATGATGAGCAAATCCATAACCTACGCGGATACCAGATAGGCCATAAGCTTTAGAAAAGGTTCTGAGTGTAATAACATTATCATAGCGGTACTTCATTGAGTCTGGATAATCCCAGGTCGACTGAGCAAATTCAAAATATGCTTCATCCAGAATAACGATAGTATGCTTGGGAACATATTGCATAAGATAATCAAATTCGTGCTCGGTGATATAAGTTCCGCTAGGGTTGTCAGGATTGGCGATATAGAGAACTTTTGTATTCTCGTTAACTGCCTCGGCAAGGGCCTTAATATCGTAGCGCATGTCTGCTGTTCTAGGTACAGTGACTAGTTTCGCACCAGCAGCTGTCGCCAGAATGTGAAAACCAATAAAGGTTTTTTCCGCAGTTAAAACTTCTTCACCTGGTTGAATGAAAGCGCGAGCAATATAGGCCATAATTCCCTCGGAACCATTTCCTAGAATAATATTTTCAGGTTGTACTTTATACAAAGCACAGAGTTTGTTTTTTAAATCTGTGGCATGCATGTCAGGATAGCGGTGGATATCCCAGAGGGCATTTGTCATTTCTCTAATAGCGAATGGGCTAGGCCCAAGAGGATTTTCATTTGAAGCGATCTTGCTAATTTTGGTGAGACCTTTTTCTCTTGCAAGTTCTTCAATTGGTTTTCCTGCTTTATAGACCTGCAGCTTATCTAGATACTCTGGGATGAGCTTTTTTTGCATCGTAGCAATCTCCTGTTTTTTTGATAACACAATGTATAAATCTTTAGGCAAATTAGCAAGCTAAAATCCAGAAAGGTGCCAGGCACCTTTTGGTAGCGACAGCGCGTTATGTGATAACGCAGTGTCGCTACCAAAAGGGTCCTGGCACATTTAAAATCCAATCAAAAAGGTTGGTAATATGAGTATTTTAAAAGGAAAGAAAGCATTAATTTTAGGTGTAGCAAACGATAGGTCGATTGCCTTTGGAATTGCTCAGCAATTTAAACAACATGGAGCAAGTATTGCTTTATCCTACGTAAACGATGCCATTAAAAAACGAGTTGAGCCCTTGGCAGAGCAACTTGAGGCAGATTTTACTTTTGAGATGGATGTAACTAATGATGCACACTATGAAAGCGTGCAAGATATTGTAAAAGAGAAATGGGGAACTTTTGATATTTTAGTTCACTCTATTGCCTTTGCTGATCGTGCTGATTTAAAGGATTCTTTTGTTAAAACTTCTCGTGAAGGTTTTAAATTGGCCTGTGATATCTCAGCTTTTTCTCTGGTGGGTCTATCTAATGCTCTTTCTCCTATCA